>CAXMOT010000105.1:0-6849 GCA_964195105.1 uncultured Gemmatimonadales bacterium | reverse complement strand
TCGAGTGTCCCTTCATTGCCTGGCCACAAAATACTGTCGTTCTGGCAGACAAAGTAATAGGAATCACCCTCGCGACCCATCTCGCCGGCAGGCTTTATTCCCAATTCAAAATCCATTAGCATCTGCTCTTGCTCTGCTTTTCTAGGTTAAATTATTCAAGGCGCACAATGCAAATTGTCCTGGCATCGAGTTCCCCCTACCGAAAACGGCTACTGGCCCGGCTTAACATTGAATTCGAGACAATAGCCCCGGAAGTCGACGAAACACCGCTCGAAAACGAAGCTCCGGAGACGCTGGCGCTGCGCCTGGCGACCGAAAAGGCACTGGCTGTCGCTAAACAGTATCCGGATGCATTAATTATCGCCAGCGACCAGGTTGCCGTTCTCGATGGCCAGGTGCTGGGAAAACCGGGAACCGTTGTGCGCGCTCGGCAGCAGCTAACCATGGCCAGCGGAAAACAGCTCGACTTCCTTACCGCCGTGCACCTGTACAACACCGCATCGGGTTCCGGACAGAGCCGGGTAGTGCCCTATAGCGTGGTGTTTCGCGATTTACCTGAAGACATGGTCAACCGCTATATCGAGCAGGACCAGCCGTTGGACTGCGCCGGCAGCTTCAAGTGGGAGAGCCTCGGTATTGCGCTGTTCAGTCGCATGTCCGGGGACGATGTCACCGCCCTGGAGGGCTTACCGCTTATCTGCCTGGTCGATATGCTCGCCAACGAAGGAGTGCGGATACCCTGAGATTCTAATAAAGACGCGCCGTGCCCTGCATGCCCATATAGGTCGCGATCGATCGGCCAATCGAGACCCCGAGCTTTTCGGTTAACTCTTCCAGGGGGCTGCGCCGCGGTGTGAAATTAACGATATTCTCCTCACCGATCAACTCCCGCGCTATATAGCCGGCGCTACCCAGGCCATCTATCAGCCCCAATTCCAACGCCTGCTCACCGCTCCAGATCAGGCCGGAAAAAATCTTGTCGGTTTCCTTGAGCCGGTCACCCCTGCCCTCGCGCACTTTGGCAATAAACTGCTGGTGGGTCACTTCCAGCACGCTCTGCCAAAATTCGACCTCTTTCTCGTTGCTGGGTGAGAACGGGTCAAGAAAACCCTTGTTTTCACCGGCGGTATACAATCTTCGCTCAACCCCGAGCTTTTCCATCGCATCCACAAAACCAAAGGTTGACGATATGACGCCGATGGAACCGACCAGGCTGGCCTTATCCGCATACACTTCGTCAGCCGCCGCGGCGATATAGTAAGCACCCGATGCACCCACATCAGCGATCGCGGCATAGACCTTGATGTCGCTGTGCAGCCCGCGCAAACGCTTTATTTCATCATAGACATAACCCGCCTGTACCGGCGATCCGCCCGGGCTATTGATACTGAGAATCACGCCCTTGGTACCTTCGTCTTCAAACGCCCTGCGCAAACCACTCACAATAAAATCAGCACCTGCGACTTCACCCTTCGCAATCACACCGTCCACTTCTACTACCGCAGTGTGGCTATTACTCATCCGAACACCGTTGTCCATAAATATGCTGGAGGAAAACATAATCAGGATGACAAACAGGTAGAGAAAGGTTAATGACTTGAAAAATATACCCCAGCGGCGCGTCCTGCGCTGCTCCTTGTTAGCCGACATCAGTAGCTTTTCGATCAGCGCCCGGTCCTTGCCTTCACCCGCTGCATTGGCAGGGGTTGGTGGCTGCTCGGCTGACTCATTCCAAGGGTTGTCGTTCATATATTCTCCTGTCACTATTGCTTTAAAGCGCCAACACCCAGTCGGCAAGGTCTTTCAAATCACCCACCACCAACCGCGGCTCGTACGGCACCAGTCGATCGACATGATGCACGCCGTAATCCACTGCCACCCGATCGACACCGGCCTGCCGCGCCATATCCATATCATACTCGGTATCGCCAACCATCAGGGCGCGCTCGGCCGGAACCTGGAACTGGTCCAGCAATTCATGGATCATTTGAGGATGCGGCTTGGATTTGGTTTCATCTGCGCAGCGCGATGCATGGAAATAATGGTCCCAGTCAATATGCGAAAACGCGCGATCAAGGCCCCTGCGGCTTTTGCCTGTGGCGACAGCGAGATGGCAGCCATGGCCATGCAACGCAGCCAGCGTTTCAGATACATTAGGAAAAACCTCACCGGACGTCAAATCATTACTGATGAAGAAGCGTGAATAGCCGTCACGCAGGGCTTCAACCTGCGCATCGTCGAACTCCGGGTACAACTGCAGGATCGCCTCGCGCAGCCCCAGGCCAATAATATTGCCAATACTGGCGGCGTCACGCGCCGGCAAGCCGAGCTCCACTATCGCCCCCTGCATGCAGTTAACAATGGTGGACTCTGAATCGATCAGCGTCCCGTCCCAGTCAAAAATAATCAGTTCATACATAGTTTCTTTACAGACGCTCCAGTAATTCGGCCAGGTGCGGATCGAGTGGTGCCTCCAGTTTCAGTCGATCTTTACGATCGGGCATAGCCACGTCCAGGGCGGCCGCATGCAGGAACAGTCGCCGCAGCCCCAATTTCTTCAGGATCGCGTTATCCTCATCCTTGGTATATTTTGCATCACCCGCAATCGGATGGCCGATATACTGGCAGTGTACCCGAATCTGGTGGGTCCGGCCGGTAATGGGCATGGCTCGCACTAACGTGTACTTGTCGAACCGCTTGAGCACCTCGAATCGGGTTTCAGCCGGCTTACCATCGGGCGCGACCACCACCATCCGCTCGCCCGACTGCAAGGTATTCTTGCGTAACGGCGCGTTTACCAGCCGCTTGGCTTTGGGCCAGCGACCGACCACCAGGGCGAGATAGGTTTTATCCATGGTCTTACTACGCAGTTGCTCGTGCAAATGAGTCAGCAGCGCGCGTTTCTTTGCCACCATGATGCAACCGGAGGTATCCCGATCGAGCCGATGCACCAACTCGAGGGATCGCTCCAATGGCTTTGCCTGGCGCAGGATTTCGATCAACCCCAGTTTAATACCGCTGCCACCATGGACCGCCAATCCGGAGGGTTTATTCACGACCAGTAGCCGCTCATCTTCATAGATGATGGCGTCGAGGATCCGCTGCACGTTCTGGGTGCCGGCGACCGGATGTTCCGTTTCACTTTGCCGTACCGGTGGAACCCGCACCACATCACCGAGGCACAATTTGTATTCCGGTTTAATGCGGCCCTTGTTGACGCGCACCTCTCCCTTGCGAATTAACCGGTATATTCGCGACTTGGGAACACCCTTCAAGCAGGTACGCAGGAAATTATCGACACGTTGGCCGACATTACCGTCGTCGATCTCTATTTGCTGAACCTTTGACACTCGTTTCTCATTACCGGGTTAAGTCAAGAATACTACTTACGGAAATTCACTAATTGATTGATGTAGCAATATTTTATTGCTATATTGTGCGCGCTCGGGTAGAGGTGGAGACATCAATAACAGCCGACGTAAAATCGACCGGCATTTTACTAGCTGAGCCCCTTAATTGATATGGTTAGGCCAACACATTTTTGGCCAACCTGACCAGTTTCAGTCACGCAACCGCTTTACGCCAGGCATGGTGCCCGGCCAAAAAAACGTTGCGTGGAATGTAGTAATCGCGTGAACCAAACAACAGGCTACTCGATTAATTAAGAAGTTTTAAATCAAGGTGATTAGCGAAGCAACTAGCTGCTTCCACTCCGGCAAAACCCTGGCGGGCTCCAGTACTACGCAGAGACGCAAGCAGGTTAACCAACAAACCGACTGGCACCCGAGCCAGGTCAACGCCGGAAATTACGAAGTTGCCTAAGCAACATGCTTTCCCAAGTGACTGATTCAAGCACTTGGGAAGCCGCGGACAAAGCGTTGAAACGACCCACAGTTGGGCCTTTCACAACTTGTCATTACTTCTTTATTGTATCTATAAGTAGCACCAGGAATTAACGATAACTAACTGTTAATATTACAGTTTATGTGCTTAAGATTTATTAAAAAGGATCGTGCCTCAGGGCGTCCGGGTCGATTGACCCAGGCGGCCTGTTTGTCATTGTCTTCTTAAGCAGCGCTCCGCTGTTCCCGGCCTGTTGTCTTGGGGTATCGCCCAAAGGACAATAGTGCAACATGAAAAGAATGTTAATTAACGCAACCCAGCCCGAGGAGTTGCGAGTAGCCCTGGTAGACGGACAACGCTTGTACGACCTGGATATTGAATCCGGTTCTCGCATGCAAACCAAATCCAATATCTACCGCGGTAAGATCACCCGAGTTGAGCCCAGTCTTGAAGCAGCTTTCGTTGACTTTGGCTCGGATCGTCATGGCTTCCTGCCACTGAAAGAGGTTTCCCGCGAGTACTTTATCAAGGAGCCCTCCGGCAAGGGACGTGTCAGCATCAAGGAAGTGCTCAAGGAAGGCCAGGAACTCATCGTCCAGGTTGAAAAAGAAGAGCGCGGCAACAAGGGCGCAGCCCTGACTACGTTCATTAGCCTGGCAGGCCGCTACCTGGTACTCATGCCGAATAATCCCCGCGCCGGCGGCGTATCCCGCCGCATAGAAGGCGATGATCGCTCCGAGTTGAAGGAGATCATGGCACAGCTGGCTATTCCCGACGCGAGCGGAGTCATTGTGCGGACCGCGGGCGTAGGCAAGAACATCGAAGAACTGCAATGGGACCTGGATTACCTGCTGCAACTTTGGGAAGCCATTACCAAGGCTGCCCTTGAGAATCGCGCACCGTTCCTGGTATACCAGGAGACCAACCTGATCATTCGAGCGATCCGGGACTACCTGCGTCGCGATATCGCGGAAGTGATGATCGACAACGAACTGGTGCACAAGGAAGCCTGCGACTTTATCAACCAGGTAATGCCCGATTACCTGAGCCGGATAAAACTCTATAAGGACAATGTTCCGCTATTCAATCGTTATCATATCGAAAGCCAGATTGAGACGGCATTTCAGCGCGAAGTAAAGCTTCCCTCGGGCGGCTCTATCGTCATCGATCCTACGGAGGCGCTATTATCGATCGACGTAAACTCATCGCGCGCAACCAAAGGCAGTGATATCGAAGAAACCGCACTGCAAACTAACCTGGAATCTGCAGATGAAGTCGCGCGCCAGCTGCGTTTGCGGGATATGGGCGGACTGGTCGTTATCGACTTTATCGATATGACCAGCAATCGTAACCAGCGGGAAGTTGAAAACCGCTTACGTAACGCACTGAAGCTGGATCGTGCCCGCATTCAAGTGGGACGTATTTCCCGGTTTGGCCTGATGGAAATGTCACGCCAACGCCTGCGACCATCGCTTGGCGAAACCACCACACTGGTATGCCCTCGCTGTAACGGCCATGGCACGATTCGCAGCGTTGAATCAATGGCACTGTCGGTAATGCGCCTGATCGAGGAAGAATCCTTTAAAGACCGCACGGCCCAGATTCACGCTATTTTGCCGGTCACCGTCGCGACCTTCCTGCTCAATGAAAAGCGCCAGAATATCACGCTGATTGAGGAGCACCAGAATGTCAGGGTCGTGATCGTTCCCAATCCCAACATGGAAACGCCACACTTCGAAGTGCAGCGCATTCGGGATGACGATGAAGTGGTCCAAACTACGGATTCCAGCTACGGGCTAGTACCCGAAAGTGAGGACACTCCCCCGGACCTGCTGCCCGCAGCAGAGACCAAGCGATCCGAAGCCGCAGTTTCGGGCGTCGTTCCCGGTAAGCGCCCGACCGTCGCACCCAAGCCCGAGCCCAAGCCCGAGCCCAAGAAGCCCGGCTTTGTAAAACGTTTATTCTCCTCCCTGATGGGTGGTGAGCCGGCCCAGGAAACGCCGCCAGTTGAAATCAAACCGGCGCCAAGAAACAGACGACCAGCGCGCAAATCCGAACCGGGTAACACCGCCAAAACAGGCCAAACGCGTCGCCGTAGAAGTGAATCCAGCTCAGAGAACAAGGATGAGCAGCGCAAGAAAGGTTCTAGCCGAAACCAGCCCTCTCGCGGACGTAATCCCAGGGAAAAGAAACCGGAGACAGAGCAGAAAGCACAGACCGACCAATCAAGCGCTACTAGCGGTGAGCAGCGCAAAGAAGGAGAGGAACGGAATTCCGAGGAAAAGAGAACTCGGCCAAGACGTGGAAGACGCTCTCAATCCAGGGGCAGAAGGCCACAGAAGCCGGGTGAGCAGACCCAGGTAGAAGAGACCGGGACTGAGTTACAGGCCCAGGATAGCGACGCTACAGAGAAGCAGCCACCCGCGCAATTTACTGCCCGGGACGTAACACCGCTGACCGAGCAAACACCAGCGCAGACGGCAGCCCCTGAAGAAACTGCAGCCGTGATCACTGAAGCTGTGACGACTGACGAAGCGCCAGCCACTGCTGACGCGGCCCAGGTTGAAGAGCGTGAAGAGGCAGTTGCTGAGAAGCCTTTAGCGAGTGAAGAACCTGTTGCTGAAGAGCCTTCAGCGAGTGAACAGCCCGTTGCTGAAGAGCCTGTTGCCGAAGAACCTGCTACTGAAGAGCCTGTTACTGAAGAACCTGTTGCCGAAGAGCCTGCTACTGAAGAGCCTGTTGCCGAAGAACCTGTTGCTGAAGAACCTGCTACTGAGGAGCCTGTTGCTGAAGAACCTGTTGCTGAAGAACCTGTTGCCGAAGAGCCTTTAGCGAGTGAAGAGCCTGCTACTGAAGAGCCTGTTGCCGAAGAGCCTGTTGCCGAAGAACCTGCTACTGAGGAGCCTGTTGCTGAAGAACCTGCTACTGAAGAGCCTGTTGCGGAAGAACCTGCTACTGAAGAACCTGTTTCTGAAGAACCTGTTTCTGAAGAACCTGTTGCCGAAG
>CAXMOT010000104.1:0-10989 GCA_964195105.1 uncultured Gemmatimonadales bacterium | reverse complement strand
AACACACGGGTGCAACAAGTCGAAATGGGCGCCGCGACATTCCTCCTGGAAACTCCGCGTTATGTTTCATCGCTCTCCTCGTCAAAAAAGGTATCGATCAATTTGGGGGAGAGTCCATAGAACATCGACTGGAAGTCGGGTGCCCTGCTCTGTTATAGCCATTAATTTTAATGACTAGCCGATTATTCATCATAAGAACTCAGTAAACCTATAGCCTCTTTATGGTTTTTATCTCGAGCTATATCCAATGCGGTTTTTGAGTTTTTATTCTTCAAGCTGGTATCAGCACCGCTCGCCAGGAGAAAGCGGAGGTTATTGATTTTCCCAAGATAAGCCGCATCCATAAGTGGGGTATCACCGTTATTATTAGCATTGTTGATTTCGGCCCCCTGTTCTACAAGGTATTTCACCAATTCATGGTTATCCGTATTCCACCCTGCAATGTTTAGTGCCGCATCACCACTGTCGGTTCTGGCATTAACATTAACACCTTGTTTAACTAGCAATTTAACACGCCGCAATAAATTAGCATCGTTGTGAAATACGGAGATTGCCAGCGCCAAAACATAACTGGATGAGTCATGGATATCGGACTGCTTGCTGGTACTTTCCAGTAACATGTCAAAATAGTCTTTACGATCCTTTGTTAGGGAAAACTCAAAAGCTGACATTCTGTGTATTTTGATCGCATTTATCCTGGCGCCATTTTCTATCAGATTTTTGCCAAGATTAACCCTGTTGAGAATGATCGATTGATACATTGCCTCGCTAACCATGTCCGGTTTCGTTGCCCAATCGATATCCTTTAATAAAGCAGAATTCATTTTATCTCGATCGTTGAGTTTTATCGCTTCAATCACTGAATGGTGGGGAATAGAGGCCCCCGGAGTCTGCTCCATAACAGATGTAAGCCAATCCACGTACAAAGAAACTCTCGAATAGTACTCATATACGCCATACGTCCCCTCCTTCAACCCGTTTCTTTCCTGGTAAGAGCTAATTCCTGCTACATAAAGCATGGAATCATCGATGGTGAATGCTGGCCCGCCACTATCACCACGGGAACTAATGCCTTCCAATTCAGTAGCTGTTTCCGGTCCATCAAACCTGAAACCTATTACCTGTTCAGCCGCAGATATTATTGTACTAGTGGCACCCCGTTGTGTGTAGTCGTGCCTAATCAGGCCATCCCGCCCATTGCCGAATGTACCCCGACCGATGAAAATCGCTTTCTTTCCCACCTCGTCTTGAGCGCTGTAAAGCTTAGCCGGGCGCCCGCCATTAACTGGATCTTTTAACTGGATAAGTGCTACATCGAATAGTTCGTCTTGATGCTTGTCGAACTTTGGGTGCACTATTAACTTATCGATTCGATAATCGTTGCCCAGATGTTGGGCAGCAAAAAACTTGTCTTCACGCCCCGATATACAATGAGCAGCGGTAAGTAACCATGAAGGCGAAAGTAACGTAGTAGCGCACCCACCAGCGTAAGCAACAGAAGCCGAGTATTGGGCGCCAAAGTCCTGGTATTTTTGATCTTCAACATCATGTCTGATAACGATCGCTTCCGCATTACCGAGAGCGAGAATAAAGGCTCCAACGGCAATCGTCCCTTGAACTAACTTATTCATATTGTTCCTTATGGTGAAATCTTTGAGAGGCTATAACGCTTGCCTGTGAGCACAATTGAAGCGCAGCATAAATTGTTCCGCATGGGGTTCTTGGTGGAATCTTGAATGCTTCATCCGCGCTAGTCTTGCCATTAGAAAGCGAACGGGTCTTGAAGAACCGATAGACACTCACTGGCATGACTAGTGACCAGGAAATGGCTTGCACCTTCGATAACATATTTCCTGCTGTTGGGTATTTCCTTGTTTAAGTGGTTCGATATCGCATGGGCTACGGGATTAGATTGAGTACCACAAACCACTCGCGTCGGGACATGGCATCCCTGCAAATCAGAATGGCGACTGGGTATGGACTCACAAATATCCCAATGTCGAATATTATTTATTACTAATGCATCCATACTGTCCTTAATAAAATCCGGTAGCGGCGCAAAAGCACCATCACCACCCCAAAAATCAATGACCTGACCACAAGAGTATGGGATTTTACGCGACACATCATGACGATATTTTGCCAGGAAGCGTTGGACAATATCATTCATTTCTGTGTCCTTCACTCTATCGAGCACCCACACGGCGACCGGTTCAAACAGCGTCATCTGACTCAAGTCCAGACTGCCCTTCAACGCTTGTGCTAAAGCGACGACACCACCGTAAGAATGCCCAACAATATGTATCGGTTGATCTGTTAGTTGAGTAACTACCCGCTCTATAATGGCTAGCTCTGTTTCCATCGTAGGATCAGAAAAATCGTCTGGTTCTGGTGTGCCGCAGTGGCCGGGTAGCTTTATTGAAATACAGTTATTGTTTACTGCCAACTGTTCAACCATCTTTTTCCATGTGGACGTCGTTGCATACGAACCATGAATAAATACAATGGGCGAGCCGGATCCTTGCTGTTCAAAATAACCCTCTATTCTCATATTCATTCTCGAGGATTGAATTTAGTTATCACGATCATATCAGCGGCCCGGCGCCAGGCAGTTCAGACTGCATGTGCTTGCTATGCATCGTTCTATTCGCCGGTCACGAGCATATTGCTGTGCGAAAGCTTTTTCTCATCGCAAATTTCCCGATATGCGGTGAGGATTGAGGGCAAGGCATGCAAAGCGAGTGGGGTAGCATCCGTTTTGTTTGGTAGCGCCATACTTCGGCCCCTGGATGGTGGTTGCAAGCAATCCTACCATTTATGGAATATGGATGCAGTTGAGACGCATAAGCTGGCGTTCTAACCATATATATAATTATTCGTTTATAGTCGAACTTGATGCGGTTATCATAATGCCCCGAAAATAATCGCCTACGTATTTGATTAGAGAGCCCAATTACCATTATGTACTTGTACGACAATTATGATCAGCAGATCGTCGACGATCGTGTGGAACAGTTTCGCGACCAGACCCAACGGTTCCTGGCCGGCGACCTGCCCAACGAAGAATTTTTGCCGCTGCGCCTGCAAAACGGCCTGTATGTCCAACGCCATGCACCGATGCTTCGGGTCGCCGTACCCTATGGCATGCTGTCCTCGGCGCAGATGCGGATGCTGGCCCATATCGCCCGCACCTATGACAAGGGCTATGGCCATTTCAGTACCCGCCAGAACATCCAGTTCAACTGGCCCAAGCTGGAACAAGTGCCCGACATCCTGGCCGACCTGGCCAAAGTCGAGATGCACGCTATCCAGACCAGCGGGAACTGCATCCGAAACGTCACCGCGGACCAATATGCCGGTGTAACTTCGGAAGAAATGGAAGACCCTCGCCCCTACTGTGAATTACTGCGCCAGTGGTCAACCTTCCATCCGGAATTTGCCTACCTGCCCCGTAAATTCAAGATTGCCGTTAACGCCTGCGAAACCAGCGATCGCGCGGCAGTACTGGTGCACGATGTGGGCGTATACCTGGTGCGCAATGAAGAAGGCGAAATCGGCTTCAAGATTCTTGCCGGTGGCGGCCAGGGTCGCACCCCGGTTATTGCCAGCGTCATCAAGGAATACCTGCCCAAGAAACACCTGTTGAGTTACCTCGAGGCAGTGCTGCGGGTTTACAATCGCTATGGCCGGCGCGATAACAAATACAAGGCACGCATCAAGATCCTGGTGCGCGCCCTCACCCCGGAAAAGTTCTCCGAGATGGTCGAGGAAGAATGGGCTCATATCAAAGATGGCCCGATCACCGTTACCGATGCTGAAGTCGATCGCCTGAAGGGATTTTTCACGGAACCGAATTACGAGACGCTGCCAGCGGAGGCCCCGTCCTTTGCCGCACAGTGCGCGGAAGTACCCGTATTCGGTAACTGGGTGACCCGTAACACGCGCACCCACAAGAAGCCCGGTTATGCAATCGTCACCCTGACCCTGAAGGAAAAGGGCTATGCGCCCGGGGACGCCACCGATGAGCAGATGGACATCATGGCTGAGCTGGCCGACAAGTACAGCTTCGGCGAACTGCGCGTGAGCCATAACCAGAACATCATCCTGGCGGACGTCAAGCAATCCGATCTCTACAGCCTGTGGCAGGAAGCCAAAGCCAACAGCTTTGCGACCCCGAACCTGGGCCTGCTGACAGATATGATCTGTTGTCCCGGTGGCGATTTCTGCGCCCTGGCAAATGCCAAGTCGATCCCCATCGCCAACCGCATACAGGAGCGCTTCGAGAATCTCGATTACCTTTATGATATCGGCGAGCTGGAGCTGAATATTTCCGGTTGCATGAATGCCTGCGGACACCATCACGTCGGTAATATCGGCATCCTGGGCGTCGACAAGAAAGGCGCCGAGTTTTACCAGGTGTCACTGGGCGGAGAGTCGGGTATCGATGCGACCGTAGGCAAGATTATGGGCCCGTCGTTTGGCGAGGATGAAATCGCCGGAGTCATCGAAAAAATAATCGAGGTCTATATCGGCAACCGTATCGAAGAGGAATTCTTTATCGATACCTTCCGCCGTATTGGCATGGACCCATTCAAGACAAAGGTGTACAGCAATGCCCGCTAATATCATTAGGGATGGAGACATCGTCCAGGATCAGTGGCAGCTGGTTGAGGACGCAGAACAGGCGCTACCGGATGGCGATATCATCGTGCCACTGGCACTGTGGCAGGCGCAAAAGGACGCGCTGATTGCCCGCGGCGGAAACCTCGGCGTATGGCTCGACAGTAACGAGGGACCCGAGGAGATCAGCGCCGATTTAGCACGTTTTTCCATCGTAGCGATCAGGTTTCCTGCCTTTGCCGATGGCCGCGGTTATTCCTACGCGCGCTTGCTGCGTGAGCGCTATGGCTATGAAAACGACATCCGTGCGATTGGCGATGTCATGCAGGACCAGTTGTTTTATATGCAGCGCTGCGGGTTTTCCAGTTTTGCGTTAAAAGAAGGCAGGGACGTCGCGGCGGCACTGGCCAGCTTCAACCCGATCCACCACACCTACCAGGCGTCGGCCAACCAGCCGGATCCGTTATATCGACGCAAGCCGGACTAAATACCAGATACAATAAAGGCGCCACATGGCGCCTTTATTGTATCCAGCATAACGCTATTGAACGATCGCCCGGACATGCTTGATGTATCCGAAGCCCACCCCCCGGTTCGCGCTTTAACAAGCGCCGCGGCTAGACAACCTCTGTCCAATCAGTTATACCAGTGCCTGAAGCGACAACTTGCTACGGGGCACTACAATGAAAATTAGTATCGATATCGATGTTACTCCGGAAGAAGCACGTAAAATGATGGGGCTGCCGGACCTGGAACCCATGCAAACTGCGCTGCTGGATAAGATCCAGGCAAAGATGGACGCAAGCATTGAGCACATGGATGATCCGGAATACCTGATGAAGAAATTCTTCCCCGTTGGAATTCAGGCGATGGACCAATTCCAGAATTTCTTCTCCAATATCGCCAAACGCGGCGGATCCTCCGATAAGGACGAATAACTTACTCTGCAGATCCGTAGACCGGGCCGCCAGGAGGCTGTTGAAAAACGTTTTCGAGGCAGCGGAGACAAGGCAAAAATTGCCGAATAAGCGCGGTTTATATAAATAAATGAGCATTTTGAGGCCATTTTTAACGCCGTATCAGCAACGTAGATAGTTTTTCAACAGTAGGCGCTGCGTAAATTAATCCCGGGCAGGAAATCCTATTCCGCAGCCACCCAGGCCACAGTAACCACCAGGGTTTTTTGCCAGGTATTGCTGGTGATAACCCTCGGCATAGTAGAACGGTCCTGCTTCAGCGATTTCCGTCGATATGTCAGCCTTGCCTGCCTTACGCAATACCGTTTGATAGGTATCCCGGGACGCCAACGCCCGATCCGTCTGCCCACCTGAAGATGTGTAAATCGACGACCGGTATTGAGTCCCGATATCGTTACCCTGGCGCATCCCCTGGGTCGGGTCATGTGCTTCCCAGAACGTAGCGAGCAAGCTGGATAAACTTATAATTTCCGGATCAAACACAACCTTTACCGCCTCCGTATGCCCCGTCCTTCCGGAACAGACCTCCTCGTAAGTAGGGTTGGGCGTATAACCGCCTGCATAGCCGGCCGCGGTAACATAGACGCCCGGCAACTGCCAAAACACTCGCTCGGCGCCCCAGAAGCAGCCCAGACCAAGAGTCACAACGTCCATTGCTACGGGATAGGGTGGACACATCGAGTGTCCGTTTACAAAATGCGCCGGACTAAACTGCATCGGCTCAGAACGACCCGGCAAGGCACGTTCGCGATCAATGAGTTGCCCTTTACTGCTGCCTGTATTGGTGCCAAATAACATAATGATAGGTCTCGCTAATTCAATTCTGCTGTCAATCTACTCCAATGCGTTGCACTCGTCCAGACCATCAATGACGCATTAAGAGGCGCATTAAGACACACGTTGGCCGGGCGGTTAAACCCGGCAAAACCAGACCGGAAAACCCACCGTCAGGCTGAAAAATCAAGCGTTGTATAGACGCTTGCGCGCAACGTCTCGCTCCAATGATCACCCGCCAAACCGGCTTTTAACCTTAACTGGATGAGGAACTCCCGTTTATCGGGAATGACCTGCCACACCTTGGGGAGAAACGTCGCACGATGCCCGGCATCCTCGATCAGCAAACCGTGGACGCGCGGTTCGAGCAATTCCAGCAACTCCAGTTCATCCGCAGGCTCGATAGCACGCAGGGGCGACAGAATTGCGATCTCGATACTGATGTCCGTCAGGTCCTCCGCGGTAAGGGGCATGAAACGCCGATCGGAAAACGCAGCAGCGAAGGCATTATGAGCCACATCCTCGACCAGGGTTCGGTGCGGTTCGAGACTGCCGATACAACCCCTCAGGTTACCATCCCGATACAGTGTGACGAAGGTTCCGTGCGGTTCCCGCAACACCGGGTTATAACGCCGGGGGTCGACCTTGGGGCGGGGCTCGCCCTCCACGCCTCGACTAATCACCTGCCGGGCGAGATTAAGCAGCGTATGCCTGTGCAAACGCTCCATTTGCAACGGTGCTTCAGGCGGGGATTCAATAGACGACATAGGCACCATAACCGACTACCCGGTCCTTTGGTCCGGCCGTGTCTCCCGAGTTGGCCAGGGCGAGCTCGACCACCCGCATCGAACGTGACTTCAGTGCATGCATCAAGCCGTTAATCGCGCGACAACCGCAGGCCTGCTCGGACTGCAATACTTCGCTCTGGCGGCAAATCGCACGGCTGGTTTCGCCATCCAATTGCCGGGCTTCAGCATAGGCGTGAAAATGACTCAAATCCGAACTGATCAGGAGCAACGTTTCGGGCCCGCCCCAGGCTCGATCAAGCACTTCGCCCACCTGCGCGGCGCTGGCATCGCCGATGAGCAGCGGCACCAGGCTAAAATCTCCCAGACAGCGCTGCAGAAAGGGTAACTGTACTTCGAGACTGTGCTCCGGCGCATGGGCGGCATCCAGGTAATCCACCTGCGGGAGTTCCGCCAGCCCGGCAATCATAGCCGTATCAAGATCCACCGCGCCCAGTGGCGTCTCAAAGCTGGCAACCGACGGTACCGCAATCCCGTGCACATAATGATAGTGCGCAGGCCCCAGCAGAATGACCCGGGAAACCTGACCCGCATTCTGCAACAGGCGATAGGCCTGCGCAGCCACCGGGCCGGAATACACATAGCCGGCATGGGGCACAATAAGGGCCTTGACCGGGTAATCCCGGGCCGTGGCGGCCGCCAGAAACTCATCGACATCGCATTGCAGGCGATAGGGATCCGCTTGATAGAACCTACCCGCTACTGCGGGCGGTCTGCTGTCTGCCATAGTAAACTCCGGCATATCCAAAAACACTGAAGTACTGCTTACTTTTATTAGGTAGGTGTCAGCAAGAAATAGTTCAATAGGTGTAGTGTCCTGTATGAAATACGCATTTCATACAGGACACTACACTAAATGCGTAAATACGAACTATTAATCGAGCGTC
Organism: uncultured Gemmatimonadales bacterium; assembly: GCA_964195105.1. Taxonomy (GTDB): domain Bacteria; phylum Pseudomonadota; class Gammaproteobacteria; order Pseudomonadales; family IMCC2047; genus CAMYKE01. Next base: position 2,925 of record CAXMOT010000104.1, on the reverse strand, counting down.
TGCAACTGAACCCTCGGCCACGGATTGGTTCAGATACTGTATGAATACAGCTACAACCGCTACAACCACAGTGACAACCAAATACTGGCATCGACTTGACGATGACCGAGTGCAATGCGACCTGTGCCCGCGCTATTGTAAATTACGCGAGGGACAACGCGGCCTGTGCTTCGTGCGGGGCTGCGAGGATGCGAAGGTCAAACTGTTCAGCTATGGCCGCTCCAGCGGATTTTGTATCGACCCCATCGAGAAAAAGCCCCTCAATCACTTTTATCCCGGCACATCCGTCCTGTCATTTGGCACCGCGGGCTGCAATTTGGCATGCAAGTTCTGCCAGAACTGGGATATGAGTAAATCCCGCGAGATGGATACCCTCGCCGATCGAGCGATGCCGCGACAGCTTGCGCAACGCGCCAGTGAACTCGGGTGCAAGAGTATCGCGTTCACCTACAACGATCCGGTGATCTTCCTGGAATACGCAGTCGATGTCGCCGTCGCCTGCCATGAGCTCGACATCAACTGTGTCGCGGTCACCGCCGGCTATATTTGTGAAGCGCCACGGCGGGATTTCTTTGCCCACATGGACGCCGCCAACGTCGACCTGAAGGGCTTCACCGAGCGTTTCTACCATAAGATTTGTGGCGGCCACCTCACCAACGTGCTCGACACACTGCAATACCTCAAGCATGAAACCGATGTCTGGTTTGAGCTCACGACGTTGCTGATACCTGGCGAAAACGACTCTGACCGGGAGCTTGACGAAATGACCCGCTGGGTCGCAGACAACCTGGGCCCCGACGTTCCCATGCATTTCACTGCCTTCCATCCGGACTGGAAAATGCTGGATACACCAGCAACCCCGGCAACGACCCTGACTCGCGCGCGACAGATTGCGCTCGGTAACGGCATCCACTTCGCCTATACCGGGAACGTACATGATTCCGCGGGCAGCAGCACCTATTGCCCACACTGTGGTGAGCGACTCATCGAACGGGATTGGTATACCCTGGGTGACTGGCAGCTGGACAACAGCGGTCACTGCCTGCATTGCGGCACCCGAATACCGGGGCGTTTCAGCGGCCCGGCCGGGCACTGGGGTGCCAAGCGCCTGCCGGTCCGGATGGACATGGAGCAGGCAGGGTCCTAACCGCGCAAATGCCCCTGTAAAAACATCGCGACCTGCTTCAGGGCAGCGCGACTCTCGGGAACGAACCTCGCGAGCACCGGCCAGGCATGGGGCAACTTGGTCCATAGCTGCAGCACTACCGGCACCCCTGCCGCTTTCATTTTGTCGGCCACGCGTATCGCGTCATCACACAAGGCTTCACTGTCACTGGCCAACAGCAGGCTGGCCGGAAACCCGGTGAAATCACCATAGAGAGGCGATAAGTAGGGATTCTCCGGATCATGTGTACCGATATAAAAAGCCGCCAGTTCGTCCAGCAGGTGTGCAGGAACCATGCGCTCGGTCGCCATATTACGGGTGATGGAGTCGCCGGTATTGTTCAGGTCGGCCCACGGCGACAAAACCACCAGCGCCGCGGGCAATGCAACGCCCTCATCCCTGAGTTTATGGACTAGTGCCAACGCCAGCCCGCCACCCGCAGAATCCCCGGCCACGGCAATAGATTCCGCAGCGTGTTCCTTAAGCAGCGCATGATAGGTGATTTCGGCGTCTTCCAGGGCAGCGGGAAAGGGTGCTTCCGGGGCTTTACGATAATCCAGCGCGATAACGGTCACGCCACAATACTCCGCCAGGCGCCAAATAAAGTCCCGGTGCGAAGAAGACGGCGACCCGGCGATATAACCGCCACCATGAAGGTAAAGGATCACCCGGTCGGGACTGACACCCGGAGGTGACACGCGATGCGCCGTTACCCCGTCGATTTGCAGGTCGACAATTTCCACATGCCGCGGTGGCTTGGGCATATATGCGGCGAGACGATCTTCGCGCGCCCGCAACGACGGCATATCGATGTCGGTACGTTTCGCCCAGTATCGAAAATTCAGCTTCAGGAACAGCCTAAGCAGGAACGCCCGGAAACTGCAAAAACGGGTTTGCTTCCAATTCGGCATCAGTCTTCCTGCCGGTCGATGAATTCCTGGATCAGGCGGCCGGCGATAGTCTGGATAGATGGATGCATCGGCAGGTCACGATAGTGCCACCACTGCGCATCCTCTATCTCTTCAGGTTCGATTCGAATCTCGCCCGACTTGTAGCGGGCATGATATCCGAGCATCAATTGGTGTGGGAACGACCAGGCCTGGCTGGCGATGTATTCCAGCCCTTCTACCTCTATACCCACTTCTTCCATCACTTCGCGATGCACCGCCTGCTCCGCATTCTCGCCGGCCTCAATAAAGCCAGCTAATGTCGAATACAGCCCCGGTCGATGCTTGATCCCGCTGGCCAGCAGCACTTCCTCGCCGCGCGTTACCAGGACGATCATACAGGGCGATATACGCGGGTAATGCTGGTGCCCGCACGCATCACATTCCAGTAGCAGTTCGCCTCGATGCGGCCGGGTCCTGCCACCACATTCACCGCAATAACGATTGGTGCGATAGAAATAGGCGATCTGCCGGGCCCGGCCGGCAAATGCGAACAGGTCCTCACTCGCCAACATCAGGATTTGCCGCAGGCTCACCCAGGCATAGCCTACCGGTGCCGGCTGTTCGACTGCGGTTTCAACCAGGTAGCAGGGGTTGCCCGCTAACGCGCCAATGTATTGGATAACCTGGAAATCGATGCCAAGCGCTTGCCAGTGGCGCGGCGCCAACGGTTCGAGTGTCCCTTCATTGCCTGGCCACAAAATACTGTCGTTCTGGCAGACAAAGTAATAGGAATCACCCTCGCGACCCATCTCGCCGGCAGGCTTTATTCCCAATTCAAAATCCATTAGCATCTGCTCTTGCTCTGCTTTT
>CAXMOT010000103.1:0-4798 GCA_964195105.1 uncultured Gemmatimonadales bacterium | reverse complement strand
CGCGGTGGTATTTGAGGAGGTCACGAACGGATACGTACCATGATCGATATCGAGCAACGAGCCCTGCGCGCCTTCGAACATGATGTTCTTGCCCTGCTCGCGAAAGCTGTGCAAGGTTTCAGTGACATCCGCAATCATCGGTTTGATTTGCTCGCCCTGGGCCAGCGCCTCATCAAGCACCTGCTGGAAATCGAGCGCTTCACAATGGTACAAATTCTTGAGCGAGAAGTTATGAAAATCCAGCACTTCGCGCAGTTGCTCTGCGAATCGTTCGGGACTCAGCAAATCGCCCACGCGCAGCCCGCGGCGGGCGACCTTGTCTTCATAGGCCGGTCCGATACCGCGCCCGGTGGTTCCAATCTTGGCCGCACCCCGCGCCACTTCACGGGCCTGGTCGAGGGCGATGTGATAGGGCAAAATCAGCGGGCATGCAGCACTAATGCGGAGACGGTCGCGTACCGGGATATTGCGTGCCTCAAGACCTGCGATTTCCTCAAGCAGCGCCTCGGGTGACAGCACCACACCATTGCCAATCAGGCACAGCACATTTTTTCGTAAAATACCCGATGGTATTAGATGCAGGATGGTCTGTTCGCCGTTGATGACCAGCGTGTGGCCAGCATTGTGGCCGCCCTGGAAGCGAACCACCGCCTCCGCCTGATCGGTCAGCAGATCAACGATCTTGCCTTTGCCTTCATCACCCCATTGGGTCCCCAGTATGACAACGCTCTTACCCATGATACGATTTTCTCTACTCGCTATTCTGCCAATTTCCAGTGACCATCCGTCTTCACCAGCTTACGTAAATTTGCCTGCGCGCCTGTGTCGGCGCCACCCAAATCCTGAATGACCACTTCGCCCTGCTCCCTGAGTCGTTTGACTTCAGCTTCGAGGGCCGGGTCGTTGTCTGCCGGCGCCAGTATCGCGGCGGCGGCTTGCACTGGTTCAGGCAACAACTGAATCAATGCCTTAAGGTCTGCGCTAAATCCCGTGGCAGGCCGGGCCCGCCCAAACACGCTACCAATGTCATCATAACGCCCGCCTTTGGCGATCGACTGGCCGTAACCGTCGACGTAAGCCCCGAACACCACCCCGGTGTGATACTCGTAACCACGCAATTCAGCGAGGTCGAAATACAGATCAATGTCGGGATGAGCGGCAGCAACCGCCCGGGCAAGCGCCTCGAGTTCGCTAATGCACGCGACCACCGCCGGTACACCAGCCAACTTTTGCCGCGCGTTATCAAGCACGTCGATGCCACCATGAAGATCGACGAGAACGCGCAACTGCTCCGCCAGCACCTTATCCTGTACCCCGGCGCTGATAAAATCATCCAGTTCAGCAACCGCTTTGCGCTGCAGGATATCAAATAACTCGCTCTTCTGGTCCGCACCAAGACCCGCAGATTCAACGATGGCGCGATATACGCCCACGTGGCCCAGATCAAGGTGCAAGCCATGCAGGCCAGTACGTTTCAGCGTTTCCAGCATCAGGTTGACTATTTCGACGTCTGCGGATAGTTGCGCGCTGCCATATACCTCCGCCCCAATCAGTAACGGACTGCGCGAGGGCAATAAGTTGGGCGACCGTGTCCGCAGCACACTGCCGCTGTAACTCAGTCGAACCACGCCATCACGCTTCAGGCTATGGGCCTCCATGCGCGCCACTTGCGGCGTAATATCTGCGCGGATGCCCATCATGCGGCCGGTCAGTTGATCGGTGACTTTAAACGTTTGCAAATCAAGATCGGACCCGACCCCCGTTAGCAGTGACTCGAGGTATTCGACAAATGGCGGTATAACCAGCTCATAACCCCAGCTATGGTATAGATCGAGCAGGTCGCGCCGCAACACTTCGATCTGGCGGGCACGCGGGGGCAGTACCTCTTCGATACCCTCGGGTAATAACCAACGTCTGGAATCTGTCATGACTCTAACTTTCCCACAAACTTACCTTCGGACTTCAATTAATCAGGTACAGCACTGCCGTGCCAATCAGCATGCTCACCAACCCCATGATACGCATACCGCGATCATCTATCTCAGCGAGGTATTCTACCATCGCCCGCCAGCGGCTTGGGGCCAAAAACGGAATGATGCCCTCGATCACCAGCATTAAACAAAATGCGACTGCCAGATCATGCCACATGGGATTGCGCTTTAATCTTCTCTACTCACAAAAAAGCCGGGTATACACCCGGCAGGTATTCCATCATTACTACCTCGATGGAGTACTGTATTTTGGTTCGATCGCGCCCTATTTGCCACCCGATTTGTTCAGGTAGTTAAAGAACTCGCTCTTGGGATCGATAATTATCATGTCATTACCCTGGCCGAAGCTGCCCTTGTAGGCGGTCAAGCTGCGAGTAAAGGAATAGAACTCCGGGTCCCGGTTAAATGCATCGGCATAAGTCGCCGCCGCAATGGCATCGCCTTCACCGCGAACCTTTTCCGCGTCGCGGTAGGCTTCGGCTTCTATAATCACCTTCTGGCGATCAGCATCCGCCTCGATCGCCTGCGCCGATTCACGTCCCTGGGCACGATATTCCCGCGCTATGCGTTCCCGCTCGGATGCCATACGATTGAACACCGAACTGCTGACTTCAGGTGGCAGGTCAATTTTCTTGACTCGCACGTCCACTACCTCGATACCCAATTCCTCTGTGGCTACTCGATTCAACTCCTTCGTCAACTCAACCATCAGCTGGTCCCGTTCACCGGAGACCACCTCATGCATGGAGCGTTCGCCAAACTGGTTACGCAACCCGGTATCGACCCGGGAGGTCAGCAGGCGGGATGCAACAAACTCATCACCCGACGTCGCGGTATAGAACTTCTCTACCGCGGCAATACGCCACTTGATATAGGAATCGACGATCAGTGCCTTCTTCTCCAATGTCAGGTAACGCTGGGGACGCGCATCCAGGGTTAACAGGCGACCATCAAATTTACGCACTTTGTTGACCACCGGCAGCTTGAAATGCAGGCCCGGCTGGACATCGGCATCCACAACCTCGCCAAATTTCAGTAACACGGCCCGCTCACGTTCGGACACAATAAACAGGCACTGCGAGGCAACAAAAACCACCACCAGTACTACAACTATAGAAAACATACCCTTATTCGACATGTTATCGGCCCTCTCTCACACGCGTATTATTCTGCCGCTCACGGATCTTCTCGATCACCTGATTGGTTAAATTCTCCAAATCGCGGCCGCCAATTCCGGACACACTTGAAGAGCCAATCGAACTCGATTGGGTAAGTTTGTCTAGCGGCAGGTAAAGCATGTTGTTGCCACCTTCGACATCGACCATCACCTTACTGGTCTGGGAATAAACCTCTTGAATGGCGTCCAGGTACATGCGCTCACGCGTGACCCCGGGGGCCTTTTTATACTCTGCAAGCAGCTTGATGAAGCGATCCGCCTCACCCTCGGCCCGTGAAATCGCCTCTGCCTTGTGGGCTACCGATTCCTCATGCAGACGCTTTGCATTACCCCGTGCGACCGGAATAATACCGTTGGCATAGGCCTGCGCCTCATTTTTTACCCGTTGCTCGTCTTCCTTGGCCTTGATCACATCATCAAACGCGGCCTGCACTTCTTTGGGTGCCTGTGCGTCTTCGATATTGACGCGGCTGATTTGCAAGCCGGTGCCATAGTTGGTGAGATAATTCTGTAACCTCGCCTGCACGTCGGTCGCTAACAGTTCACGACCTTCCGTCAGTACGCTATCCATGGTGGAACCGCCCACGACGTGGCGCAGTGCGCTGTCCGTGGCATGTGTCAGTGACAACTCGGGGTCCCGGACATTGAGGTAAAAATCTTTCGGATTAGCGATGACATACTGCACCGACAGACTGATATCGACGATATTCTCGTCCTGGGTCAGCATCGTGCCCCTGGAGCTGTGAGACTGCACCTTGGTCACATTAATCTTTGCGACTTCATCGATTAACGGGGGGTTCCAGTGCAATCCTGGCAGGACCACTTCAGCAAACTTGCCGACCCGTAATACAACGCCGCGTTCCTGTTGGTCAACGGTGTAGAATCCGAACCCGGCCCACAACAGCAGCACCGCGATCAAGCCAACAATCAACGCTCCGCCGCCAATACCCTGGCCTGACGTTCCTGAGCCGCCGCCTGAGCCGGAACCCTTGCCGCCAAATATCTTGCCCAGCTTTTCCTGCAGCTTACGCGCTACGTCGTCCAGATCCGGAGGCCCCTGGTTACCGCTACCGCGATTACCCTGCCATGGATCTTTATCATTCTGATTACCCGGTTCATTCCAGGCCATAGGCTTCTCCAACATTGATTAATTTCTTCACATTTCAAATGGATTTTGCGGACGAGACCCGCATCATAGAGATCGAGGTATCAGGCTGCAAGCCAAAAACCACCGCGCTTGCGAGTATTTTACCCGCGCTGCAAAATTCGCTCATATTCCAGCTTGGGCAACTGCACTTGCAGGATATAATCGCCCGCGTCACTCAGCCGCTCCGAAGTCACCGCGCCCTGCTCGTAAAAGAGCGCTCGCAAGCGTCCGTTATGAGCCGGGATATGCAATTCTTCCTGCACGATATCAATGGCCACCCGTTCAACGATCGCCTGAATGAGTAAATCCAGGCCCTGGTTCTCCTGGGCTGACACCCATACCCGGTATGGCTTTCCTTCTTCATCCCGGTCGATCCGCGGCGAATGCGCCAGCAAATCGATTTTGTTATAAACCATCAAGGTCGGTACGTCACGTGCATCGATTTCATCTAGCACAAAATTGACCTGCTCAATATTTGAATCA
>CAXMOT010000102.1:0-18609 GCA_964195105.1 uncultured Gemmatimonadales bacterium | reverse complement strand
ATCCATGTTTACGGGTTCGAAGTGAGTTGGTTTTCAGGATTATCCTAGAAGCCTCAGTTGAGCGTGAAAAAGATGTGCAACATATTGATGTGCATGGGGAATTTGAAAAACTCAAGGTCACCTTATTGGTGATGAGAGCTTTTCAAATTTTCCAGGTGCGTCAAGAGGTTGTGCATACTTTCGTGATCCAATTGAGGTTTCTAGGATTATGCAAGTATATAACTGTACATATATACAGCTACCGGGTCAAGCCGGCTCAGGAAATATCAACCAGCAGATTATCTATCAGACGGGCCTTGCCGAGTTGGGCGGCCGCTAAGATGACCAGCTCTTTATCGGCGGAGGTCGGGTATTCGAGGGTATGTTGGTTAACGATTTTCACGTAATCATGCTTAAAACCGGCTTGATCCAGGCGGCGGATCGCGGCCTGCTCCAACGCGGAATAATCTCGCTCGCCCGCTACTATCTGTTGCCCTGTGTAGCTTAGCGTTTGATACAGTGCCGGCGCGATAGCGCGTTCGGCGGTTGTCAGGTAGCCATTGCGTGAACTCAGCGCCAAACCATCCTCCGCGCGACCGGTAGCCACGCCCATGATCTCCAGTGGCAACCATAGATCGGCAACCACATGGCGGATAATGGTCAATTGCTGCCAGTCCTTTTCGCCAAATACGGCGATGTCCGGCTGCACGATATTGAACAGCTTCACACAGATCGTGGCGACCCCCGTGAAAAAGCTGGGCCGGCTGACGCCACACAGGATATGGGACAGAACGGGCACGGTGATCTGGGTTTCGATACCCATTGGGTACATATCCCTGACATTGGGCGCGAACAGGTAATCCACGCCTGCAGCGACCAGCTTTTCCCGGTCGTCGGCCAAGGTGCGCGGGTAGGAGTCGAGATCTTCATTCTGGCCGAACTGCATCGGGTTCACGAAGATGCTCGCCACCACGCGATCGCTGGCCTGTCGGGCGGCCTCGATGAGCGCCATGTGGCCCTCATGCAGGTTGCCCATGGTTGGAACAAAGCTGATGGTTTGGCCGGCGTCGCGTTCCCGCGCCAGTGGCTCGCGAATCGCATCGATGGTGGTTACGATATTCATGATTCGTAAATGTGTTCCGGGCCCGGGAAGGAGCCGTCCTTGACCGCCGCCACATAGGCGCTAATCGCACCCTGAACGCTGTCGTTTCCAGGCAGGAAGTTCTTCACAAATTTGGGCGCGTAGTCGGTGGCGATGCCGAGCATGTCATGCATGACCAACACCTGGGCGTCGGTATGCGGGCCGGCACCGATACCGATAGTCGGAATACTAAGGGCCTGGGTAATTTTCTGTGCCAGCGGGCTGGGCACACATTCCATTAACAGGATGTCCGCGCCTGCGCTTTCCAGCAGCAATGCGTCTTCGAGCAGCGTCCGGGCGCTGTCAGCGTCGCGGCCCTGAATCTTGTAGCCGCCGATTTTATGCACCGACTGCGGCGTTAATCCAATGTGCGCGCAGACCGGGATGCCGCAATCATCGAGTCGCTTGACGGTGTCCCTGAGCCAGCCGCCGCCTTCGAGCTTGACCATATGGGCGCCCGCTTGCATCAGCAGTGCAGCGTTGCCCAGTGCCTGTTCCGGGCTTGCATAGCTCATGAAGGGTAAGTCGGCCATCAGGAAAGATGCCCCCTTACCGCGACTCACATTGGCTGTGTGATAGATCATATCGTCCATCGTCACCGGCACGGTGCTGTCGCGCCCCTGGATAACCATGCCAAGGGAATCGCCAACCAGTAATACCTCAACCCCGGCCTCGCTAATGAGTTGGGCAAAAGATGCGTCATAAGCGGTCAGTACGGTGAATTTTTCACCTTCACGCTTAAGGCGTTGTAACCTGGAAAGGGTGGTTTTTCTCATGGGTGTGCTGCCTTTGGGTTAAACCTGGAATCCGCAGTTGACCGCTATGGAATTGCATGGGTCTGGCGGGTAATTACACCTTGCCAGCACGCGTTATCCGGCGCCATTGTAAAGATTCGCCAGATTAACTACAAGTTTGACAAAGTTGCCTGGTAGTGGCGAAAAATTCGAGATCTTCGGTTCCTGTCGCGGCGAGCGCTGCGGCGATTGGCAGGTCGTTCGGGAGTGCGAGGTGCGGGTCAATATCACTAAGGGGCAGCAGCACGAAACTGCGCCTGGTCAATTGGGGGTGGGGTATGACCAGGTCCTCGGTATCGAGTACAAGGTCGTCGTAGAGTAGCAAGTCGAGATCCAGGGTGCGCGGTCCCCAGTGAACGTCCCGGGTGCGCCCCTGGCTGGTTTCAATCGCCTGCAGCGCTGCCAGCAATGCGTGGGGTGCCAATTCGGTCGTTAACCGTACAACCGCGTTCATATAGTCAGGTTGCCCGGCAGGGCCCTGGGGGCGGCTCTGGTAAACGTTCGAGGCGCCATCCAGGCTGGAGAAGGTAAGTTGCGCCATCGCGGCCACGGCACGCTGTAGTTGGATAAGTGGTTGGTCGAGGTTGCTGCCCAGGCCCACGTACGCGCAATGAAGCAAGGACATTATTCCTGCGGTTTAGGTTTCCTGCGACTCCTGCTGCGGCGTCGTCGTTTCGGTCCGCCATGCCCCAGCGCCCCTACCATCCGGGTGCGCTCGTTCTGGTCTGCGTCCTGGAACTCAGTCCACCACGCGCCCAGGTCTTCGGTGGTTTCGCCGCACTGTTCCCTTAGTAACAGAAAATCATAAGCCGCGCGAAACCTTGGATGGCTGAGCATTTTGCCGGCGCGTTCGCCCTGTCGACGAGGTAGGCGAACTTGTAAATCCCAAATGTCTCGCATGGGGTAGGAGAAACGGCGTGGAATTGCGGTGCGCTGAACCTGTTGCGAGATCACTTGTTCGCCGGCACGCTGCATGCCGGTTATGGTTGGTCCGTTGGGCTCGTCAAACTCGCTCAGCTTGCGTTGCAGTGGCGGCCAAAGCACGACTGCAAAAAAGAACGCCGGCGTGATGCCCAATCCCCGGGCTAGCCGTTCGTCAGTGTTTATCAGTGCCTGCTCAATAAATTCATCGCCTTCGTGGTCGAGCGATTCCTGGGTCAGGGGGAATAGTTGCCCGAACAGGTGGTACTTTTTCATCAGGGCATAACTGGCCGCGCCATGACCGGACAGTAATATTTTCAACGCTTCGTCGAACAGTCGCGCGGAGGGTATATGCTGCAACTGGTCGCTGAGTTCGATAATCGGGCGGGCGGTCTCCGGTTCGATGCTGAAGCCCAGTTTGGCGCTGAAGCGGATAGCCCGCAGCAAGCGCACGGGATCTTCCTTGAAGCGCTTTACAGGCTCGCCAACCATCTTCAGGCATTTTGCCTGTATATCGGCAAATCCGTTGGTGTAGTCAAGGATCGTCTCATTACTGATATCGTAATACAGTGAATTGGCGCTAAAGTCCCTGCGCAGGGCATCTTCCTCGAGGGTGCCGTAGATGTTATCCCTCAATAGCTGCCCGGTTGCCGAGCGCTGGGCATGGGGATGAGCCTGGTCCTGATCTTCTTCGGGGTGCTGGCCGCGGAAGGTGGAGACTTCGATTACCTCCCGGCCAAAGTAAACATGCACAATCTTGAAGCGTCGACCGATCAATCTTGAGCGTCGGAACAGCTTGACCACCTGTTCGGGTGTTGCGCTGGTCGAGATGTCGAAATCCTTGGGGCGCATATCCAACAGCAGGTCACGAACCCCGCCGCCAACCAGGTAAGCCTGGTGGCCCGCAGAGAGAAGGGTCTGGATCACCTGCAGGGCGTTCTTGCCAATAGCGGATTTTGCGATGCCATGCGTTGACCGGGGTATTACCGTGGCCGCATCGCGCACGCCGGCGGGGCGCTTGCTCGCGGGAGTGGTCTTTTTCAACATGTTTTTCAGGCTGAACATTGTGGCATCTTGGTTAAAATCCAATGGTTAGCTATGCGTATTACGATCGGTTGCCGACTGGCCCGTCACGATTCCCGGATACACGAGGACACATTGGCTTGGTCGATGCGGGCAGACGCGTTTAGATGGGGCATTGTAGCTACATGCGGGCGACTTGGGTAGTCACCGAAGCGCGTTAGGCGTGGCTTCATGAGTAGCTCAGGTGAGCTTTTCGGTTAAATTATGAATGCAGGAGTGGCAATAAGAAACATCCTTTATTATTCAGTTCCGGTTCGTTGACCAAAACATTAATTATTATTAGGACGTTCGCCAGACCACTAAAAAAGTCCATGCATTCAAATAACAGGCTTGCCCACAGCTCGGATATTATTGTTATTCCGTGAGTGCAGTTAGCCGCTTTTCCTCCCACCTTAAACTTTAATATTAGTGGAGCTTATTATTTTTGTTGGCTACAAGCTGGGCGACATAGTAATCATACGGATTGTAATTTGCAACATGAAAAACGCGAAAATCGAGTTATCAACTGCTTTATAAACAAGGGGTTAATAAATCTCCCTCGAGCGCGGTCAAGAAGTGATTACGGTTGGTAACACGGCGTTACAATTTGGCTGAGCGGGGTGTTAAATTGTAACGATTAGCCTGCGATGGTCTTTTGTTGGGCTTTGAGTCGCGGGAGTCCAAATTTATTGCGGCGTTCCCAGAGGCACTTGCGACTGATGCCGAGTTTCTGGGCCAGTTCGGTTTCGGTTAGCTGGTCCTGGTGCTCCAGCACGAAATGCCGGAAGTAATCCTCCAGTGATAAGTCCTCCGCCCGATTGTCCTGTAGCATCGTAACCGTGCCCTTCGCCGGGGCCAGGCCTGGCTCGACAACGTCGTTCATGAAGGTGTTGGGGTCGAGTGACAGCATGTCCTTGGTGATGGCATCTGTCTGGGAAAGGATAACGGCTCGCTCGATAGTATTACGCAGTTCCCGGTAGTTTCCGGGCCAATGATAGGCGTTGATTTCCTGGATCGCGGTTGGGGAGAAGTACTTTTTCCCTTTACCGTATTTGTCGGCAGCAGTTGCCAACAGCTTCTCGGCAATCAGCAGCTTGTCTGAACTACGATCCCGCAGCGGTGGAATATGGATGGTAAAAATATTGAGATGGAAGAACAGGCGTTTGTTGAATTTCTCCTGTTGAACCAGTTCCCCCAGATCGTGCTGGGAAGTCACAATCGCGCGAATGTCGATAGCGGGCTTGCCGCCCAGGGAATTGTGATTCTCAACCAGTTCCAGGGTTTCGAGTAAGTTGGCCTGGCCGTCAGCTGACAATTCGCTGATCTCGTCGATAAACACGGTGGCGCCGTTGATAGGGATAAGATAATCGAGGTTGGTGTCGCTGTGGCCGATGATCGTCTTTTTATGGTGGCCGAATAACTCGGCCTCAATGCTGGTTTCCGGGGGCGTGGCGCAATTCATGTAGACGAGGGGCTTGTTTGCGCGTTTGCTTGCCTCAAAAACGCAGCGCGCGAACGTGCTTTTGCCAGTGCCTGTTTCGCCAACAAGAAGAACCGCGCAGTCGGTGGGAGCAACCTGCTCTATCTGGTTGCAGATGTGTTTGATCTCTTCGCTCTCGCCCAGTTGCTGCAGTGTAAATGATCCGCTGTGAGTCGTTGTATTGCTCTGATGATGCATAATTTTGGTTCAACTACTCCCGGCGTTCATTCTTTAGCTTTACGAATCGTAACAAACATAGCAAATTCTACACACTATTGGCCAATAAACCTACTTTAGTCATGGTCATTTGCAAAAACAAACATCCTATTCAGGGTGACCAAATTTGGTTTTCTGTAATGCCGGTTACGCGGGGCACCTCCGCAAGACACCAAGCATCGATAGCCCATTTCAGGATGTTCGTGGTATCCCCTGGGTAGAGTTCGGCTGGCGGTTGATGGCCGAGCGCGGCCAGGGCGGCGCACAGGTTTTGTCCGGGTGTGCTGCAATCAAGTGCCGGGGCATGGGTTTGTTTGCTGAGCTTGATGCCCTGTGGGTCGGTGATTACGGGGATGTGGGCATAGACCGGTGGCGCGCTGCCCATGAGTTGCATGATATAAATTTGCTTGAAGCTGGAGTCCATCAGGTCGATTCCCCGCACCACCCGGGAAATTCCCTGGTCGAGATCATCGAGAGCGACCGCTAATTGGTAGGCAATCAAGGTGTCTTTGCGGCGAATAATAAAGTCGCCAACGTCATTCTCGAGCTGGATGCGTTGCGGTCCCTGGACCAGGTCATCAAATGCGATTTCGGTTGCGATTGTTTTTATGCGCACCGCGGTGGGTTCGGCGCCAGGGCTTGCTCGGTCCCGACAGGTGCCGGGATAAACATGCGATGCGCGGAGCATTTGTCGGGAGCAGGTGCAATGGAAGGTATGGCTATTGCGTGCCAGATCGTCGATAACGGAAGCGTAAACGTCGAGCCGCTGGCTTTGGTAGCGAACCTCGCCATCCCAGTGCAGGCCGTGGGCCTCGAGTGCGGTCAGTATTGCTGCGCTAGCGCCGGGTTCTTCCCGGGGAGGATCTATATCCTCCATGCGCACTCGCCATGTGCCGCGCTCTTTGCGGGCGTCGAGGAAACTGGCCAGTGCGGCCACGAGGGAACCAAAATGCAGGGGTCCCGTCGGAGACGGGGCGAAACGGCCGATATAGTGTTTAGTAGCTATATCGACCATGATTCAGAAGACAGCTGTGGGGGCTAGCCGCCCATTGTGCGTTCTTTGATTTCCGCGAGCGTTTTGCAGTCTATGCATAGCGTGGCTGTAGGTCGGGCTTCAAGGCGTCGAATGCCGATTTCGACACCGCAGGAATCGCAGTAACCGTAGTCGTTATGTTCGATGAGTTCCAGGGTTTCGTTGATCTTCTTGGTCAGCTTGCGTTCGCGATCCCGGGTCCGCAATTCGAGGCTGAATTCCTCTTCCTGGCTGGCACGATCATTGGGGTCGGCGTAGTTATTAGCTTCTTCCTGGAGGTGATTCATGGTGGCGCGTGCTTCTTCAGCAAGCTCATCCTTCCAGTTATTGAGGATGGCCTTGAAATGCTCAAGCTGCTTGCTGTTCATGTACTTTTCATTTTTACGCCCTTTATAAGGCGTATAATTTTTCAGCGACGGCCCAGTTGAACCTGATCCCTTCTTTGCCATAATTCCTGTCTCTATCTACGAATAAAACAAAATTTGGGAGCTGATCAAATGGTTGTAAATTCAAACCGCTTACAGATCCCTGTAAAACCATCGTCGGCTGACCTGCCAGCCGATATTAACTATCCCAAACCAAACATATGTGTGGCCAGCGCCATGCGCTTGTGATGGCCGCCGCGAGTCGCTAACAGATTGCGGTGTCGCGGGCGCAATATTTTTCGTCGAGCGCACTAGTTTACTTAAAAACAACGCCGCCACGCAGCAAAATTTTGCGGGCGTGCATTCTATTCGTTTACACAGCGTATTTCAAAGCCTGATTCAAGTTTTTAACGCCCCGGTTTTTTTTGAGGGATCGGGACTTTTGGTGGCTAGATTTAGTGGTTAGATTTTAGTGGTTAGATGCTACCCAGGATCTGCTTAAAGTTACTCATGCGCTCGGGGGCTATGTTGCCCTCATCAAACGCTTGCTGTATCGCGCAGCCAGGTTCGCCAAGATGGCTGCAGTTACGAAACCGGCACTGGCCCAGCAGCTGGCGAAATTCAATGAACCCTTCCGCTAGCTGGTAGGCATTAATATGCCAGAGACCGAATTCCCGAATTCCCGGTGAGTCTATCACCTGTCCGCCCTCGGGTAGCTGGAACATTGCTGCGGTGGTCGTGGTGTGAATACCCTTGCCGGTGGCGTCGGAGAGTTCGCCAACGCGCGCATTTACATCAGGCAAGAGCTTATTGATCAGGCTTGATTTGCCAACCCCTGACTGGCCCACAAACACACTGGTATGGGATTTTAGCGCTTTCTTGAGTTCGTCTAAACCCGCGGCGGATTTCGTAGAGGTGTGAATCAGCGGATAGCCGAGTGACTGATAGATGCTGGCCAGTCGCTGCAATTTCCCAGTGCTCTCATCATTCAGGAGGTCCGCCTTGTTCAGCAATATGGTGGCGGGCAAGTCCAGAATTTCCAGGGCGACCAGGTAGCGATCGATGAGGCCGCCTGGCGTGAGTGGCGCCGGCGCAATAACGATGAAAACCTGGTCAATATTGGCGGCGATAGGGCGCAGGTTGCCGTGGGCATCGGGTCTTGAAAACTCGGATTCGCGTGCCACCGTTGCCACGATGATGCCGGATTCGTCGGCCGCCGGTCGCCACACTACCTTATCTCCGGTGACGACCGAATCGAGGTTTGCGCGCAGCTTGCAGCGATACACTGCGGGGCTTGAGTCGCTGACCGTTGCTAGCACATCTGCCTGGGCACCATAGCGAGCCACCACGACGCCCTGCTGCTCGGCACCCAGTTGCGAGGCGTCAAGCTTCTCGTCCGGCTGACCGGCTTGCCTTTCGGCGCGCTTCAAGCGGTCTTCCTGAATCTTGTCGATGCGCCATTGCTGGCGCCGGGTAAGATGACGCTTAGCCATACTAATTAAATGACGCTACACTAACGCCCAGACCGGTTGACGATTTCTCGTCAGCGGATTTGAGTAGCGTTAAGCATTGATTGATCATCTTTTAAGGACCCGATATGTCGCGGCAAAATAATTTAATATGGATTGACCTCGAAATGACCGGCCTGTTTCCGGACCAAGATAGCATAATAGAAATTGCGACCATAGTGACGGATGCCGATTTAAATGTGGTTGCACAGGGTCCGGAAGTGGCCATTCACCATTCCGAGGCGATTATGCAGGGTATGGATGCGTGGAATACGCGCCAGCATGGTAAATCGGGGCTTACCCAGCGGGTCCTCGATAGCCAGTGCAACATGGCGCAGGCAGAGCAGGCGACCCTCGATTTTCTGGCGATCCATAGCGCGAAAGGCGCATCACCCATGTGCGGCAACAGCATCTGCCAGGATCGACGCTTTATGGCGCGGTTGATGCCGACGCTGGAGAGCTTCTTTCATTACCGTAACCTGGATGTTAGCTCGATCAAGGAATTGGCCAACCGCTGGCGGCCGGATATTCTGCCCGGTTTCGAGAAGCAGGGTTCTCATCTTGCACTAGATGATATCAAGGACTCGATCGCCGAATTGCGCTTCTACCGGAAGCATTTCTTTCGGATGGACGGCTAGTTACCATACAGACCTAGCCCAGATGCTGGTCGAGGGCCCACCGAGTGTGCTCGCGCACCAGCGGCGCCGGATGATCGAGCCTGTTGCGCAGCGCGGCCAGGATCTCCGGGCTGGCGTGGGCGTTGCCGAGCGCAACCGCGATATTACGTAGCCAGCCGATCCAGCCGGTGCGACGAATGGCGGCGCCCTCGGTACGTTGCAGGAACTCTTCCTCTGTCCAGTTAAACAGGTCGATCAATTGGGAGTCGTCCAGGCCATGCCGGGGCTGGAAATCTGCTTCGTCGGAAAACTGTGCGAAGCGATTCCAGGGGCAGACGGTTTGGCACTCGTCGCAACCAAATATCCGGTTGCCCATCATCGGACGTAGCTCTTCAGGGATGCTGCCCTTGAGTTCGATCGTGAGATAGGAAATGCATTTGCGCGCATCGAGTTTATACGGTTCGACAAACGCGTTGGTGGGACAGACGTCCAGGCATGCGCGACAGGTGCCACAGTGATTCGTGTTTTGGGGGTGATCGACTGGCAAGGGCAGGTTGGTGTAAATTTCGCCCAGGAAGAAAAACGATCCGGCGTGACGTGACATTAACATGGTGTTCTTGCCGATCCAGCCGAGGCCGGCCTTCTCCGCCAAGGCGCGCTCCAGAACCGGTGCGCTGTCGACGAAGGCGCGGAATTCGCCACCCTCGATGTTTGTCTGGATCCTGTTGGCGAGGGTCGCCAGGCGTTTGCGCATTAGTTTGTGATAGTCGCGGCCCAGGGCGTAGCGAGACACGATACCCTGCGCCGGATCCTGTTCACGATCCAAGCTGGTCGCGGGGATGCGCAGGTAGTCCAGCCGGGCACTGATGACCCGGAGCGTGCCGGGAATCAGCTCGGCGGGGTGAGCGCGCTTGTCGCCATGGCGAAGCATGTAGTCCATCTCGCCATGGAAGTTTTTCGCGAGCCACTCTTGCAGGTGTTGTGGGTGTTCCGCGAGATCGATATCCGTAATGCCCAGCTGGTTAAAGCCGAGTTCCGCGCCCCAGGATTTAATTTGTGCAGCCAATGCGTCGAACTTGGTCGGCGAGTCCTGGCTGGTTACTTGGTCGGTAGGGATCATGGCAAATCAGGCTGGGCTACATTAAGAAATGGTTAGGAGGCTTTCGGACTTAGGCTTAATCTACTGCGGAAAAGCCGCTCATGTAATAGATTGGGGTCAGATTTACCGATTATTATCGTTAAATAGCGGGCTATTCGCCTCAAATCGATCTTTCCCTCGCTACGATCACCTAAGTCCGACAGCCTCCTGGAGCTATGTCATAATAGCGCATTGTATAACCATGGGAACCTCTGAATAATACCTTGATGCCTCCGGCTTGCAGAGACTTGTTGGGTTACGGCGGCTTTGCGTAGCAATGTCCAGACCTTGGCAGCGAAGTCAATAAAGAGCGAGCAAGTCTCTGCAAGCCCCGCAGGGCGAGGCCTGCAGCTAAAACCTTCAGGACTCGCAGAGGTATTAAGGTATTGTTCAGAGATTCCCTTAAATCTGCAGTTGCAGCGAGAAATTATGTCAGAACACCAGCAGTTACCCACAGCGTTGTATCGCGCCGAGCAAGTGCGCGAGTTGGATCGTTGTGCGATTCAGGATCATGGCATCCCTGGCATTAATCTAATGCGCAGGGCGGGCGAGGCGGCCTTTGAGTGTTTGCGGCAGCGTTATCCCGAGGTGCGTTCGCTGAGTATCTGGTGTGGCTCCGGCAATAACGGCGGCGACGGTTACATCATCGCCGGGCTCGCAAGGCGGCGCGGCTTCACGGTGCAACTGGTGCAGGTGGGTGCTGGTGGCAAGGCAGGCTGTGATGCGGGCCTGGCTCTTGATTGGGCGCGCGAGCAGGGCGTTGAAATTACCGAGTTTAATGAGGCGGTGCGCCCTGAAGGCCAGCTCATCGTGGATGCTTTGTTGGGGACCGGCCTTGCCGGCGAGGTAAGGGGCGATTTTAAACTGGCAATCGAGTCGCTTAATGGCGGTTCGCTGCCCATATTTGCGATCGACATTGCGTCCGGGTTGTGCGGTGACTCGGGCGTCCGCCTCGGGGTTACCATTAATGCCGACGCAACCATCACTTTTATCGGCGTAAAGCAGGGGCTTTTGACCGCGCAGGGCCCGGCCTGCTCGGGTTCCCTGTACTTTGATAATTTGGCGGTTCCGGAAACGGTATACGAATCGGTCATGGCGGCGGTCCAGCGTGTCGATGTGCAGCAGTTAGCCGCGCATTTGGCGCCGCGCTCGCGGGATGCCCACAAGGGTGATTTCGGTCATGTACTGATCGTCGGTGGCAACTCCGGTATGGGTGGCGCCACCCTGATGGCAGCTCAGGCGGCGGGCCGAGCAGGTGCCGGTTTGGTATCGCTGGCGACACGCCCCGAACATGTGCCGGCGGTGCTGGCGCGCTGCCCGGAGGTGATGGCCAGGGGAGTTGGCTCGGGCCAGGATCTGGAGCCGTTACTGGATCGGGCCGATGTGATCGTTATTGGTCCGGGGCTTGGCCAGGCCGCGTGGTCGGAGCAGGTATTACGTGCGGTGTTGGCGACGGACAAGCCATTGATTGTCGATGCCGACGCGCTCAACCTGATCGCCGCCGGTAGTGCCAATCACTGTCACCGTGATAACTGGATTATTACCCCGCACCCGGGTGAGGCCTCGCGTTTGTTGGGCCAAGCCACGACTGCGATCCAGGCGGACCGGTTTGCTGCCGTGCGCGCGCTGCAGGAGAAGTTCGGCGGTGTGGCGGTGCTCAAGGGAGCGGGCAGCCTTGTTTGTGGCGACCAATCCCTGCAGCTTTGCAGTGATGGGAATCCCGGCATGGCCAGCGGCGGCATGGGTGACGTTTTAAGTGGCATCCTGGGTGGGCTGCTCGCGCAAGGTCATGATTTGACGGTGGCGGCGGCATTGGGTGTGTGCGTTCATGCGGCTGCAGCCGATCGGGCTGCGCAGGCGGGTGAGCGCGGCATGATGGCGACCGACTTGCTGGCGCATATTCGCAGTTTAGTGAACCCGGCGGCATAGCGTGAGTCAGGTCGCCGAACAGCCCGGCGTGCAGCGGGAAATCCATACCGAAGCGGCGATGCTGACGTTTGGTGATATGCTCGCCAAGGCACTAATGCCGGGCTCTGTGGTCTATCTGGAAGGCGATTTGGGGGTTGGCAAAACCACTCTGTGCCGAGGTATAATAGCGGGTCTGGGGTTTTCCGGTAAGGTCAGGAGCCCGACTTATACCCTGGTAGAGCCCTATGAGGCGAATGGCCAGCGGGTATTTCATTTTGACCTGTATCGACTGGGCGATCCGGAAGAGCTGGAATACATGGGCTACCGGGACTATTTCGATGCCACCGGGATTTGTCTGGTGGAATGGCCGGAGCGGGGTAAAGGCCGGCTGCCGATGCCTGATTTGGTGGTTCGGATTACGGCTGATGCGGGCACGCGCAGTGTGGGGTTGAGCGCAAATGGCTCAAAAGGCAACATAGTAATCAATCAGTTATAGCTAGCATTTAATCTTGCTTATTAGCTATAATTGGCTAAATTTAAGATATACCATTGAGTGAACGGGATCGATGCGGCTTGGTAAAGCAATACTAACAAGTCTATTGCTGT
Organism: uncultured Gemmatimonadales bacterium; assembly: GCA_964195105.1. Lineage (GTDB taxonomy): Bacteria > Pseudomonadota > Gammaproteobacteria > Pseudomonadales > IMCC2047 > CAMYKE01. The sequence continues at coordinate 5,841 of CAXMOT010000102.1, read as the reverse complement.
TATCTTCACAGCTGGCGCTGGCGGCGGTCATTGATGGCGTGCGCGTGTGGCCGGGGCCCGATCATACGCGGCTTGTGTTCGATGTCAGCGATCGTGTAGAGCATAAAATCTTTACCCTCAGTAATCCCAATCGCCTCGTTATAGACCTGAGTAATACCAGCAGCAAGACCAACCTTGGCAAGCTGCAACTCCCCCCCGACCTAATTGACAAGGTGCGCTCTGCGCCACGCAATGGCAATGATTTGCGGGTGGTGCTGGATTTGTCTACCCGAATCAGGCCGCGCAGTTTTGTGTTGTCCCCGAACCAGACCTATGGCCATCGACTTGTGGTCGACCTGTACCCCCGCGATAAAAAGGCGGCAGCGCCCACGGTTGCGAAAAAGCTTGATGACAAGCGAGCCGTGATTATTGCGATCGATGCCGGGCACGGTGGTGAAGACCCCGGTGCCATTGGTTCTCGTGGTGTGCGGGAAAAAGATATTGTGCTCAAGATTGCCCGCGAACTAGAGACGTTGTTCGCTGGCAAGAAGGGCTTCAAGCCGGTGCTGGTGCGCAAGGCGGATTACTATGTGGGGCTGCGTAAACGGACCCAGTTGGCCCGCCAGCATAGTGCTGACATGATGATCTCGATTCACGCGGATGCCTTTAGTAGTCCCAACGCCAGCGGCGCATCGGTTTATGTTTTATCGCCAAAGGGTGCCACCAGCGAGACCGCGCGTTGGCTGGCCGAGTCGGAAAATCGCGCGGACCTGATTGGCGGCGAAAGCGGTGTGCGCCTGGATGATAAGGATGACATGTTGGCAGGGGTGCTACTCGATTTGTCCATGTCCGCGAGCATGCGCGCCAGTGTCGCGACCGGAACCCACGTTCTGAAACGGCTGGGCGGTGTGACCAAGTTGCACAAGAAGCGTGTCGAGAAGGCGGGCTTCGTCGTGCTCAAGTCCCCGGATGTGCCCTCTATTCTCATTGAAACCGGTTATATTTCAAATCCCCAGGAGGCGAGTCGTCTCAGCACCCGCTCTCACCAGCAGGCGTTGGCGCGCGCCATATTCGGTGGCGTCCAAAGTTACTTTGAGGAGAATCCGCTACCGGGAACCTATCTCGCCTGGGCAGCGCAGAGCGGCGAGCAGCGCCGCGAGTACCGAATTGCCCGTGGCGACACGCTATCCGGGATTGCGGTGCGCAACAATGTCACGATGGCGAGCTTAAAGCAGCTGAACGGCTTGAGTTCCAACCGGATCAGGGTTGGGCAGGTCATTCGGATCCCCTCCAGCTAGGAGACTGTGGGACTTAGGATGAATCTACTGCGGAAAAGCCGCTCATGTAATAGATTGGGGTCAGATTTACCGATTATTCTCGTTAAATAGCGGGCTATTCGCCTCAAATAATCGAAAAACCTGCCTCAAATCGATCTTTCCCTCGCTACGATCACCTAAGTCCCACAGCCTCCTGGCGCCCGCCTCTTGCTTATATGTTCAATATTGTCTGCGCAACGCGTCTATTAGCGACGTATCCTGCAGGCCCTGAAATTATGCGAATTAATCGGACAGGACACCAGTTCTGTTAAATTTCCCGAGCTTGGTTTAGTATTGCAGGCCAATATTAATCCTCTGCGCCCATTGATTTAATGTCTCGAATCCACCTGCTACCCAACCGCCTGGCTAACCAGATAGCGGCCGGAGAGGTCGTCGAAAGGCCCTCGTCCGTTGTTAAGGAATTGCTCGAAAATTCACTCGATGCCGGCGCCACCCAGATCGATATCCAGGTTGAGAGTGGCGGTGCGCGGCTGATCCGGGTGCGCGATAACGGTGAGGGTATCCATCCCGACGATATGCCCCTCGCGGTGAATCGCCACGCCACCAGTAAAATTCAAAGTATTGAAGACCTGGAGCAGGTGGGCACACTCGGGTTTCGCGGTGAAGCCCTGGCCAGTATCGCGTCGGTCGCGCGTCTCGTGCTCAGTGCCCGGACGGCTGACCAGGCGGAAGGCTGGAAAGTGGAGTCCGAAGGTAAAGACATGGCGCCACGCATGACACCCACCGCCCATCCGGTGGGTTGCAGCGTCGAAGTGCGTGACCTGTTTTTCAATACCCCTGCGCGACGCAAATTCCTGCGCACGGAAAAGACTGAGTTTCGCCATCTTGAGGAAGTCGTCAAGCGGCTGGCACTGAGTCGGTTCGATGTCAGTTTTTCGATTCAGCATAACCAGCGGGTGATCCATAGTTTGCGCGCTGCGGCTTCGCAGTTAGAGCGCGAACGTCGGGTGATGACGATATGCGGCAGCGCCTTCATGGAGAACGCGGTCAGTATAGACGTTTCGAGCGCCGGTCTGCGCTTGCATGGCTGGGTCGGTCTGCCCACTTTTTCCCGTAGCCAGGCGGACCTGCAGTATTTTTTCGTAAACGGCCGGGTGGTAAGGGATAAGCTGGTGTCGCATGCTGTGCGCCAGGCCTATCGGGACGTGCTGTACCATGGCCGTCACCCGACGTATATTCTTTACCTGGAGCTGGATCCCTCGATCGTCGACGTCAATGTGCATCCTACCAAGCATGAAGTGCGGTTTCGTGATGGTCGTACCGTGCACGATTTTCTATTCAGCACCCTGCACCGGGCCCTGGCGGAAGTAAAACCCGCAGAAGCGCTATCAGAATATGCCGCTGTCGGCGCCCAGCAGTCGGCTCAGCCGAGCGTTGATTTCGGCCAGGCGCAGACTGCGATGCGGTTGCGCACGGGCGCTCATGCCGGGAGCGCTTTGCCAGTCTACATCTCCGAGCACACCGCACAATATTTTGGCGTCGAGGACGCGCTGGCCGGGGTGGCAATGCCGGCCGCGGCAACGGGTGCGACTAGCAATCTTGACGCTGCGGGAGAGCAGGAAGTCCCGCCGCTGGGTTTCGCGCTGGCACAACTGCAGGGGATTTATATTTTGGCGCAAAACGCCACCGGGCTGGTGGTGGTGGATATGCATGCGGCGCATGAGCGCGTCACCTATGAGAAGATGAAGCAGTCTTACGCTGAGCAAGGCGTGCAATCGCAGCCGCTACTGGTGCCGATCAATATCGCCGTCAGTGAGAGAGAGGCGAATCTGGTGGAAGACCAGGCAGAGCTGATTAGCCAGCTGGGATTTTCCCTGCAGCGCGCCGGCCCCGAGTCGATCCTGGTGCGCCAGGTCCCGGTGTTGCTAAGTACCTCGAATGTCGAGCAGCTGGTGCGTGATGTGCTATCGGATGTGCTGGAGCATGGCCGCAGCGAGCGGGTGCGCGAGGTTACCAATGAAATTCTTAGCACCATGGCCTGCCACGGGTCGGTGCGCGCGAATCGACAACTGACTATCGCCGAAATGAACGGATTATTGCGGGAAATGGAGCACACCGAGCGCAGCGGCCAATGTAACCATGGCAGGCCTACCTGGACCCAAATGAGCCTGGCGGAGCTCGATAAGCTATTTTTGCGCGGCCGTTAAGCGACCGTGTTGCCGTCAATCCTGATATGAATACCGAATCCGCGCCGCTGGCAATATGCGTTATGGGGCCTACCGCCTCGGGCAAGACTGACCTGGCGCTCGAGCTGGTTGAGAGGTTGCCCTGTGACATCATCAGTGTTGATTCCAGCCAGGTGTACCGTGGTATGGATGTTGGTACCGCGAAGCCGGATGCGGGCACCCTGGCGCGAGCGCCACACCGATTGATCGATATCAGGGATCCTGCCGAGCCATATTCCGCGGCGCAGTTTCGTCATGACGCACTGGCGGAAATGCAGGCGATCACCACTGCAGGGCGTATTCCCCTGCTGGTGGGTGGCACGATGCTGTATTTCAAGGCCCTGCGCGATGGATTGGCGAAACTACCGTCGGCAGACCAGGCCGTGCGCAGTCGCATTCAGCTGGAGGCGGATACGGTCGGCTGGCAGGTGCTATATGATCGGTTGCAGAAAATTGACCCGCGCGCCGCAGCCAAGATCCATCCCAATAACCCGCAGCGCCTGATGCGTGCCCTGGAAGTCTATGAGCTGACGGGTGTTCCGCTCGGTGAACACTGGCAGGCGCAGCAAAACAATTCGGATTCGGCAGAACGATTCCCCTATCGTCTGGTCAACATATCAGTCGCTCCGGTTGACAGGTCGATATTGCACGAGCGCATTGAGCGGCGTTTTCATCTCATGCTGGAGCAGGGCCTGGTTGCTGAAGTGCAGGGTTTTTATGAGCGACCCGACCTGCATCGAGATCTGCCTTCGATGCGCGCAGTGGGTTATCGCCAGGTTTGGGATTACCTGGAGAAGCAATCCGATTATCCCGAAATGGTGCAACGGGGTATTGTGGCGACGCGCCAGTTGGCGAAGCGGCAATTAACCTGGTTAAGGGGTTGGCCTGATCTAAATGTGTTTGATTCTCGTAATGAAAATATGCACGCTGAGGTCTTGAATTTTTTGCAGCGCACCGCATTATAGAAGTTGATATAGTTTTGAACGTGTGGGGTTATTATGTTAGAAACTGATAACCAATTAAAACAATGACTTAGTATTCGGCAATTGACTGCCGGAACGTTATGGGAGATTCCAAATGTCGAAGGGGCACTCACTACAAGACCCTTTTCTTAATGCTTTACGGAAAGAACGGGTACCGGTATCGATATTCCTCGTAAATGGCATCAAACTGCAAGGGCAGATCGAATCCTTCGATCAGTTCGTTGTGTTGCTGAAAAATTCAGTCAGCCAGATGGTTTACAAGCATGCGATTTCTACAGTGGTTCCAGCACGGAATGTGCAAATACCGGCAATGGAACCTCCCTCTGCATAGCCAGCGCCAGTGAGAGGTTAAGTAAAGCTTTTGTTTTTTGAGCGACCACAAAGTGGTGAGCGTGCGATACTTGTTCATCTTGAGCTGCAAGACCAGCTTGAGCAGGAGGACATCCAGGAATTTCAAGAGCTGGTGAGATCTGCGGGCGCCGAACAGGTTGCCCTCATTACTGCCAAGCGAGCGATTCCCAGCCCACGTTTCTATGTGGGTAGCGGCAAGGTAGACGAAATTCGCGAGTGTGTAGACCGGGAAGGCGCCGAAATTGTGCTTTTCAACCATGCGCTGTCCGCCAGCCAGGAACGCAATCTTGAACAGGAGCTCAAATGCCGGGTGCTTGATCGCACCGGCCTGATTCTCGATATCTTCGCGCAACGCGCCCGCACCCATGAAGGGAAGCTGCAGGTGGAACTTGCGCAACTTCAGCATCTGTCGACACGCCTCGTCCGGGGGTGGACCCACCTTGAGCGGCAAAAGGGCGGTATCGGTTTGCGCGGCCCTGGTGAAACCCAGCTGGAAACTGACCGCCGTTTGCTCAGCGCGCGCATCAAGTCGCTGCGCAAAAGGCTTGAAAAGGTTCGCAAGCAACGCGAGCAGGGCCGGCGTGCGCGCAAGCGTGCCGATGTGCCGGGCGTGACCCTGGTGGGTTACACCAATGCCGGCAAGTCGACGCTGTTCAATCAGCTGACGGCTGAAACGGTATTCGCCGCAGATCAATTGTTCGCGACGCTGGATCCTACCTTGCGTCGTCTTGAACTTGACGGCGTGGGTGGCGTGGTGTTGGCGGATACAGTTGGGTTTATTCGACACCTCCCGCACAAACTGGTTGAAGCGTTTCGCGCCACGTTGCAGGAAACCGCGGATTCCACGCTGCTGCTGCATGTAGTCGATGCGGCAGACGAAAATCGTGATTCAAATATTGAGCAGGTCAATTTTGTGCTAGATGAAATCGATGCACGTGACGTACCGACCTTGATGGTTTATAACAAAATCGATTTGCTGGCGCATTCGCCGCGGATCGACCGGGATGAAGAAGGAAAGCCATACCG
>CAXMOT010000101.1:0-2672 GCA_964195105.1 uncultured Gemmatimonadales bacterium | reverse complement strand
ATGCGAATTTGCTGCAGGTGTTCGAGCGGCGTGCTGCCGGTGGCGGTTTTGAAGCGTCGATTGAATGAGCGCAGGCTCATATCAAATTGGTCGGCGACGCCCTGCATCGTGATGTCGTTATCGTAGTTTCTCAGTAGCCATTGCTGTGCCTGGATAATCGCCTCGTCGTGATGCACGGACTGTTCCTTGAAGGAATGAAAAATGCTCTCGTAGCTTTGCTTGATCTCGTGGGCAAAATGCTGCTCGATCTGGCGCGCGATGGTCTGGTTGTAGAAACGCTCAATGAAATGAATCATCAGGTTGGTAATCGAGTTGATGCGCCCGGCGCAGTACAGGTTGCCGGCGTTGGTGGTGAATCGCTTGGTCTGCAGGTTAACTTTCGGGTAACGCTTCCTGAACTGGTCGAAGTAATACCAGTGCGTGGTAGCGGACTTGCCATCCAGCAGGCCGGCCTCGGCGAGCAGGCAAACTCCGGTGCCGGTGGCACACATTAAGGTGTCGTTGGCAGACTGTGCCTTTAGCCATTCGACGATAAAGCCGCTGCTGTTGATCGTGGGTTGGGGGTTGCCCCACATGGCTGGCAGGATAACCAGGTCGGTGGCCAGAATGTCCTGAAGGGTGCGGTGAGGCCGGATTTCGATGCCGCCCGCGAGCTGGATTGGCGCGCCCTGCAATGATGCGATTTCAATCTTAAGGCGTTCGCTTTGCGGTAGTTGAATACGCGCCATCGCGTCCGCGGCGTTGAGCATTTCGACGGGGAGGGTAATACTGGTTCCCAGGGCCCGGGGATAGGCCAGAACGGTGACATGTTGCATTTATGGGCTCGTATTGGCGATGTGGCTGATTTAAGGGTAAAAATGGCGAATATGCACTAGTCGTCACTATACTTAAACTATTATGATTGTAAATCATTTCGCGGCGCGGAACCTTGCTCGAACAATTGAGGATTAATTGATCGTGGTACCTTTACCAGTCATTGTAGGCTTCGGCGGAATTAATCCCGCCGGCCGTTCGTCTTTTCACCATGCTTATCGACGCATGGTTGCATCTGCCCTGTCACCCGCACAACTGCGCGATACCTATCTGGGTCTCGCGACGTTAATGAATATGCTGGTCTACCAGGATGGCAATTATTGCCTTGCGGATAGTACCCCGGTCGATCCCGATGTGTGGTTAGCTGAAAACCAGAGCTTTATCGACGCTCACACGCTGGTCCGTAAACTCGAGGATAACCTGTTCGATCCGCTGGCGATGCCGCGCCAGGTCACGTCGATAGCCATGCTTGAAGAAGGCGAAGAGTTACAATTCACCCTGCGTAAGCGACATTTGCCGCGAAACCCGCCCAAAAACTGGCTGGTTACACCGCTGAGCGATGGCAATGTTAAGGTTGTCGTTACCGGTTCAATGGATTTCCTGACCTCGGATCCAACCGAGTCGCCCGTGCACAGCGCCGGCCAACTGCCTAGTGGCTTTGATCCGGGCAAGTTGTATGCGTCACGCAATCACCCGCGTGGCTTGCAGCTAACGGTATTTGGCGCATCCGATGCGATCAATTCGATGGGCATTGCCTGGGACACGATTTTAAAGCATGTCGCACCGGACCAGGTCGCTGTGTATGCGACGAGTGCCATGGGTCAACTGGACCAGAATTCCAATGGCGGCCTGATGCAGGCGCGCCTGATGGGCAAGCGGGTCACCTCCAAGCAGTTGGCCCTGGGTTTCGCGGAAATGCCGGCGGACTTCATCAACGCCTATATTATTGGCAGCCTTGGCAGCACCGGCGGTCAGGTAGGTGCCTGCGCGACATTCCTTTATAACCTGCGCCAGGGCATGCATGATATTCGCGCAGGCAGAAAACGCGTCGTTATCGTCGGTAACAGTGAAGCCCCGATCACGCCGGAAGTGATCGATGGTTACAGTACGATGGGAGCACTCGCCGAGGATGCGGCACTACTTGCTCTGGATCCCGGCGCGACTGAAGTCGATCATCGCCGTGCCTGCCGGCCGTTTTCGACTAATTGCGGCTTTACCCTGAGCGAGTCCGCGCAATTCTTTGTGTTGATGGATGATGCGCTGGCACTCGAGCTTGGCGCGACCATCTACGGCGGCGTCGGCGATGTTTTTGTTAATGCTGACGGCTTCAAGAAGTCGATCTCCGGGCCCGGTGTGGGTAATTATTTGACCGTGGCCAAGGCCGTGGCTGCGACTAAAGCCATGGTGGGGGATGCCGGCCTGCAGCGCAGCTATGTGCAAGCTCATGGCACCGGCACTCCGAAGAACCGGGTGACTGAATCCCACATTCTCAGCCAAACCGCCAAGGCCTTCGGTATCGAGAACTGGCCGGTCGCGGCGATCAAGTCCTATGTCGGGCACTCCATCTCCGCGGCGGCAGCAGACCAGCTGGCCACCAGCCTGGGCATCTGGGAATATGGTGTGTTGCCAGGTATCACAACCATCGATCATATTGCAGACGATGTACACAGCGACAATCTCGATATCCTCATGCAGCACAAGCAGCTAGATCCCCTTGCTATTGATGCGGCGATCCTGAACTCCAAGGGTTTTGGTGGCAACAATGCGTCTGCGTCTATACTTGCGCCTCACCAGGTGAGCAGTATGCTTGAGAAGCGCCATGGAGCGGCGGCGCTAACGGCGTATGCCCGCGCCAATGA
>CAXMOT010000100.1:0-15016 GCA_964195105.1 uncultured Gemmatimonadales bacterium | reverse complement strand
ATGCTGGCCAGCAATGCCGGCAAAGCGGTGCGCTTTAAGGAAGAAGATGTTCGAGCGATGGGACGCACCGCCCGCGGTGTCAGGGGTATCCGCCTGGGTAAGACTGAGCGGGTCATATCATTGATCATTCCCCAAGAGGGTGGTCGGGTGTTGTCAGTCAGCGAAAATGGCTATGGCAAGCGCACCGAGTTGGAAGAGTTCCCAATCCATAACCGTGGCGGCCAGGGTGTTATCGCGATGCAAATCAGCGAGCGTAACGGCGAGCTGGTTGGATCCGTGCAGGTGTTCGACGGCGACGAGATTATGCTGATCAGTGATAAAGGCACCCTGGTTCGCACTCATACTGATCAAATATCTATCGTCAGCCGAAACACCCAGGGCGTCACCCTGATCAAGGTGGGCGCGGACGAGAAGTTGGTAGGCGTGGAGCGTATCGAGGAAACCGAAGATGACGCTGAGTTAGGTGCAGAGTCGGTTGAAGGGGCTGGCGCGGAAGGCGAAACGGCGCCAGATGCTGGCGCAGCGACTGAGCAGCCGACCGATAGCGCTGGCTCAGCCGAAGGCGAGGATTCAGCAGCAAGCGATGACGCGGCGCAAAGCGATGACTAGGAAAGTTGCCGGCCAGGATGACCTGGACCAGTGCCGTGCGCAGATAGACGGCATCGATACAGATATCCTGCGGTTGTTGAACCAACGCGCCGAGTTGGCGTTGAAAGTTGGCGATATCAAGACCAGTAATGCAGCGGGAGCGGATCCGCAGTTCTATCGGCCGGAGCGCGAGGCGGATATCCTGCGCAAGAAGATGGCTAGCAACACCGGGCCGATTGCCGACGAGGAGATAGCCCGTATTTTCAGGGAGATCATGTCGGTCTGCCTTGCCCTGGAAAAGCCGATGGAAATTGCCTTCCTGGGGCCGGCGGGTACGTATACCCAGGCAGCCGCAATGAAACATTTCGGGCATTCGGTCAATATTGCGCCGCTGCCGTCCATCGATGAAGTGTTTCGTGAAGTTGAAGCGGGCACTGCCAACTATGGCGTAGTGCCGGTGGAGAACTCGACCGAGGGCATGGTTAGCTCCACGCTGGATAGCTTCATGGATTCGCCGTTACAGATCTGTGGCGAAGTGGAATTGCGCATCCATCATCACCTGCTGGTTAAAGAACCGCTCGAGCAGGACAAGATTGTGACTATTTATTCCCATGAGCAATCGCTGGCGCAGTGCCGGCAGTGGCTTAATATGCATCTGCCCAATGCGGAGCGGGTTGGCGTCAGCAGCAACGCTGAGGCGGCCCGCAGGGTTGCGGAGGCCGATGCGGGGGCGTGCATAGCGGCGATCGCTGGCGATCTGGCAGCAGAATTGTATGGGTTGCAAAAACTCGCGGAGAAGATTGAGGATCGACCGGACAATACGACCCGGTTCCTGATCATCGGGCGCGAGCAGATACCGGGTAGCGGTCAGGATAAGACGTCTATCATCGTTTCGTCGCGTAATAAACCGGGCGCCCTGTATCATTTGCTGGAGCCATTTCAGGGTAACAATGTCAGTCTCACCCGCATCGAAACGCGCCCTTCGCGCACGGGCACCTGGGGTTATGTGTTCTTCATGGATTTTGAAGGTCATCGCCAGGAACAGAAAGTGCAGTCAGTGCTCGATGAAATAGAAGCCGAAGCCGTCGAAATGAAAATACTCGGATCGTATCCGGTCGCAGTTATCTGATGTACTGTCCGATTCATTTCAGCATGTCCTGCACGGCTTCTGGCAGGGTTACATCACGTTAATTTCTTATGAATTCAAAACCTGGACAGAATCTGCTCGGTAGTTTGCGGGTAGCAATTATAGGCGTCGGCCTTATAGGTGGCTCGCTGGCCAAGGCATTGCGCCAATCGGGTAGCGTGGCCCGGGTGGTTGGCTATGCGCGTCGCAAGTCGGTTGCGGAGCGGGCGTTGCAGTTGGGAGTGGTTGATGAGTACAGCACAGATTTAACTACGGTGGTTGCTGGCGCCGACCTGGTCGTGATCGCGACCCCTGTGCTCAGTACCCGGAGCATTCTTGAGCATATCAAGCCGGCATTGGCAGCGCATACCATCGTGACCGACGTCGGCAGTGCTAAAGGTGTTGTTGTAGAGGCCTGTGAGCAGGTGTTTGGCCGTGTGCCGGCGAAGTTTGTCCTGGGACACCCAATAGCGGGTTCCGAGCGCAGTGGCGTTGAAGCCGCCGATGCAGGCCTGTTCAATGAGCACAAGGTTATATTGACTCCGCTGGCGGATAGCGATGCCCATGCCGTCGCGGTGGTCACTGACATGTGGCGGGCCGTGGGTGCTGAAGTTCTTGAGATGGACGTTGCTCATCACGACCAGGTGTTGGCTTCGACAAGTCATTTGCCACACCTGTTGGCCTATTCGTTGGTGGATACGCTGGCGCACCAGGATGCGAACCAGGATATTTTCCGCTACGCCGCCGGCGGGTTTCGGGATTTTACCCGTATTGCCTCGAGCGACCCGACCATGTGGCACGATATCATGCTGGCGAATCATACGGCGGTATTGGCTAGCCTGGATCAGTTCCAGGCTGACCTGGGGCGCTTGCGAGAAGCCCTGGAGCAGAAGGATTCGCAGCAATTAATGGGTGTATTTAGTCGGGCGAAAGCGGCCCGGGATCATTTTATAAAGCGATTGGATAGCAGTTCGTATATGAATGCAGAAGTAACGGGTGAAGTAACCTTCGAAGCAATGGGCGGTGGCCCCCTGGCCGGGCAACTGCGGGTCCCGGGCGATAAATCGATTTCACACCGTTCGATCATGCTGGGCGCCATCGCGGAAGGGATCACCGAGATCGAGGGTTTTCTCGAGGGTGAAGATAGCCTGGCGACGTTGCAGGCGTTTCGTGACATGGGCGTGGTGATTGAAGGCCCGCAGGATGGCCGGGTGCTGGTTCATGGAGTTGGTTTGCACGGCTTGCAGGCGCCGGTTGACAGTGTCTATCTCGGTAATTCCGGCACCTCGATGAGGTTATTGGCGGGACTATTGTCCGCGCAGTCCTTTGCGGTCGAGCTGACCGGTGATGATTCCCTGTCCGGGCGCCCCATGGAGCGGGTTGCCAAGCCGCTACGCTCGATGGGAGCGCAGATTGAATCACGCGATGGCAAGCCACCGCTTGGGTTGGCCGGCGGCAGTGCGCTCACAGGTATTGAATATGAATTGCCGGTAGCGAGCGCCCAGATCAAGTCCAGTATTCTACTCGCCGGTCTCTATGCCCAGGGTGAAACCTGTGTTATCGAGGACGCACCTACCCGCGATCATACGGAGCGGATGTTACGGGGCTTTTCCTATCCGGTGACAAGCACTGAAATATCGAGCGTACAACGTAGAATCTGCCTGTCCGGGGGCGGTGTACTGAAGGCCACTCAAATTGATGTGCCGGCGGATATATCTTCTGCAGCGTTTTTTATGGTGGCCGCGAGCATCACGCCGGGGTCCGATATAGTGCTGGAGCATGTGGGTGTAAACCCGACGCGGATCGGCGTTATCAATATTCTGCGCGCTATGGGTGGTGACCTGACACTGGTTAATGAGCGGGAAGCCGGTGGTGAGCCCGTGGCGGATATTCGCGTACGCTATGCTCCGTTAAAAGGCATAGATATTCCCGTCGACCAGGTACCACTGGCCATCGATGAGTTTCCTGTGCTGTTTGTCGCCGCCGCCTGCGCTGAGGGTGTAACACGGCTGACCGATGCCGCTGAATTGCGGGTCAAGGAAAGCGACCGTATCCAGGTCATGGCGGACGGGCTGATTACGCTCGGGGTAACCGCGCAACCAACGGATGACGGCATTGTTATCCAGCAAAGCACGATTGGCGAGGGCAGTGTTGCCAGTCACGGCGATCATCGGATTGCGATGGCCTTTGCGGTAGCCTCCCTGCGCGCCACGGGCCCGATCGAGATTTCGGATTGTGCCAATGTCGCTACGTCGTTCCCGAATTTTATCGGGCTGGCCGCCAAGGTCGGGCTCACGATTAATATAAAGCAGCAATAAACCTAAAAACCTCAGTTGGATCACGACAGTATGCACAACCTCTTGACGCACCTGGAAAATTTGAAAAAGCTCTCATCACCAATAAGGTGACCATGAGTTTTTCAAATCCCCCATGCACATCAATATGTTGCACATCTTTTTCGCGCTCAACTGAGGTTTCTAGGATAAACCAACCAGGTAACGTGGTTAAGTACGGATATGATAAGCACTGAGATACAAATACCCGTTGTTACCATCGACGGCCCGGGCGGTTCGGGCAAGGGCACTATTAGTTTTATGCTGGCACAGGAGCTGGGCTGGCACCTGCTGGATAGCGGTGCGTTGTATCGCGTATTGGCCCTGGCGGCCGAGCGGCACGGTGTATCCATGGGTGATGAGCAAGCCCTGCAAGTGCTGGCTGGGCACCTGGATGTTCAATTCAAGGGTTCCAGCGAATCGCCCGTCTGCGAAGTGATTTTGGAGGGCGAGAAAGTCAGCGACCTGGTGCGCACTGAAGTATGCGGTGCCAATGCGTCCCTTGTGGCGGCATTTCCTGCGGTTCGCAGCGCCCTGATGGCGCGTCAGCGCGCGTTTCGAGAGGCCCCCGGATTGATTGCGGATGGGCGCGATATGGGTACGGTCGTGTTCCCCGATGCCAATTTAAAGATATATTTAACCGCCAGTGCTGAGGAGCGCGCAAACAGGCGATATAACCAGTTGAAAGAAAAAGGATTTGATGGTAGTGTGCGCGATCTTTTTCAGGACATTCAGGCTCGGGATGCGAGAGATTCAAACCGGTCTGTATCGCCTTTAAAGCCTGCCGAGGACGCTGTGATAGTCGATAGCACCTCAATGGGCATTGAAGAGGTTCTGGGCAAGATAATATCAGAGGTGAAGAGCCGCGCGTTAATTTAGGCTCCTCCTCCCCCCGATGTAATGAATGTTCGGTTGCTGCGCCCCCCAGCCATGCAGCGCCGGATTAACTTAAATTGACCCACGTTCTGGCTGAATTCGTGGACGCACAAACCAGGTATTTATGATGACCGAAAGCTTTGCTGATCTATTTGAAGAAAGCCTCCAATCCGTAGAAATGAAACCCGGCGCAATCATTACTGGTATCGTTGTTGATATCGATAGTGACTGGGTTACAGTCCATGCTGGACTCAAATCTGAAGGGGTAATTGCCCTGGAAGAATTCCTCGGTGAAACCGGTGAACTCTCCCTGAATATCGGGGATGAGGTCAAGGTTGCACTCGAAAGCATCGAGGATGGTTTCGGTGAAACCAAGTTGTCCCGTGAGAAGGCGCGCCGCGCAGAGTCCTGGGCAGAACTCGAGAAGGCCCATGAAGCCGGTGATCTGGTTAAGGGTGTTATTAATGGCAAGGTTAAAGGTGGCTTTACCGTCGACCTTAACGAAGTTCGCGCCTTCCTGCCGGGATCTTTGGTGGATGTGCGACCGATTCGCGAGCCTATTCACCTGGAAGGTAAAGAGCTTGAATTCAAGGTAATCAAGCTTGACCAGAAACGTAATAACGTTGTTGTATCCCGTCGTGCGGTTCTGGAAGCAGAGAACAGTGTAGAGCGTGAGCAACTGCTGGAAAACCTCGAAGAGGGCATGAGTGTTGCCGGTATCGTGAAGAACCTTACCGATTACGGTGCATTCGTAGACCTGGGTGGCGTAGACGGCCTGCTCCACATTACCGATATGGCGTGGAAGCGTATCAAGCATCCGAGCGAAATCGTTGCCATTGGTGATGAAATCGACGTGCGGGTATTGAAGTTTGATCGCGAGAAGAACCGCGTATCACTTGGCCTCAAGCAACTGGGTGATGATCCCTGGAGCTCAATTAAGGATCGTTATCCTGAAAGCACCAAGGTTAAGGCGCGTGTTACCAACCTTACCGATTACGGTTGCTTTGCCGAGATCGAAGAGGGTATCGAAGGCCTGGTTCACGTATCCGAGATGGATTGGACCAATAAGAACATTCATCCGTCCAAGGTTGTGCAGTTAGGCGATGAAGTTGAGGTGATGATTCTCGACATCGACGAAGAGCGGCGTCGAATCTCCCTGGGTATGAAGCAATGTGTGCCAAATCCGTGGGAAGAGTTCGGTTCCAAGCACGCCAAGGGTACCAACATTAGCGGTACCATTAAGTCGATCACTGACTTTGGTATATTCATTGGCCTCGATGGCGGCATAGATGGCCTGGTTCATCTCTCGGATATCTCCTGGAATGAAGCAGGTGAAGAAGCCGTTCGCGCCTACAAGAAAGGTGACGAGATCGATACCGTTATCCTGTCAATCGATCCTGAGCGTGAGCGTATCTCGCTGGGTATCAAGCAACTGTCGGGTGATCCATGGGCCGATTACGTTGTAACGAATGACAAGAACAGCATCGTTAAGGGCACCATTAAGGCTGTTGAGCCGAAGTTTGCCACGATCGAATTGGCTGAAGGTGTTGAAGCCACACTGAAAGTGTCCGAAATCAGCCGTGACCGTGTCGAAGACGCGCGTGACGTGCTTAAGGAGGGCGCTGAGCTCGAGGTCAAGATTACCAATATTGATCGCAAGAACCGTACGCTTACTGTATCTATCAAGGCTAAGGATGCCGCCGATGAGAAGGAAGCTATGCAGGAAATGCGTCAACGTGAGGTGGATCAAGCCGGTCCGACCACTATTGGTGAGTTGATCAAGGCGCAAATGGAAAACAAAGATTAGTTACAAGTCTGCGAATAAATTTGCAAATTACGCAGGGTTAACGGTAGTATTTCATCTATACTATTGATATTACTTGCTAATTTTACTGGAAAGTAAATATGACGAAGTCCGAACTTATCGAAAACCTGGCGCTTAAGCAGACTCAACTGTCCGTGCGGGACGTTGAGCTTGCTGTAAAAGCGATCATCGATATGATGGGACAGAGTCTCGCTTCCGGTGAGCGAATTGAGATTCGAGGATTTGGCAGCTTTTCGTTGCACTATCGTTCGCCCCGCACTGGCCGTAACCCTAAAACGGGTGATTCTGTCCAGCTGTCGGGTAAATATGTACCCCATTTCAAGCCAGGTAAGGAATTGAGGGAGCAGGTGGACGAGAGTAAGGAAGAGTACCCCGAGTAAAATCGGGGCAGTTAGAGTACTGATCTAGTACAGAAAGCGGCACTTGTTTATCGAGTGCCGTTTTTTTTTGCCTGCTGGATTCGTGCTAATGATATGCCTTTGTAAAAATGGGTGTTTAAATGGGTGGGTAGCGGATGCCAAACGTTTATCCCCGACAAACAGCGCTGAATCATTTTTTCTACGGTGGCACTCGTGTAAAATCCGTGAAATACACCTTCGACGATTATTATTCTGCACGGCAATAGGCACTTTCGAGGCAAAAAAATGAAATGGATTAAGGGTTTGTTGACGTTGGTAGCGCTGTTTTTGGTATGTATATGGGGAATTCTGTTCGCCAGTGAAAATGTCCAGCCGGTCGCATCGAACCTGGTGATCTGGCAACTGCCGGAGGCGAGCGTGTCAATCTGGGTAGTCGGCGGCTTTGCGCTTGGCGGAATGCTCGGTTTGGTGATGGGGTTGGTAATGATTACCAAGCTCAAGGCGCAGAAATTGAAGGTCAACAGGGACCTTGCGCAGTGCCAAAAGGAACTTGCGACCCTTCGGTCCAGTTGAGTTGGACGATATCCTGCTACTGATCGCCTTAATCATAGCCATCGCTATTGGCTGGTGGTTAGGGCGGCGTGAGTCCGGCAGGCGCTCCGATGGTTTGGCGCGAATGCCGGACGATTACCTGCGCGGGCTTAATCATTTGCTCAGGGAGCAGCCCGACGAGGCCATCGAAGCATTCAGTAAGGCATTGGATGTGAACTCCGGCGCAGTGGAGACCCACCTTGCCCTGGGGCGGTTATTTCGCGTGCGCGGACAGGTGGACCAGGCCACCGCCGTGCATCAAAACTTGCTGGCCCGGTCGGATTTGCCTGCAGCGGTTTCTTCCCAGGTACGCTTCGAATTAGCCAATGATTATATGGTCGCAGGGTTACTCGATCGAGCCGAGCGACTGTTGAAGGAATTAAGCGTCGAGTCGGGTGAGATCAAACCCCGCAGCCTGGAATTGTTGATGGAAGTCTATCAGCGGGAGAAAGAGTGGGAGCTTGCTATTGAGGTTGGGCTTGACCTGTTACCCCTGGTTGGCAATCGGATTGGTCCGGTACTGGCACACTTCTGTTGCGAGGTTGCCGTGGAGCAACTAGACCGGGGCGAATTCAACCGGGCGCGCAGGCAGGTTAAGCAGGCGTTACGTTATGACGAGAATTGTGTCCGCGCCAGCTTGTTGAAGGGGCACCTGGAAACCCAGACCGGGCATTTCCGCGAAGCCATCAAGGCGTTCCAGCGGGTGAAAGACCAGGATCCTGCGTACCTGCCAGAATCGATACCCAAATTGGCAGAGTGCTATCGGGAGTTAGGAAAAGAAAAGGAGCTGGAAAAGTTTTTACTTTCTTGCCTGGAAGAGAATCCGTCGGTTACGGTGGCGTTTAGTGTGGCCGACCTGCTATATGGTGCTCCGGGTATGGAGGCCCAGGCGCATGATTTTATCGCAGGCCAGTTGCTCAAACGGCCATCACTGAGGGGCGTGCAGCGGCTCATTGAGTTGTTGGCAGAGCAGGCGACAAGCGCGGATCGGGCACCACTGCAGGACCTCCGCAACTTGACCGGCCAATTGCTGGAGTCGAAACCGGTTTATCAGTGTTCGCACTGCGGGTATGCCGGGAAACAGCTTTCGTGGCAGTGCCCTGGTTGCTCACAATGGGGCAAGATTAAGCCGATTTATGGCATTGAGGGGGAGTAATCCCTGGAGAGTCCTTTGCACAATGTAGCGAGCGCAGTAATTGTGCAAAACCGCCGGATGTTTTTATTGTTTGTTCACTGAGATCTTTGCATAAAACAGGGGCGAAAGAAAAATGGCTAAAATCTTTCTGATTGAGGTGGGAAATGCAGGCAATAGCTCGCTATTGGTCAATTTTTCAACGAAAAGCAGAGAGATTTTAGCCATTTTTACTCGTCATCTGATTTGTGCCGAGGTTTCTTCACTATAGGAAATCACTAATTTGTCACCTGTTATAGTAGCCTTGGACTTCCCTGGTGCCGATTCGGCATTGGCGCTGGCCCGTCAGTTGGATCCACAGCAATGTCGCCTCAAAATTGGCAAGGAACTCTTCACCCGGTGCGGCCCGGGTATCGTTGAGCAAGTTCAGGCGCTGGGATTTGAGGTGTTTCTGGATCTCAAGTTTCACGATATTCCCAATACCGTTGCCAAGGCTGTGATTGCAGCGGCCGACCTGGGCGTGTGGATGCTCAATGTGCATGCTACCGGCGGCCGCAGTATGATGCTTGCAGCGCGTGAGGCGCTTGAGCAATGCTCCGGCCCGCGCCCACGGCTTATCGCGGTGACGTTGCTGACAAGCATGGATGTGACGGACCTGATCGAGGTGGGTATCAGCGCCACCCCTCAGCAGATGGTTCAGCGTCTTGCGGCGTTGGCGCAGGAATGCGGGCTCGACGGCGTGGTCTGCTCTGCCCAGGAGGCCGAGGTACTGAAATCCATGTTGGGCCCGGATTTCCAGCTGGTGACACCGGGCATTCGTCCCTCCAGCGCAGAGCAGGGAGACCAGAAGCGGGTAATGACGCCGCAACAAGCCCTCGCGGCAGGTAGCGACTTCCTGGTAATCGGTCGGCCGATCACCGCGGCTGCCGATCCCCAGGCAGCGTTGGCAGGAATAATCCAGGAATTGAGAGAAGGGTAGTGGCCGCGCCGCGGTTTTGCGCTTAACGGCGGCCAGGCGGCGAATCAAGGTTGAAGTGTGCGGGGGAAATTGATAGCATCGAAATGCGGTTAATGATTAATCGCACTCACTATCACTATCGACAAGGAGCGTCGTTATGAAATTAAGCAATTGGATTGCTGTTCTCGTTATTTCAAGTTTTACCACTCTTGCGTTACCTGTTACAGCTGCACCCGCCGCGGGCCAGCAGCTGGCTGCTGCATCCGAGCAGGCGCAGGTCAATATCAACCAGGCCAGCGCCGAGCTGATTGCCGAGGTGCTGACGGGCATCGGGCTTAAACGGGCGCAGGCGATAGTAAGCTTTCGTGACAGCCACGGGCCCTTCAAAAGTGCCGAAGACCTGTTGCAGGTCAAGGGTGTCGGTGAAGCTACCCTGCAGAAAAATCGGAGCAGGCTGAGCTTTTAGAATAATTCCTAAAAGCAGAAAAAAGGCGCTATCATAGCGCCTTTTTTTATGGACAGTTGCGTCGCGCCAGCGCGCGCTTATACTGCATATAGCTCAAGTGATCGATTTTCCAGTTTTTAGAGGGATGATAATTTGTTAGTTCCAGTTATTTTAGCCGGTGGCGTGGGAAGCCGATTGTGGCCGCTGTCGAGAGACCAGTATCCAAAACAGTACATTCCCATGCTCGATTCGCACCAGTCACTGCTGCAACTGACCATCGCCCGGTTACAGGGTTTGAGTGGTCTGCATAGCCCCATCCTGCTGTGCAATGAGGATCATCGCTTTCTGGTTGCCGAGCAACTGCGCCAGGTTAAGGTGCAGGATCCGGCGATTATGCTTGAACCGCTGCCCAGGAATACCGCGCCTGCTATAGCTCTGGCAGCCTTGGCCGCGCACCAGGAAGATGAGGATGCCGTGTTGTTGGTGTGCCCGGCGGATCACCTGATCGCATCGGAAGAGCTATTCCAGGAGGCGATCGGTGTTGGGCTTGAGCAGGCGAACCAGGGCAAGCTGGTTACCTTTGGTATTGTGCCGACCCGACCGGAAACCGGGTATGGCTATGTTAAAGGAGATAAGGGCAGTAAGGCACAGGATTCCGACTGGTTCGATGTTGACCAGTTTGTTGAAAAACCTGATGTGGATACTGCCAGGAAGTATCTTGATAGCGGTGAATACTATTGGAATAGCGGGATTTTCATGTTCCGCGCCGCGACCCTGATTGATGAATTGGCGATACATGCGCCCGGAATCCTGAAAGTGTGTGTCGAGGCGCATGACTCGATAACCCAGGATCTTGATTTCAAACGCATTGATCCTGCTATATTCCAGCGCTGCGAGTCGGAGTCCATTGACTATGCGGTCATGGAAAAAACCGATAACGCCGTTGTGGTGCCGCTTGCGACGCCATGGAATGACCTGGGCGCCTGGGATGCGATCTGGAATGCCTGTGAGCAGGATGCTGATGGTAACGCCTGCAGTGGCGATGTGATCCTGAAGGACAGCAAGGATTCCTATGTGCGCGCTGAATCGCGACTGGTCGCCTGCGTGGGGCTGGAGAACCTGGTCGTGATTGAAACCGCCGACTCCGTCCTGGTCGCCAATAAGGACAAGGTGCAGGATGTTAAGAAAATCGTTACCGAGCTCAATGCATTGGAGCGCCCGGAGACCATAAACCACACCCAGGTGTACCGTCCCTGGGGCTCGTACGAGTCGATAGCCAATGCCCCCCGATTTCAGGTCAAGCGTATAATTGTCAACCCCGGCGCTGCGTTATCGTTACAGTTGCATCACCACCGGGCGGAACACTGGATCGTGGTCAAGGGGCGTGCGCAGGTAACCCGTGATGACGAGGTGTTCCAGTTAAATGAAGATGAATCGACCTATATATCCATTGGCATGAAGCACCGTCTCGAAAATCCCGGCAAGATTCCGCTGGAATTGATTGAGGTGCAAACCGGTAGTTACCTTGGTGAGGACGATATTGTCCGCTTTGATGACCAGTACGGGCGCTCGCACTAGGTTGAGTGCAATCGAACCCGGCGCGGTGTTTATTGCCATGTAATTATAGTGATTAGACTTATCGCTGGTCATGGGGTTTAATTTGTGGATGTGTCCAGTGCCTGCTTAAGTGGGTCAGTCGAATGCAGGTTTGTTTGTAAGTTAACAAAAGGGTTCTTTGATAGTGATGTTAGGCGCAATCCATAACCAATTGTTCCAGATGCACCGCAGGTACAAGCGGCTGGTAATGGTCGCCGCGGATACCATTATGATTCCGCTGGCGTTGCTGTCGGCATTCGCAATGCGATTGGGTATTGAAGAGTTTGAGCCAGAGCGCTTTATCTGGTGGTTCCTGGTCGCGCCGGTGGTTGCGATTCCGGCGTTTATCCGGCTGGGTCTTTACCGCGCGGTGGTCCGATACATGGGCCCCCAGGCGGCGTTCGCGGTATTAAAGGGTGTCACCTTCGCGACTATCTCCCTGATGATCCTGGTGTTGATGTTCCGCGTGCCGGGCTTTCCCAGATCGGTATTCATTAATTTCTGGTTGATATCCGTGCTCTATGTGGGTGGTAGCCGGTTTTTTATTCGCGCGTATTTTCATTGGCTTACCAGGAGTTATACCGATCGCAGCATTATCGCGATCTATGGCGCCGGTGGTGCCGGCCTGCAGTTGGCATCGGCCATCAAGGATGGCGGCGAGTACCTGCCAGTTGCCTTTATCGATGACAACAATGCCCTTAGCGGAAGTATCCTTGGTGGTATCCAGATTTATTCCTCTAGTCAGTTGGAAGGCCTGGTTAAGGACCAGGGAGTTACCCAGGTTTTTCTCGCGATGCCATCGATCAGCGCCAGCGAGCGACAGGCGATATTGAATCGCCTGGAAGACTTGCCGGTCTATGTGCGTTCCGTACCCTCAATGCCTGATTTGTTGTCCGGCAAGCTCAATCTGGAGGAAGTGCGTGATATTGAGATTGAGGATTTGCTTGGGCGGGATGCAGTGCCACCTTTTGATACTTTGCTGAGTAAATGCATTCAAGGCAAGAGTGTTATGGTCACCGGTGCGGCGGGTTCGATCGGGTCCGAATTGTGCCGGCAGATCATCAAGGTGCGACCTAAATGCCTGGTGCTGTTCGATATCTCCGAATTTGGCCTTTATAACATCAACAGCCAACTGAGCCTGATGGAAGGATCTGAAGAGATCGAGATCGTTCCATTACTTAGTTCAATTCGCCACAAACCCCTGCTGGTAAAGGTGCTGCGTTACTATAAGGTCGATGTTATCTACCATGCCGCTGCGTATAAACATGTGCCCCTGGTCGAGCATAATATTATTGCCGGGGTACGAAACAACGTATTCGGCACGCTGTCCGTGGCCAAGGCGGCGATCGAGGCGAAGGTAAAGGATTTTGTTATGATTTCCACGGACAAGGCGGTGCGCCCCACCAACGTAATGGGCGCGACAAAGCGGCTGGCGGAATTAATGATCCAGGGGTTAGCGCTGGAGCCCGGCGCCACGACCTTTTGTGCGGTCAGGTTTGGCAATGTGCTTGGTTCCTCGGGCTCAGTGGTGCCATTGTTTCGCCGCCAGATTGAGAGCGGGGGGCCAGTTACGGTGACCCATCCGGAGGTGAGTCGTTACTTTATGACTATTCCTGAGGCGGCGCAGTTGGTGATCCAGGCCGGGGCATTGGCACGCAGTGGCGACATCTTTGTTCTGGATATGGGGGAAAGGCTGAAAATCGTTGACCTCGCCGGAAAGATGATTCGCCTGATGGGCTTTGAGGTCAAGGACGAGGATAATCCGCTGGGGTCGATAGAGATAAAGTTTACCGGATTGCGCCCGGGGGAGAAATTGCGTGAGGAGTTAATGATTGGCGATAACCTCTCCGGTACTGAGCATAGCAAAATCCTGCGTGCCCGGGAGATGCGGCTTGAATGGGATGAGATCGAGCAAATATCGGAAGAGCTATACCGCGCCTGCGATAATTTCGATAATGAAAAAATCCGGGCGATCCTGTTGCACTCGATTGTGGGGTACAGGCCAGATCATGAGTTTGTTGATGCGATATTGAACGAAAGCACAACGACGGACATTGCTGAGTTCGACACTAACATTGCGAAGTTTCCGGGGCGCCAATGATGCGCTGTATCCCGGACAAAGGTTAAACCAAACACACTGAACAAGGGGTCTATATGCAAGTACGTACTGCAATTTTTCCAGTTGCCGGCCTTGGCACCCGCTTTCTACCTGCTACCAAGGCAAGTCCCAAGGAGATGCTGCCGGTAGTGGATAAGCCGATTATCCAATATGCGGTGGAAGAGGCCATTGAGGCGGGCGTTACCCAGCTGGTATTCGTCACCAGTATCACCAAGCGTTCGATCGAGGATCATTTTGATTCAAACTATGAGCTCGAGGACAAGCTGGAGAAATCCGGCAAGACCGATGTGCTGGAGATGCTCCGCAATATTATTCCGCCGGGTGTCACCTGTGCTTATGTTCGCCAGCCACAGGCGCTAGGCCTGGGTCATGCGGTGCTGTGCGCCAAGCCGTTGATCGGTAACCAGCCATTTGCGGTATTACTGGCGGACGATATGATTTACACCGGAGGCAAGGGCTGTTTGTCCCATATGGCCGAAATCGCCGCAGAGATGCATAGCAGCGTGATCTCGGTTGAAGAGGTTCCGAGGGAAGACGTCGGTCGTTACGGCATCATGGATGTGCAGACCGTATCCGAGCGCGTTCACAGGGTTAATTCGATGGTGGAGAAACCCTCGATTGAGGAGGCGCCATCCCAACTGGCTGCGGTCGGCCGCTATGTTCTGGCGCCCCGTATTATGTCTATCCTGGAATCGACCAAGCCGGGCGCCGGCGGCGAGATTCAGCTGACCGATGCAATCAGTACATTACTCGAAGAGCAGCGCGTATTGGCTTATCAATTCGACGGCACCCGCTATGATTGCGGCAGTAAATTGGGCTATATAAAAGCCACAGTCGAGTATGGGCTGCGACACAAAGAGCTGAGCGAAGAGTTCAAGCAATACCTCCAGGAATTGAATCTCGAAAAAGTCTGAGCGGGAAGTGGTATTTGTTGTTGACCGGGTAATGAAACGTCATTATTATACGCGCCTCTGCAATTTTGATCCTCGATAGCTCAGTTGGTAGAGCAAATGACTGTTAATCATTGGGTCGCTGGTTCGAGCCCAGCTCGAGGAGCCATTTAGACAG
>CAXMOT010000099.1:0-53325 GCA_964195105.1 uncultured Gemmatimonadales bacterium | reverse complement strand
CGTTTTTCATTTGCTAAGCAAGGCTCCCGATTGAGCAGGGTTTATTACGGTTTAGCCAGGGAACCTCTGAATAATACCTTAATACCTCTGCGTGACCTGAAGGTTTTAGCTGCAAGGCGGGAGTTGCCGCCAATGCTTATTGCATTGGCAAAGCTTCCAACACAGCAGATGAGGCTGTCAGGCCTCGCCCCACGGGGCTTTCAGAGACTGGCCGGCTCCTTGTTGGCTTCGCTTCCAAGGTCTGGACATTGCTGCGCAAAGCCGCCGCAATCCGGCAAGTCTCTGTAAGCCAGAGGCATCAAGGTATTATCCAGAGGTTCCCTATCCTCATTCTAGCGAAAAAAAGCCAATAAGCGTGAAAAATTTAGCGCTGCACTTTGCTGGCTTCGATTTAATGTTAATATTGTCGCCCCCTTGCGCGGCGGTTAACCAGATAGCCATGCGCGTAGCGCAAATACGAAGTAAACGACCAGGTGTACAGGTAACAATATGAGCGATAACAACACACGGAAATACTCCTCCCCGGTAGTCGATGGTGTCAGGCAAGCGCCGAGCCGCGCCATGTTGCGGGCGACGGGTTTTACCGAAGAGGATTTCCACAAGCCGCAGGTAGGCGTAGCGTCGACCTGGAGCATGGTCACGCCATGCAATATGCACATTAACCGGCTGGCCGACGACACGGCGGCGGGAGTCGACAGTGCGGGCGGCAAGGGTGTGATTTTTAATACCATCACGGTATCCGATGGTATCTCCATGGGAACCCCCGGCATGCGCTATTCACTGGTATCCCGGGAAGTCATTGCGGATTCAATCGAAACCGTCACCGGAGCAGAAGGCTTCGACGGACTCGTAACCATCGGCGGTTGTGACAAGAACATGCCAGGCTGCGTGATCGCAATGGCACGCCTGAACCGTCCCTCAATCTTCGTCTATGGCGGCACCATACTGCCGGGCGAGCAGCGCCGTGACATCGTTTCGGTATTCGAGGCCGTGGGCGGCCATGCCAAGGGCACCGTGTCGGATATCGAACTGCTGGATGTCGAAAAGACGGCCATTCCTGGCCCCGGATCCTGCGGCGGCATGTATACGGCCAACACCATGGCCTCCGCGATCGAGGCGCTGGGACTCAGCCTGCCGAACAGTTCAGCACAGAATGCGATCTCCGATACCAAGGACGAAGACGCACGGCGTGCCGGCGAAGCGGTGCTCGCGCTTATCGAACAGGACATTAAGCCCTCGGACATCCTGACCAAAGAAGCCTTCGAGAATGCGATTACGGTCGTGATCACCCTGGGCGGTTCTACCAATGCGGTGCTGCATTTGCTGGCAATGGCCCATGCGGCGGATGTTGAACTGGCCCTGGAAGACTTCACTCGCATCGGTAAACGGGTGCCATTATTAGCGGACCTGAAACCAAGCGGCAAGTACCTGATGTCGGAGCTGATCGAAATTGGCGGCATCCAGCCACTGATGAAAATGCTGCTCGACGCAGGTTTGCTGCATGGCGATTGCCTCACCGTAACCGGCCAGACAATGGCGGAGAACCTCGCTAACGTTGCGCCCTATCCGGAGCAGCAGGACGTCATCAGGCCCCTCGACAACCCGATCAAGAAAGACAGCCACCTGGTGATATTATATGGCAACCTGGCACCCACCGGCGCAGTTGCCAAAATCACCGGCAAGGAGGGTCTGCGATTTACCGGGTCCGCCAAGGTCTATGCCAGTGAGGAAGCGGCAATGAATGCGATTCTCGACGGCGACGTGGTTGCCGGGGATGTCGTTGTGATTCGCTACGAAGGACCCAAGGGTGGCCCGGGAATGCGGGAAATGCTCAGCCCCACATCGGCCATCATGGGCAAGGGACTTGGCGATGACGTAGCACTGATCACCGATGGACGCTTCTCCGGTGGCAGCCATGGCTTCGTGGTTGGCCACGTCACCCCCGAGGCGGCAGTGGGCGGCCCGATCGCTATCATCGAAGATGGCGACCAGATCACCATTGATGCAGAAAGCTGTGAGCTCTCCCTGCACCTGTCGGAGCAAGTTATCGAGCAGCGCATGGCCGGCTGGTCAGCGCCACAGGGACCCACGCGTGGCGTTCTGGCCAAGTATGCGAAATTGGTAACGTCCGCATCCGAGGGCGCGGTGACCGACAAAGACTAGGAGCCTGTCCGAGGATAGCGATCGTAGCGAGGGAACATCATTTTGAGTTGTTTTTTTTGGTTATTTGAGAAGAATAGTTATTCTATTTGCCGAAAATAAGCGGAAAAAAGGGCCAAAATGAGGTTGCCGCAGTAGATCAGTCTATTCTCGGACAGGCTCCCAGGATTATTATCCAGTTGTCAGTGATCTGCGGCGGCGATTCCTGACACGCCGCTAACCCGTTTTTGCGCTACCGAGTCCGCCCGGATCGGGCTCGGTAGATTTAGATTCGGCAAGATCCTTCAGCACCTTTTCCAGTTGCTCTTGCATGATGGGCTTGCTCAGAAAATCGTCCATGCCCGCCGCAAGACACTGGTCGCGTATCTCCGCGCCGATATTCGCAGTTAATGCAATCACCGGAGTACGCGCCGCAGTGCGCCGGCGCTCCAGCTGGCGGATATCGCGGGTCGCCTGCAAACCATCCACACCCGGCATATAACAATCCATAAACACCACGTCGAATTTCGTCTTGGCAAAGGTATCCAGTGCCTTACTGCCGTTTTCGGCGACCGTGACGTTACAGGAGAGACCTTCCAGCAAGGCGTGGGCGACCATCTGGTTGATCTTGTCATCTTCCACCAGCAACACCTTAAGCCCTGCGCCCGCCAAATCCTCGCCCTGCGCGGTGCTTTCACTCGCAGCGTCGGCACTGACCCTGGATTCGCGCTCCTCGCTACACTTGAAGTCCACCAGGAACGAGAAACTCGCGCCCATACCCCGCTCGCTTTGCAATGCGAGCTCACCGCCCATTGCCTCGATAATACGTTTTGAAATCGCCAAGCCGAGCCCGGTGCCGCCAAAACGACGATTGATTGAACTGTCGGCCTGGGCAAATTCGTCGAATATCTTGCCCTGTTGCTCAGGACTGATGCCAACGCCCGTATCACTCACCTTGAACTCAATGGCAGCCATATCGCCGGCCTGGCTGGAAACGCTAGTCTCCAGTGTAATCCGCCCCTGGTCGGTAAACTTGATTGCATTGCCCACCAGGTTTATCAATACCTGCTGCAGCCGCAACGGATCACCAATCACCTGGGTATGCATACTCTCGGGCACGATGCAGCTTAATTCCAGGCGCTTTTCTGTCGCACGCTCCCGAAACAGGCTCATCGTCTCACGCAGCACTACCTCCAGGTCAAAGGACACTGCCTCGAGTTCGAGCATCCCCGCCTCAATTTTGGAATAATCCAGTACGTTATTGATCAGGTCCAACAGGATCTTGCCGGAGTTTTCGGCCATCTCAATATATCCGGCCTGCTTGCCGTCGAGCTCGGTGTCCCGCACCAGGCGCAGCATGCCCAACACGCCGTTCATCGGGGTACGCAATTCGTGGGTCATGGTGGCGAGGAAGTCGCCCTTGGCCTGACTGGCGCGCTCGGCCTCTTCCTTGGCCATCTTCTGGCGTTTGGCAGTCTCCTCCAGGGCCCTGTTGGTTGCGCGAATCTCGGCCGTACGCTTTTTAACCTTCTGCTCCAGTTCGACATTGCTGCGCGCCAATGCCTTATCCCGCTTATCCACCTCCCGCAACATTTCGTTAAATGCATCGATAAGGTCGCCGATCTCATCGGTACGATCGTTGGTAACCGTGGTCTCATAGTGGTGATCCCTGGACACGGACTTCATCGAGCCAAGCAGGTGCGCCAGCGGTGCAGATACCATGCGCTGCAATCGTGCCGACAGGAAATAGGCAAATAACAATGCACCCAGCAGCACCAGGCCGGACACCATAATCGTCCATTGAATTTGCTGTCGGACCGGTGATGTGTCGGAATAGAGCTCCAGAGAACCGATCAGTCTGTCATCCAGGCGAATCGGCAGACGAACTTTCAGGTACCCCGACCAGAACGAATAGCCGGCATCGGCAATCAAACCCTGGTCGGCTTCACCAACCCGTAACTCCTGGGAGGTCAGCGTCTCGCGCTCTTGCGCAGTCAGGGGGTGGCCAGCATTGTACTCGGCCATCAGGTTGCCGTTGCTATCGAGAATGATGGCGTGCCTGAGGTGATCCAGGACGCTGAGGTTGGCCAGATTCTGCGCGGCTGCTTCCTTATCCCGGAACACCAGCGCGGCACGTACATTGACTTCAATAGCCTGGCCCGCCGAAACCAACTGGTTTATCAGCGACTCCCGGTAACTCATGATCTGGTTACTGATGAACACAACCGAGGCCAGTAGCAGCGTCACGGTCGCCACCGTGAGGCATATAAGGACCAGTCGCTGCTTAATATTTAATTGTATGCGCTGCATCATCCGCTCGTTTTAGCGCCACCAAATGATTCCTCTGGTGACGGGCTGCATGGCCGGTTTGCGCCATCTCCGGCGTTTTTTCGGCCATAGCGACAAACCCTGCATTGATTAGTATAAATCGAGCCCGCCCTAATGCCCATAGGCCATGAAACCAAAAGAAGAAGGGGAATATGCAACTGCAACGCCCAAAACAGGTGGTTACGCCGTCAGTTCGGCAGGCTCCAGCACCACAAAGCTGTAGGCATAGGGATTCGGGTCCTGTGCCGCATAGTCTTCCCGCACCACTTCCCGCCACCCGGTCTCGTCGAACTCCGGGAAATGGGCATCGCCCGCGACCTCGGCGGCGACCCGGGTCAGGTACAGGCGGTCCGCCAACGGCAGCGCCAGTCGGTAGATCTGCTCGCCGCCGATTACTACGGCCTCATCCTGGCCATCGATCAACGTGATACTCTCGGCCAGTTCGATCGCGGCCTCAAGCGAGATCACGCTTTTACAGCCCTCGGCACTGAACTCCGAATCCCGGCTAATCACGATATTGGTTCTGCCCGGCAGCGCCTTGCCGATGGATTCGTAGGTCTTGCGGCCCATGATGATCGGCTTGCCCATCGTGACCGCCTTAAAGTATTTCAGGTCGTTTGGCAGGTGCCAGGGCAACGCGTTGTTAATCCCAATAGCCCGATTCTCCGCCAACGCCACGATCAGTGACAACTTCACTCATTTATTCCCCGAATGGTTGGTAAACCCCATGCTACCTGAAACGGGAGATTGCGGCTGCGCGAACCTTAAAATAATTGCGCCACCAGGAACAGGCAACTGAGCACCAGCCCCAGAACCGGAACCGCCTGCGGGAAGTCGACCCTGCTTTGGCTTGCGGCGGGATATGCGACCGGCGATTTCCGCCGACGTCGTTTGATAACGATCAGCGACAGGTTAACCAACGCAAACACCAATAACGTAATCGCACTGGTGATCCTTGCCAGCATTTCCAGCGGCAACAGCAGCGCCAAAGCCAGCACCCCCGCACCGATAACGACGGTCGCATTCACGGGAATTCGCCGCAACGGATGAACCTGATGAAACCAGTCTGGCAGCAATCCCTTACCTGCCAGTCCGTAAAGCACTCGCGCACCCATAATGATCTGGATAAGCGCGCCGTTGGTAACCGCGACCAGGCTAACCAGGGTGATTAGCCATACCGGCAATAGATCCGACCCTGCGACCAGGCTGGCGAAGGGTGCCTCCGATACGGCCAGCTCAGCCAACGGCAGCGTATTGATCGCAGCCCAGGCGACCAGGGCATAAAGCAGCGTGGTGACTATAAGCGCCAGCACGATCGACCGCGGCAAATTGGATTCCGGGCGTTTGACCTCCTCTGCCATGTTTACCATGTCCTCAAACCCGATATAGGCATAGAAGGCGAGGAATGCGCCGGCCGAGACCGCCAGCCAATGCTCGATCGACAACCCGGGTGTATAACGCACCCACTCCACGTCACTGCGCAGCCATGCATCCCGGGTCACAAACAATACGGCGATAATCCCTAGCACCTCGATAACCGTGATGACCGCCGCCACCCCGACCGACTCCAGCACCCCCCGGCAGGCGATGAAAGTAATCAGGCCGACGAACAGGACGACCAGGACCCAGCCAGGCCAATCCAGCAGCACCTGCACATAGCCCACAGAGCCACGGCTTATAGTCGCGGCAGACACCGCGCCGATCACCACCACCGCAATGCCCATGCCGAGGGTCAGCCAAGTGCGGGAAAACGCCTGGTCGACGTAGACCGATTCACCGGCACTTTGCGGGAAATGGCTGGATAACTCGGCGTAGGACAGGGCGGTAAAGGTCACCACAACGGCAGCCATCATAAAAGCAAAGGGAGTATAGAGTCCGCTCTGGGCGGCGACCTTGCCGATCAACACGTAAATACCGGCACCGATGATCGAGCCGATGCCATACAGGGTGATCAGGGGTAATCCCAGGGCCCGCTTGAGTTGGTTGGGGTTGTTGCTGGAATTCCGGGTGTGGTTAGCGTTGGGCATGGGGGCCTACTGCGCCAGCCGCGCCAGTGACTTGTCGTGGGGTTTGGCCAGTGTCAGCAATGCGACCAGGGCTCCGCCCAACGCCAGGAACATGTCCCACTGGGTATCCCAGGGATCACCCTGGGTGCCCAAAAACTCCGTTGACGCTTGCCCCGCAGCCAGCGCCACCCACCATTCGATGAGTTCATAGAATGCGCTGATGGCCAGGCAAATGCACACAACAATCACGAACAGCCAGCCGCGACGCGCCACTACATGCAACCGCAGCAACAATTCGCGAGCCACGATTGCCGGCACAAATCCCTGGGCAATGTGTCCCAATCGATCGTAGTTATTGCGTGAAAATTCAAAGACGTCCTGCAACCAGAAACCCAGCGGCACCCGAGCATAGGAATAATGGGCCCCCAGGATAAGGATCAGCGCGTGCAGGAATAACAGTCGATAGGCCAGGGGAGTGAGCGGGAAACGTTTGAAGGTAAACACCAGAATTGGCAGGCCGGCAATCACCGGCGCTGTTTCCAGAAACCAGGTGAGCATATCAAAGGGCCGGACTAGCGACACCCCCAGGGCCAGGATAAGCCCGCACAGCAGCGCGTTACGCTCGAGGTGTGAAATCATGGTTGTCTGGCACTCCGTTAAGGTAGTACTAGGCTAACTGGTGCTCTACGACCTTTTCCATGCAACGCAGGATACTGGAATTCTCGCTATCGCCTCCCTCCTTGCGGCGGCCCGCCTCAAACTCGATCCCCAGGCTGTATTCACCGTGCTCCCGAGCCACATAGCGCACAATTCCATTTATGCCGGTAATCTGCTCTGAACTGGACTTTAGCTGGAGTTCGATCTTGTCACCCACCCGGAAACGGTTGTCGGTGCAAAGCGCGATGCCTTTCCTGCTGAAATCCACGACCGCGGCATCACGGCGGCGTAACTGGCGCCGCAGGAAGTTCCTGTGGCACAGGTTTGCGCTAAGGTGTACGGCTCTAATTCGTTTACTGGCTCTGCGCTCTTGCGTCGTTAGAGTATTCGTCATGTGCTCCCCCGTTGCGTCGCTGCAGTGAGTATAGCGTATTCTTCAAACTGCCACAGGTGCCTTGATCGCGGGGTGAGGATCATAGCCCAGCACCTCGAAGTCCTCGAACTCGTAATCGAACAGGGTTTCCGGTTTACGCTTGATATTCAGCTGCGGCAGCGGCCGGGGATCACGCTGCAACTGCGCGTAAACGATATCATCGGTGATGTGATTGTTGTACAGGTGACAATCACCAAAGGTATGCACAAAGTCTCCGGGCTCCAGGCCAACCTGCTGGGCAAGCATATGGGTCAACAGCGCATAGGACGCTATATTGAACGGCACCCCGAGAAACAAATCCGCGGAGCGCTGGTAGAGCTGGCAAGACAACCGGCCACCGGCGACATAGAACTGGAACAGCGAATGGCAAGGCGGCAACGCCATTTCATCCACAACCGCCGGATTGTAGGCCACCACCATCATACGACGACTGTCCGGATTGTTTCGTAGCTGAGCAATCACATTACTGATTTGATCGATGCTGCCGCCGTCAGGCGTGCGCCAGGCTCGCCACTGTTCTCCGTACACAGGCCCCAGGTTGCCCTGTTCGTCGGCCCACTCATCCCAGATAGAAACGCCGTTGTCCTTTAAGTAACCAATATTGGTATCGCCGCGCAGAAACCAGAGCAGCTCATAGATAATAGAGCGAAGGTGACACTTCTTGGTTGTTACCAGCGGGAAGCCGTCGGCCAGATCAAACCGTAGCTGGCGGCCGAATACCGAGCGGGTACCGGTGCCAGTGCGATCATCCTTATGCGCGCCGCTATCAAGCAC
This sequence comes from uncultured Gemmatimonadales bacterium, assembly GCA_964195105.1. Classification (GTDB taxonomy): domain Bacteria; phylum Pseudomonadota; class Gammaproteobacteria; order Pseudomonadales; family IMCC2047; genus CAMYKE01. Next base: position 44,988 of record CAXMOT010000099.1, on the reverse strand, counting down.
ATCACGCATTAAATCCAGGTATTGCTTCACGGTCTGGTTCCCTTTGCGACGGGGAAATTTTTGTAACCCCACAGGATGAATAGCACGCCGATGATAATCATAGGCAACGAGAGCAATTGCCCCATGGTGAGCCAACCAAAAGCGATATAGCCCAGGTGCGCATCCGGTTGCCGAAAAAATTCCACCACGAACCTTGCCACGCCGTAACCCAGCAGGAACAAACCGGATATCGACATACGCGGCCGCGGTTTGGATGAAAACCACCACAGGATCCCAAACAGCACCACACCTTCGAGAAAGAACTGGTAGAGCTGGGACGGATGCCGAGCTGCATCACCTGCACCGGGAAATACCATACCCCAGGGTACGTCCGTGACTCTTCCCCATAACTCGCCACCGATAAAGTTGCCGAGGCGTCCGGCACCCAGGCCGATCGGCACCAGCGGCGCGGTAAAGTCCGACATTTCAAAGAACGATTTACCGAGCTTGCGCCCATACAGGTAGAGCGCCAGGATCACCCCGATTAAACCACCATGGAACGACATGCCCCCTTCCCACACGTAGAACAACCACCATGGCTTGTGCAGGAAATAATCGAAATGATAGAACAACACATAGCCAAACCGGCCGCCGAGGATGACCCCCATCGCGCCATAAAAGATAAGGTCCGAGACCTGCGCGTCCTTGGTTAATGCCGCACCCGCTGTGCCGGCGCGCCGACTCCCCAGCCACCAGGCGGCGATAAAACCCACTAGGTACATTAATCCATACCAGTGGATCTTGAGCGGTCCGATAGCGACTGCAATCGGATCTATGTTAGGGTAAGTCAGCATAACTATTCCTTAACACCATGCGCTGGTGCGAGGCGAGGCGCCACCTGAAAATGGTTGATGGCATCCTGCAATGAAGTGGTTCCGATAATCAAGCAACCCGGGGTTCGCTGCGATGTGCCTTATTCTATTATCACTGCAACAACATGCCGAACACCCGCTGGTCCTGGCAGCAAACAGGGACGAATTTTATCGACGACCGTCGCAAACCGCACACTTCTGGGATGAATCTCCGCAGGTTCTTGGTGGACGGGACCTTGAACAAGGCGGCACCTGGCTGGGCATTTCCCGGCACGGTCGCATCGCAGCAGTGACCAATATTCGCGCGCCCTCCAGCAACAACACATCCGCAAAATCAAGGGGCAAACTTACACGAGATTTCCTCACAGGTGAAGAGACGCCCCCGCAATACTACAAAAAAATCCAGCCAGGGCTGGATCTATACAACGGCTTCAACCTTATCTTTGGCGATGCCGCGAACCTGTATTATTTATCCAGCGACGATGGCGAACTGGTGCGCCTTGAAGCGGGGCTATACGGATTAAGCAATGCCGGACTGGATACGCCGTGGCCGAAAGTCCAGGAAGCGAAGCAGGCGCTTCAACACCTGTTACAACCCGCGCCCGACGTACCCGGCATCGTAGCGATGCTCGGCGACCGACGCCGCGCCACAGACCAGCAGCTACCAAATACGGGGGTAGGGCTGGAGTGGGAGCGCATTCTGTCCAGCCGGTTTATAAATACGTCCGACTATGGCACAAGGGCCACGACCGTGCTGAGCATTACCCGCCACGGTTCGGTGCATTTCTATGAACAGGGTTTCCTCGCCAGCGGCAGTCCGGATGATGTACAGGAGTATCGCTTTAACATCAAAACTCAATAACCGGGCCGGGACGTATCTGTCCCAGGTTATTTCTCTATTCGGCTATCGATCTGCACGATACCCAATTCGGCAAGCGCCATGTTCAACTGGCTTTCCACCGCATCGGCGGTATCCAGTTGCATGACGCGATCGAGAATCTTGCGAGCTTCCTTCATACTGACGCTACGTACTCCCGCCTTGACCTTGAGCAGGCTGGCCGCATTCATCGACAATTCGTCATACCCCATCGCGAATAGCAGGATCGCACCGCGAGGATCACCAGCCAACTCACCACACAGGCTAACCGACTTATTCTCGAGGTGCGCCTTGTTAACAATCGACTTAAGCGCCTTGAGCACCGCGGGGTGGAACGGGTGATACAGATCGGCCACGTAACTGTTATTACGATCGACTGCCAGCAGGTACTGGGTGAGGTCGTTACTGCCCACCGACAGGAAATCCACCCGCTGTGCCAGCTCCCGGGCCTGGTAGACCGCCGCCGGCACCTCAATCATCACGCCGACCGGCGGCATAACGATATCAAAGCCTTCTTCGCGAACCTCATGATAGGCCTGGTGAAGATGGTGCAGGGCCTCTTCCACTTCGGTGACGTTGGAGATCATAGGGAACATGATGCGCAGGTTATCCAGGTTCTCACTGGCCTTGAGCATGGCACGCAGTTGCACCAGGAAGATTTCCGGGTGATCGAGGGTGATGCGGATGCCGCGCCAACCAAGGAAAGGGTTTGCATCGTCAATCGGGAAGTAAGGCAGCGCTTTATCCCCCCCCACATCGAGCGTACGCATGGTCACAGGATGAGGTGCGAACGCTTGCAGATGCTGGCGATAAAACTCTGTCTGCTGCGTTTCACTGGGAAACCGGTCGGTCATCATGAACGGCACTTCGGTGCGATACAAGCCGACACCCTCCGCACCCCGATTCAGGGAACGCGCCACATCCGACAACAACCCGGTATTCACCCGCAGTGGGATTCGGTATTGGTCGGTGGTTTCTGCTGGCAATCCGGACAGCGCCTCGAGCCCGCGCTCCATGGCCTTTTCTTCCGCGATGACGCTGGCGAAATGCTGCCCGAGTTCGGCCGAAGGATTAGGGAACAATTTGCCCTGGTAACCATCGACAATCACTTCCAGCCCGTTCATCTCCCGCACGGGCATGTCGCTAGCGGCGACCACCATCGGCACTTCCATCGCTCTCGCGAGGATGGCGATGTGTGAATTCGGGGAGCCGCGATGGGTAACCAGCCCGGCGAGCCGCTCTCGAGGGACTTCAGCGAGGTCGGTCGGGTTTAGTTCTTCACCGATAAGAACAATGTGGTCCGGATAGTCCGTTTCAGGCCGCTGTTTTTCGTCGAGATAAAACAGGATCCTGCGCCCCAGGTCCCGAATATCCGAAGCACGCTCGCGCAGGTACGGGTCCTCCATCAGGTCAAACACCTTGACGTGCTCCTGAATGACCGTGCGCACCGAGCCCTGCGCCCATTGACCCTGCTTGATTACCGCCGCAATTTCGCCGCCGAGCGCGTTATCGTCGAGCATCTTCAGGTACACATCAAACAGGAGCCTTTCTTCAACGCCCAGGTCGCCTGACAGGGCATCATTAAACTCCGTAATATCCCGCCTGACGCTGCCCAGGGCATCTGCAAATTTCTGCAGCTCTGCGTCAATGTCGGCGGCATCCTGATCCGGTATGGCATCCAGGTCGGCGGCGGGGTATACCACCACGGCGGTACCTCGACCGACACCCGGAGCGCCCGGAACCCCTTCGAATTTAACCAGGCTGCTGGCGCCGGTTTCAGTGATTTCCTTGATCGCGCCGGTTGCCTCGGCGTGCACCAGCACGACTGCCAGCTGGGACGCCAGGGTAATAAGGAACGCCTCCGCCTCTTCATCGAATTTGCGTTGGTCATGACTTTGTACGATGAGTACGCCGAGTACATTCCTGTGATGAATGATTGGCACGCCGAGAAAAGAGCTGAACATTTCCTCGCCAGTTTCGGAAAAATACTGGAAGTTTGGATGCGCGGCGGCATCCTCAAGATTGAGCGGCTCGGCCCGCGTTCCCACCAGCCCGACCAGGCCTTGCGAGCGCTTCATCCGGACCTTGCTAACCGCGTCCTGCTTCAGGCCTCGCGCTGCACGCAGGACAAACTCATCAGTTTCCGAATCAAGCAGATAAATACCCGACGCATTGGTATCGAGCGCGACCAATACCTTGGCAACCACAATCCCGAGCGCCGTCTTAAGATCCTGAGCGGCGTTCACCGCCTGGACTATACTTCGCAGCGTATCTAGCATCTATCTTCCATTTACTGGTTAATTCCCTGTCATGGCAGTAACAGCCATGGTGATAATTCCTTTAACGCCCGTCTATAAACATCACGCTTGAATAACACCACCTGGCTGATCGGGTACCAATAGCTAACCCATCGCCAATCTTCAAATTCCGGGGTTTCAGAGCCATTGAAATTGACCCTTTCATCAGGAGCGGTCATCTGCAACAAGTACCATTTTTGCTTCTGACCGACACAGACAGGCTTCGAGGCGGTTCTTTGCAACCGTTTCGGCAGGCGATAACGCAGCCAACCCTGGGTACGCGCAAGAATCCGGACATCACTTTCGACGAGCCCGACTTCTTCCTGCAGCTCCCTATATAATGCTTCTTCCGGCAGTTCGTTTTCCTTGATACCACCCTGGGGAAATTGCCAGGCGTTCTGGCCTATACGGCGTGCCCATAGCACTTGTCCCCAGTTGTTGGTCAACACGATACCAACGTTGGGACGAAACCCGTCTGAATCTATCACAATTTAGCACCTTGGATACTCGCTCTATCGCTGCCCCTGAAAACCGGCAGGTATCGATAATCCGTTAGAAATAATTGACTATTTACCTCACCATTTACCCAGCTTAACCCGAGACGACAAATGCGCTTGCGCGAATATGGATTGATGTTGATCGACTAACCCTATCATAAAGTCGTTATAATGTGACCCGTGCTACACCAGAAACCATTGAGGAATAATATGGCATTAAGCATTTTTGATTTGGACAATACCCTGATCGCGGGAGACAGCGATTATGCCTGGGGGGAATTCCTGGTCGAGGAGGGAGTCGTCGACGGCGAGTTCTATCAACAGAGAAACGCCCACTTTTACCAGCAGTACCAGCAAGGGGAATTGGATATCCAGGAGTACCTGGCTTTTGCGCTGGCACCACTGGCAGAGCACTCAATGGCAGCGCTAAACGAAATGCATACACAGTTCATGACGCAGAAAATCCAGCATATGCTGCTGCCCAAGGCCCACGAACTGGTGCTGGAACACCAGGCACGGGGTGATCAATGCCTGGTCATCACCTCCACCAACAGCTTTGTAGCGGCGCCCATCTGCAAACGGCTCGGCATCGATGAATTCATTGCCAGCGAACCTGAAATAGTCGATGGTGCATATACAGGCCGCGTGGCGGGTACGCCCTCATTTCGCGAAGGCAAGATTACGCGACTGTCACAGTGGCTCGACAACCACCAGGTCACCTTGACCGGCAGCTATGCCTATAGCGATTCGATCAATGACCTGCCGTTACTCGAAGCAGTAGCGAATCCCGTCGTGGTTGATGGCGATCAAATGCTTCAGGCACACGCGCTGGAGCAAGGCTGGCCCTGCATCAGCCTGCGCGACTGACCGCTGCCCGGCTTCCACGCAGTTGAACGCCGCGGCCACTTGCACTTGGCAACGCGCCCGCATAGAGTAACGGCATTCTACTCTCCCCATCCGCCCAGATTTGTAGCCACTGAACTATGAACCTAGAAACCTCAGTTGGATCACGAAAGTATGCACAACCGAGGTTTCTAGGTTGAAGGTCTCCGCCGCACCCCTACAAACGCTTTTCACCCTATTGCTTATCATCGCGATGGCGCATGCGAGCAACCTGAGCGCCGCGTCAACACTGGACAGGATCAAGGAAAAGCGCTTTCTCAACTGCGGCGTGCACAGCAGCTTACCCGGATTCTCGGTAAAAGACGCTGGCAACTGGCAAGGGCTTGAAGTCAGCTTCTGTCATGCGGTCGCGGCCGCAACCCTCGGCGATGCCACCCGGGTTCGCTTCGTGCCATTGGCGCTTGAGAAAGGCCATGCAGCCCTGCAATCCGGCGACCTGGATATCGTCGTGCGCCACTCCGGGATGGCACTTGGGACCGATACCACACAGGGACTGATGTTTGTTGAACCACTGTATTTCGCCAGCCAGACGCTATTGGTCCGTGATGAAGCGGACGCCTACACGGCAACGGATTTACAGGACAAATCGGTATGCATCGATGATGACCAGGACCACAACCAAAACCTGGAACTGTTTATGGCGGCCGCAGGCCTGGAACTGAAGCTGGTATCCATGAACTCGATTGAAGCCGCAGCCAAGGCATTTGAACAGCAGCGCTGCGACGCGATAACGGCCGACCTGGCCCAGCTACATTACCTGGCGACCCTGTTACCGGCCGAACTCAACACCCGTATGCTGCCCGATAAAATTGCCATACGCGCCACCGGGCCGCTGGTGCGCAGCGACGATGTGGAGTGGTACAAGATCATCCGCTGGACGCTTGCGCTGATGCTGAGTGCCGAGCAATTAGGCATCAGCGCCGAGTCGCTGGAGAGCATCCCCCGGGACATTAAGGGGCTGTGGGATATGGCGGGCATCAAGGGCATCAGCATTGGCCTCGATCCACGCTGGCATGATAAGGTTATCAGCCAGGTGGGCAATTATGACGAAGTATTCCAGCGTTTTCTCGGCGCCGACTCACCTTATAAGATGCCAAGGGGCCTGAATGCACACGCCAGTGATGGCGGCCTGCATGTCGCTCCATCATTGGACTAGCACTCCAACCACCTGATCATTTAAGATGCAGCGTTTGCCAGATGATTCTAGACAAGACGCAGCTCACTGAATCCTTAATTATCAGGTCGTTGGAACTAAATAGGGGTATGAAACTATGAATCTCACCACACGCATATTAATCGGCATGGTAGCAGGCCTGGGCCTGGGCATCGTGCTGAACCTGATCATCGGCAGCACCGAGGGATTGGGCGAATGGGTGCGATGGGCGCTGGTGGACGGCGCCTTCGATGTGGTTGGGACCATCTTTGTTGCATCGCTTAAACTGCTGGTTGTGCCTCTGGTATTCGTCTCCCTGGTATGTGGTTGCTCGGCGCTGGGTGACAATGCACGGATGGGGAATATGGCGCTCAAAACCCTGTTGCTTTACGTTTTCACCACCGCCGTTGCGATCACCCTGGCCCTGACAGTAGCGGCGCTGATCCAGCCGGGTGTGGGAATGAATATGGCCGACGAAGTCAGCTTTGTTGCCACAGAGTCCCCGTCACTCAAGGAAGTGCTGATCAACATTTTCCCCTCCAATCCAATCCAGGCGATGGCCGAGGGCAACATGCTGCAGATCATTGTCTTTTCACTGCTGATGGGCGTTGCGGTATCCCGTTGCGGCGACAAGGGCCGCAAGGTCCAGGAGATCTTTAACGAATTCAATGAAGTGATCATGAAGATGGTCGTTATCCTGATGCACCTGGCACCCTACGGCGTGTTCTGCATGCTAGCCAAACTGTTTGCCAACCTGGGATACGGTGCGATCATGGACCTGGCTGCTTACTTCTTCTGCGTCGTCCTGGCGCTATTGCTGCATGGCCTGGGGGTCTACTCCCTGCTCTTCTACGGGTTCACCAAGCTCAATCCGCTCACCTTATTCAAAAACATTCGCCCTGCCTTGCTGTTTGCCTTTAGCACGTCCTCCAGTAGCGCAACCCTGCCCGTCACCCTGAATGTTGCGGAAAAACGGGTCGGTATCGATAATTCCGTCGCAGCCTTTACCCTGCCCCTCGGCGCCACCATCAATATGGACGGCACCGCGATCATGCAGGGGGTTGCTACCGTCTTTATCGCCCAGGCATTTAACGTCGATATCGGCCTCAGCGGCTACCTGATGGTCATTACCACTGCAACCCTCGCGTCCATCGGAACAGCCGGTGTGCCCGGTGTTGGCCTGATCACCCTGGCCATGGTATTGCAGCAAGTCGGGTTGCCCGTAGAGGGCATTGCGATCGTTATCGGCGTGGACCGACTGCTGGACATGATGCGTACGGCCGTGAATGTAGCAGGCGATTCCATGGTGACCGCCGTGATTGCCAACAGCGAAGGCATGATGGACAAGGAGCAATTTAACGACCTGTCCGATCTGGATGAATACGCTGAGAATAACGCCAAACAAGAGGCGACAGGTTGAACCTGGATTCCGCAGTTGACCGCTCGTATTTGTGTAACTTATTGATATAGTCCTTAATAGTTAAATTATTCCAGTCACTCATTGGGTGAACTGATGTCTGCTACAGGGTTTTACAGAAATTCTCAGCCCAGCAGGCCGTGTTATCGCTCTTGCCCAGGAAATGGCCATTACCTGCGAGCGATGCCTTGCCTGGCACGCCGAGATTTCCCGTAAATTCCCTGTCCAACTGAGGGTTCCAGGTTGACCACACCGCTTTGCCAACTGTCCGCTATTGCTGAAGGACAAGCCAAAGGGTTTCCCTATCGGGGTGGCCAGGTCGTGGTGGTACGCCGCAATGCCCGGATATTCGTCTATGAGAATCGCTGCCCGCACTTCGGCGTAAACCTGGATTTCCAGCAAGACAAGTTTTTTAGCTATGACGAAACCTACCTGCAATGTGCCATGCACGGCGCGCTGTTCGAGGTGGAGACCGGCGCCTGTATTGCTGGCCCTTGCCGCGGCCAGCCCCTCACCCGGGTGGCCTTCGAACTGGTAGATGAACAGGTACTATTGGACCAGGACTTCGTACCGGTTGCGACGACTCGCAAACTCACTACGAAACCGGATACTACTCGGGGCTAAAGGACAACTGCGCGCCAAGCCTGATTTCCGCCGCAGATATGTCACAGCCATAGCAGATCACTTCAACTCCGGCGCCCACGGCATCGTGCAGCGCCTGCGCATAGGCCGGGTCAATTTCCCAGGCTGGCGCGACCCGGTTGATCGCGGTGTTTTGTACCACATAAAGCAACACCGCTCGTTGGCCCTTGCCAACCATCGCCTGCAATTCCCGTAGGTGCCGCGCACCCCGGCTACTCACCGCGTCCGGAAATAATCCCAGGCCATCTCCCACATGCAGCGTCACCGACTTGACCTCGACATAACAGCGCTGCTCGTCTCGCGACAGCAGGAAGTCGATGCGGCTGTTTTCGACGCCGTAACGCACTTCGCTGTCGACCTGCGGGTAATTATCCAGTCCAGCCAATCGATGCTCGCCCAGGGCTTCCTTCACCAGGGTGTTGGCCTGGGCCGAGTAAATACAGGTGAGCTGGCCGGGTTCGGTTTCCACTAATTGCCAGGTGTAGGCATACTTTCGTTTCGGGTTATCGGAATGGGCCAGCCAGACCCGGGAGCCCGGCTCCGCGCACCCGAGCATACTGCCGGTATTGGGACAATGGACGGTGATTTTCTCACCCCCGGGCAGCTCGACATCCGCCAGGAAGCGCTTATAACGACGCATCAGCGTGGCTTCGATAAGTGAATTCGGAAACTTCATTTCACCGCACTCATGGCAACGCCCTGGCCAGTCGATTCACCCCCTCTTCCAGGCGCTCCATACTGGTGGTGTAGGAAAAGCGCACGTGTGTGGCCGAATAATTCGAGCCGAAATCAATGCCGGGGGTAATCGAAACACCGTGCTTCTCGAGCAGGTCATGACAGAACCGCATCGAATCGTCGGTGAATTTTTCACAGCCCGCATAGATGTAAAATGCTCCTTCGGGTTTGACGTCGATGGTGAAACCCAATTCTGGCAATGCCTGGCACAGGAAATCCCGCCGTTGCCGGAATACCTCCCGGCGTTGCTCAAGAATCTCCAGCGTCGCGGAATCAAAGGCCGCCATCGCCGCATGCTGGGCTATGGTCGACGCTGCAATAAACAGATTCTGCGCCATCTTCTCCAGGCTGGAGGCCATCGCTGCGGGGGCGACCAACCATCCCAGGCGCCATCCGGTCATGCCGAAATACTTGGAGAAACTGTTCACCACAAAGGCTTGATCTGAAAACGCCAGCGCCGTCGCCGCCTCACAACCGAAAGTCAGGCCGTGGTATATCTCATCTGAGATCAGGGTACCCTCGCGCGCGTCAATAACCCCCAGAATCTCCTCCAGTACCGCGACTGGCATCAGGGTACCGGTGGGATTGGAGGGGGACGCCACCAGCACCGCCGCGCTATTGGCTTGCCAATGCTGTTCCAGCAATTGCGCATCCAATTGATAATGCGTATTCGCAGTGACTTCCACAAACTGCGGCTCACCGCCGACCAGGCGCAAAATATTCGGATTGCAGGGATAGCCGGGGGCAGCCATCAGTACGCCCTCTCCCGGATTGACCAACAATGCCAGTGCTAGTTGCAGTGCGCCAGAGGAGCCGGGTGTCACAATCACCTGCTCCGGCGCCACCTCAATCCCGTACCGGTTGCCATAGAATGCGGCTATCGCCTCGCGCAGCACTGACAGCCCGGTGGCAGGGGTATATCGAGTCCGGCCCTGCTCCAGCGCGGCGATGCCAGCATCGACGATCGGCTGCGGTGTCGCGAAATCCGGCTCACCCAAATCCATCCGCACAATATCCCGCCCCTCGGCCTGGAGTTCACCGGCACGACGGGCAAGTTCCATCACATGAAAGGGTTGAATCTGGCGGATACGTTTGGCGAGGCGCATAAAATCAAAATCAAGTGGGGAACTGACAGGTTATCACCATTGCGATAGAATTCCATACTCACCGAGTTGATTTTAAATCCCGATCCGAACAGCCCATGACAACAGCTAAGAACTTACCCTTATTGATCGAGCCTGAGCAACTGGTCGCGGTGCTGGACGACCCGCAGCTGACAGTCATCGACTTGGCGTGCAAGGAGCAAACCTACCTGGTCGGCCATGTGCCGGGCGCGGTCTATGTCCCCAGCAGCGCACTGATATCCGGCAAACCGCCGGGCGTCGGCATGTTACCGGAACCGCAACAGTTGGACAGACTCATCAATTACCTGGGCATCACTGAAGACAACCACGTGGTGGTCTACGACGATGAAGGCGGCGGCTGGGCAGGGCGTATGATCTGGACCCTGGATATCATCGGCCATAAACAATACTCCTACCTGAACGGCGGCATTCATGCCTGGGTAGATGCCGGGCTGGAAACGGAAACCACGCCCCGCATGCCGTTCTCCAAACCGGTAAGGTTGGACATCGACGAACAACCCCGGGTAACCAAGCAATACCTGCTGGATAACCTGGATTCCCCGGAACTGGTAATATGGGACGCGCGCTCACCGGGCGAATACAGCGGCGTAAAAAAGAACGCGGCACGCGCAGGGCATATTCCCGGCGCCGTGAATTACGAATGGACCCGCGGCATGGCGCAGGACCGCCAGTTACGTATTCGCGACCTGGAGGATATTCGCCAGGAACTCGCTGAGCTGGGTATTACCAGCGATAAAGAGATCGTAACCCACTGCCAGACCCACCACCGCTCAGGATTCACCTACCTGCTGGGCAAGCTGCTGGGGTTCCAGAATATCCGCGCCTACGACGGCTCCTGGGGTGAATGGGGCAACGACCCAGACACACCCATCGCCACATCCACCTGACAGAGCGAGACTATTATCAAAAACTTCCTGTTTATGCTGGGACAATATGTCCTGCCCCATCACAGTTTATCGCGCCTGGCGGGTCTGGTCGCAGAATGTCGCTGGCCGTGGTTCAAGAATCACCTGATCGGCTATTTCATCAACAGCTACGGCGTCAACATGGACGAGGCCGAGAACCCGGATCCCACCTCCTACGCGCACTTTAATGACTTTTTTACCCGCGCGCTCAAAGCCGATGCCCGCAGCTTTGTACAGGACCCGGGGAGCGTCGCTTGCCCGGTGGATGGCGCAATCAGCCAATTGGGAAACATCACAGATGGCCGCATTTTCCAGGCCAAGGGGCATAGCTTTAGCACCCGCGAACTCATCGGTGGCTCGCAAACGCTGGCGGAGCAATTTGATGGCGGGAGCTTCACCACGATTTACCTGTCGCCCAAGGACTATCACCGCATTCATATGCCGGTCGACGGGGTACTCAAGCACAGCGTGTATGTGCCCGGTCGACTATTTTCGGTCAGCCCCCTGACCACCAGCCACGTGCCCGGTTTATTTGCCCGAAACGAGCGTCTGGTGTGCCTGTTTGAGACCGCGCACGGACCGATGGCGATGATCCTGGTCGGAGCAATGATCGTAGCCAGCATCGAGACCGTCTGGGCAGGCCTGGTGGCGCCTCCGAAGCGGCAACTCAGGGAGCTGGATCACCACACCCCCATTCAACTGAACAAGGGCGATGAGATGGGTCGATTTAAATTGGGTTCTACCGTAATCCTTTTGTTTGGTCGGGACAGCATCGCCTGGCACGAGCAACTGCAAGCCGACGATACGGTAACAATGGGACAGTTACTCGCCAGCGCCGAAGAGCGCGCTGACGCAACCGGTTAACCAGCATGGCCGCCAAACAAACAGTCGCCACTCAGGATGCCATAGCGCAGCCGGATACGATGACCGGTACAGATAACCTATCCCGGAGATCGGCCACAGCGGCCCAACTCTGCCCGCTCTGCGAGCAACCCAATCAGTGTGGTGTAGCAACGAGTGACAACGGGAAGCCTTTTAACTGCTGGTGTAGCAGCGTAAAGCTCCCCGACACGGCGCTTGAGCTCGGCCGCACAAAAAACCGTCAGTCATGCATTTGCCAGCAATGTTCGCAAAGCAGCGTCGCGCAGGTTAAAGGCGAGCCTTAACCGATTAGTCAGGTAAGCCTGGTATGTGTCGTGGCCGTAATTGCGGCCAGATATTTGATTCGGGTATCCCAATCAGCGACGCGCAGGAAATCAACGAAGTCAACGACCGCCTGTTCGGCTTCACCGCGACTATCATAAGGTCCCGCGTTTTTACCCTCACGGGTACTAAAATACCAACTACTGTCCCTGTTAAATATCCTGTTCGATCTTGAAGGTGGCTGGTTAGCTTCCCCAGATCTTGCCAGTGCAGTCATTTTTTAGTGCATTTCTCTTTTATAATTATAGTGAAATATTTCACTTTTACGCTGATCGCCCTTGTTGCTCCTGATTCTATTGTAAATCCATCCAAAACGATAAAGCAATAACCATGCCACCCATATAAATCAACAGGTTACAAAACCTGCATCAGCAAACTGTAAAAAAACCCGTCATTTTTGCGGGTATTTTTCAGGCCGCCTAAGCCATGCTGATAGTTTTACAGGCTCTTAAGGAGCCTGTCGGGTTTCGGTGTTCGTCGCGAGGGAAAGTCCGATTTGAGGCAGATTTTGGGCTCTTTCGAGGCGAATGGTGCGCCCATTTAACGAGGAAGAGCGCAAATCATGAGCTGCCTCTATTACGTGAGCGGCTTTTCCGCACGACTGCATGGATGCAGGAGGTAGAGCGACGCATATGTGCATGGACGCACGGTAGTAGAACAACGCATATGTGCATGGATGCAAGGTAGTAGAACAACGCAGGAGCAGTTGTCGAGGAGCAGTTGTCGAGGATGCCAAAGCCGAGTAGATTCAGCCTAAGTCCGACAGACTCCTAAGCCCTGGCAATCGGGAACGCCAGCACCTCATCGATCGAGGCGGCACCGACCTGCAACATCAGCAGACGATCCAGACCCAATGCGACGCCACAACATTCCGGCAATTCCTCCAGCGCCGCCAGCAGCCGACCATCTCCAGGGTAATCCACCAGCCCCGCAGCGCTACGCCGCGCCCGGTTGTCGGTAAAGCGGCGTTGCTGTTCAACCGGGTCGGTGAGTTCCTGGTAGCCGTTTGCCAACTCCATACCATCGCGATAAAGCTCAAAACGTCGCGCCACCCGGACACCTTCGGCATCCGCCTCAACCCGGGCAAGTGCCGCCTGGCTAGCCGGGTAGTCGTAGATAAAGGTGAGTCCGCCGCGCCCCAGGTGGGGCTCGATGGCATGACTCATAAGCAGTTCCAGCAAGGTGTCAGTATCATCCGCTGCGCCATCATAATTGGCGCAGCGGATTGCCAGCGCCCTGAGCTGGTGGATATCGGCGCGGTGCGGATCAATATCAAGAAACTGCAGAAAAGCTTGCCGGTAGGAGAGTTGCTCGACCGCCATATCACCCAGGAACATCGCTGTAACCGCCACCACCTCGTCCATCAAGCGGGTAAGCTCGAAGCCAGGCTGGTACCACTCCAACAGCGTAAATTCGGGATTATGCCGCACACCACTTTCGCCATGGCGAAACGCTTTGCATATCTGGTAGATCGGGCCGCTGCCACTGGCGAGCAAGCGCTTCATAGCAAATTCGGGAGATGTTTGCAGGAATAGTGATTGCCCGGCAACCTGGTAACTCGCCAAATGAGGTTCATTTGCGGTCGCCGAGCCCAGCAGCGGGGTATCCACCTCCAGCACCTTGCGCTGTGCAAAGAATTCCCTGATGCGCTGGTACATTCCAGCCCGCAGCCTGAGCGATTCAGCTGAGGCAGTTGGCTGCCAGTCGCCGTTACTCAGCATTGGAGATTAACCACAGCAAGCGCGACGGGATCGACTGGCCGCCGAAGCTATTTGCTCGACCGGTTCTGGTATTCGCCGGTGCGGGTATCGATGCGCAGGACATCACCGGTATTCACGAACAATGGGACCCGCACGACTGCGCCGGTCGTCAAGGTCGCAGGCTTGCTTCCGCCCTGAGCCGTGTCGCCCTTCAACCCGGGATCGGTTTCGACCACTTCCAGTTCGACAAAATTAGGGGCCTCAACCGACAGCACGGCACCATTCCAGAGAGTGACCGTAAACTCTTCCTGCTCCTTGAGCCAGTCCAGCGCTGCCGACACTGCATTCTTATCGGCCGGCAACTGCTCGTAAGAGCCGTCAGTCCTCATGAAATGCCAAAATTCGCCGTCGTTATAGAGATACTCCATAGTCAGTTCCATGACATCGGCGCCCTCTAGCGACTCCCCGGACTTAAAGGTCCGCTCCCATACCCTGCCGGTTTTCAGGTTACGAAACTTAACCCGGCTGAAGGCCTGGCCTTTGCCGGGCTTAACAAATTCATTTTCCAGGATACTACAGGGGTCACCCTCCAGCAGAACCTTAAGACCCGAACGAAATTCATTGGTAGAATAGTTGGCCATCTTTCCTCTCTTATATAAACCTTATGGCGATCAAATCAAACGGCGTAATGATACATCGAACCGTGCCCTCTGTGCAGCCCAATAATTGGCAGTCTGAATTAAGCTCCGCACTTTCTTCGGTAGCGGAATTGCTGGCATTCACCGGCATGCAAAGCGCTGACATTCCGGATCTCGACACCACCGACCTTGATTTCCCGCTGCGCGTCCCGCGCGGTTTTGCCAGGCGCATCGAATACGGAAACCCGAATGACCCGCTGCTACGCCAGGTATTGCCCACCACCCGGGAACACCTGCGTAGCGAATTCTATAGCGATGATCCATTACACGAATCCGATGCCGCAGTACTGCCCGGGCTGGTCCACAAGTACAGCAGTCGTGTCCTACTGATCCTCACTGGCGCCTGCGCCATTAACTGCCGTTATTGCTTTCGCCGTCACTTCCCGTACCAGGAAAACCGTCTTGACCATAGCCACCTGCTAGCGGCCCTGGACTACGTTCGCAGCAGACCCGGCATCAACGAAATCATTCTCAGTGGCGGCGACCCGCTGCTGCTGAGCGACGACAAACTCGCTGAACTGCTGGGCGCTATCGCCGATATCCCCCACATCCAGCGAATCAGGCTGCATACCCGAACGCCGGTCGTCATTCCGCAACGCATTACGCCCGAGCTTGCCAGGTTGCTGGGCGAAACCCGCCTGAAAAGCGTTATGGTGCTACACATTAACCACCAGAATGAACTGGACCCGGCGCTTGAGCCCGGCCTGGCCGATCTGCGCCGGGCCAACGTTACGCTGCTCAACCAGAGTGTATTGCTTAAAGGTGTGAACGATAATGTCGATACATTGTGTGCATTGAGTGACAAGCTGTTTGGCTTCGGGATAATGCCCTATTATCTGCATTTGCTGGACAAAGTGCATGGCGCTGCGCACTTTGATCTGGAGCGAACCGCAGCACAGCGACTAGTGGGTGAAGTCGCCTCCCGGCTGCCCGGTTACCTCGTACCCAGGCTAGCGGTTGAAGAACCCGGAAAACCAGCCAAAACAATCATCGCACCGCTGCTTTGACCAGCCCAGTAAATTTTACAGTGGGACTGGCTAAATTCGCTTGTGTCACCTATATTTTTAATGGACTATGGTTTGTTTTCCCTAGCCTGCAGCCTTTTTTGGCACAGGCTACCAAAGCATATTATTGAGTCTTCGCGCCCGACTAGAGAGGTGCACGATCTAATGGACGCTGTTAATGTCGTTTGATAAAACCGCAGAACAACTTGCAATCCCGACCCGGACGCTGGGAACGCTATCCTTTTGTGAACCTATTCCGAAACATATGAGCGAGTGGATTAACCAGCTGCCCATGGTTAATCTCGGAGAATCGTCGCGCCAGCTGTACCATGCGGTTATTGAGCTCAATCAGTTAAATTGTGATTTCGACACTCGCATCAGCCTGCTTGAAATCCTGAGGGAGCCCATCGTGAGCGTGTGCGGCGCGCTGAGCAAGTATTACCTCAACCAGCCATTACTGCTGCCTAACAAAGCCCGCAAGATAGCGCGACTGGCAATGGCACTGGATAATAACCTGGCGATTGGCTACAAGATTGCTATCAACGAGTACTCCAAAACCAAGAACCTGTTTGCTGCCAGGAAAACCAAAAAGACCGCTGCGCTAGCGGTGCATCGGGCGATGAGCGCGCTGAACCAAAACGTCCTGAGATTCTCCCAGCTTTACAACAAGGTGCCGGATGCCATTTGGCAGGAACTGCACCAGTTTTACCTGATTGGCGAATCCAACAAGTTGCTGGATATTGCTGTACAAGACACAACCACAGAGTTCCTGACCAATTCGACCATCGCAGATGTGTATAAGAAAGTGTTGATGTTGGGTTGCTGCAAGCCGAACCAGATGCAGCAGCAAGATATTAAGACGTTATTCAATGCCTGCGAATATTGGTGTCAACATATCAGTGTTGGCCCGACGACCAATAACACAAAGTTCGTCGTAGATCTCGGCAACCACAAACCCCCGATTTATCGCGATTTGGTGGACCAGAAAATAACTGCCATGCTGCGGGGAATTAACTTCACCGACCTCCTGCAACTGCTGCAGCAGTATTTACGCCAGGCGGACGCTACCGATGGCGCCTATGTCAAAGGCATTACGGTACCGCAAACGGTTACAACAGATTTGGCGCGCTACCTGGTCAAGACCTGGGGATCGATTGCCGATCGCGAGTCAAACCGTGTTGCCAATGACAAACCGGTCAAGCTTTGTGTCGGCTTCAGCGCTACCCATTACTTCGTGGCGGGCGGGGTTGATTTTGAGACCCAGTTGCATAAGGGAGAATCCGGCGAGGATGACCCGAATGAAGTGTTTGAATCGGCCAACGTGAAATCGATCAACGATGTCCAGGATCGCTGGGCAGGCGGTTTTGATGTAACTAATGACCTCGCAATGCGCCAGGCCTCGAACACATCGGGCGTCGGCTACAGGGCAGAGCAAGCACCGGAAGCCGAGGCCGCTACCAAACACGGGGCCGGAGTCGAGTATGAAACTTACAAGGCCCATATCCTGGATTCCAGCCCGTTCGGCTATTGCGTGAAATGGCTCAACGATATCCCCGCAGAAATTAAAACCGGCGAAATTATCGGCGTGAATGAGGGCGTGCAGCATACCTGGAGTATCGGCGTTGTCCGCTGGCTAAACCAATTGGCATCGGAAGAAACCCTGATGGGAGTGGAAATCGTTGCGCCCAATGCAATCCCCTGCGGCGCCAAGGTTTTGATGCGAGGTAAACGAAAGTCAGACTACATTCGCGCCCTGATTATGCCCTCACTGGATCACAATAACCCTTACCCCAACCTGATAACGCCAAATTTGCCGTTTCGGGATGGATTAAAAGTAATGGTCAATCAGTACGGCGAAATCAGCCAGGGGTTGTTGGCCGGTCGGGAAACCCTGACCTCACGGTTCAGCCGCTTTGTCTTTGAAAGTGAAATGACTGCCATGATCCAGGATGACGATGACCTGGGTGAAGATATATGGCCGGACATCTGAGCATCGAATCTGCAACCAACACACCGGCAAACAGAGTTTGCGTAGTCTCGTTACTATCGCGAAGCGTGCGAATTCGACCCGCTGCGGTTGAGACGCGCAACACCAATAACGATCGATTAAGGGACTAGGGGCAGCGTAATTTTGATGCAAATGCAACAGGACACCATACGACTACTCATTCTGGATCCGTCGCAAAACGATGCTGAGGACCTCATCAACCTGCTTCGTAACTCTGGCCATGCCACGCAGGCACAGATGGTCGAATCCCCGCAACAATTAGCCGATCTGTTTAAGCAAAAGAATTGGGATCTGTGCTTTGCCAGCAACCGATCAGTTGGCTTTACGCCCTTCCAACTGCAGTCCGAGATCAAGAAACTGGAGCAGGACATTCCCGTAATCCTGCTAACCGAAGAGGATGACAGTGACATCTTGATGACAGCGCTGGAGGCAGGCATCAAGGATGCCGTGCCTATGGGACAGCACCCCAGGCTGCTGCTGGTTGCGCTGCGCGAGCTCGCCAACCTGTATGAACGGCGCGCCAAGCGCAAGGCCCAGATTGGCTTGCGTGATGCTGAAAAACGCTGTCGCCTGCTGCTCGACAACTCCAAGGACGCGATTGCCTATGCCCATGACGGCATGCATATCTATGCAAACGAAGCTTATGTGAAACTGTTCGGCTATCCGGATTTTGATGAACTCGAAGGTATGCCGCTGATGGACATGGTGTCCGGCAACGACCAGGACGGCCTGAAGAGCTTCCTGCGTGCCTACAGGGAAGGCAAAAACGACGCAGATAATTTCGTTTGCAACGGTATCCGCGACGACAGTTCGTTATTTGAAATTAACATGGAATTTTCTTCTGCCAAGTATGACGGCGAATCCTGCACCCAGATATTTATTCGCACCGATGGTGGCGACGCGCCATCCGAAGGAACGTCTAAACAGGACGTCCTGACCGGCCTGAAGAACCAGGCTGCGTTTATCCATCAGGTCGACAAGGCGATTGAGCAAGCGCTGGAAAATAGCGACAACAGTGCCGTATTGTTTATCCAGCTCGATGACATCATGTCCCTAAAGAGTCGCCTCGGTCCGGCATCGACTAATCTGATTCTGGGTGATGTTGCGCGAACCCTGGCCAAGATGGTGACCGGAGGAAATATACTGGCCAGGTATGATGATTTTGGTTTCGCGGCATTGCTCCCCGGTTGTGATCCGGATTCGGCCGGGCAGGCAGGTGAAAAGCTGTGTGCGGCGATCGCCGCCAATACCTCTCAGGTGTCGGGTGAGAACATAAAAGTAACCGCCAGCACGGGAATCGCCATTCTCAATGAAAACACCACCAGCGCCAGTAACGTCATAAACAAAGCGCGGGAAGCCGCCTCCTTCGTTAAGACCAATACCGGTAGCGGTGATGGCGTTCACATTCATAGCTCGGACGAACAGGAGGCGGCGCATGAAGCGCAGATCGCCGACCAGCTGCAGAATGCCCTGGATAATGAACTATTCAAGCTGGTGTTCCAGCCGGTAGTCAGTCTGCGCGGAGACTCAGGGGAGCATTACGAGGTCCTCCTGCGCATGCCTGACGCAGAGGGTAACGATGTCTCGCCCTCTGAATTCATCCACACCGCGACGGACAGGGGATTGCTTGCCAGGATCGAACGTTGGGTGATCGAAAACTCGATTTACAAGCTGAAGAAGCACCTCGACGAAGGGCATAAGACCCACACATTTATCAACGTGTCGGGAGACTCAATTCTGGATAGCTCCCTGCTGCCCTGGATCAGCGAATTGTTAAACGAAACCCGCTTGCCGGGTGACAGCATTATCTTCCAGGTTAGCGAAACCGATGCCACGGCGCACCTGACTGAGGCCAAGGAGTTCGTGAAAGGTATCAACCAGTTGCAATGCAAGGCTGCATTAACGCATTTTGGGCGCGCATTAAACCCGTTTAATAACCTCAAGCATTTGCCCGTCAGCTATGTGAAGATCGACAGCAGCTTTATCACCGAGGTGAACAAGAATGCGGACAGCAAGGATGACATTAAGAACCTGGTTAGCGCACTGCACATTCAAGGCAAGCTGACGATTGCACCTATGGTCGACAGCGCCGGCTTGCTACCGGTCCTGTGGCAGGCCGGCATCAATTATATTCAAGGCTACTATATCCAGCAGCCCAGCAAATCGATGGATTATGACTTCTCCACAGAGGATGATGAGGACTAGGCCGGCAGCACAAAAAACACGTCCCCACAAAAAAAGGCCCTCACGGGCCCTTTTTTTATTCGTTCAAGCACTGCCCGAATAGTTAACCGGCGGCAACCTGGTGCATATGCACATCCTGTTGCGGGAACGGTATGGAAATGCCTTCCGCATCGAAGGTTTTCTTCACGCTTTCATGCATATCGAAGTAAACACCCCAATAATCCGCAGCATTGACCCACACCCGCATTTTGAAATTTACCGAACTGTCGGCCAGCGCGCCTAACAAGACCGCCGGCTCAGGATCGCGCAGGATCCGGCTATCGGCATCGACAAGACGATTCAGCACACTTTTCGTGTGATCGATATCGTCGCCATAACCAATCCCGAACTCCATATCGACACGGCGAGTCGCTTCAGTAGAAAAGTTTGTGATGCTGCCATTGGCAATGGGGCCGTTAGGGATAATGATTGTCTTGTTATCCGGGGTCTTTAATACCGTGGTGAAAATCTGGATGGAATGAACCGTTCCCATGTGTCCACAGGTTTCAATAAATTCACCGACCTTGTATGGCTTGAATAACAGCAACAGCACTCCGCCCGCAAAGTTGGCCAGGCTGCCCTGCAGGGCCAGGCCAATAGCGAGGCCGGCGGCACCTATTATCGCAATGAATGAAGTCGTCTCTATACCGATCATCGAAGCGACACTGAT
The DNA here is from genome assembly GCA_964195105.1 of uncultured Gemmatimonadales bacterium. Lineage (GTDB taxonomy): Bacteria > Pseudomonadota > Gammaproteobacteria > Pseudomonadales > IMCC2047 > CAMYKE01. The sequence continues at coordinate 24,060 of CAXMOT010000099.1, read as the reverse complement.
CAGCAACAACGCCTTCAGTATGATACCTACCAGGCTTTCAAGGAAACGCTTGAGGGTAAGCTCAACCTCATTTTTTTGCATCACACTACCAAGCAGACCCACGACCCTCTTGATAATCCAAAAACCAACAAACAGAACCACCAACGCCAGCACAAACTTGGGGCCGTAGAGCATCAACAGCTCGACTGCCTTATCTGAATTACTTTCCAACATATCCATATTCACACCACCTAACTTGTTTAATTGTTTAATTGTTTAATTGTTTAATTGCTCACAGCCGGAGAATTCTTATAGAAATGCCGCCCTCATGCAAGCGTGAGCTGTAGTATTTTACAAAAATTAACAGTCTCACTCACCCGGATCAGGGAACCAGTCCCGATCACGAAACCCGATCAGGTAAAGTATGCCATCGAGACCGATATTCGAGAGCGCCTGCTTGGCGGTTTGCTTGACGAGCGGCTTCGCCCTGAACGCAATCCCCAAACCGGCGACACTCAACATGGGTAGATCATTGGCACCATCCCCAACAGCGATCACCTGTTCGAGGCTAACGCCTTCCTGGCTCGCGATCTGGCGCAGCAACTCGGCCTTGCGGGCGCCATCAATAACATCGCCCGTAACCCTGCCGGTAACCCTGCCGTTCTCTATTTCCAGCTCATTGGCATACACATGATCGATACCCAGGCGATCCTGCAGCAGCCTGCCGAAATAGCTGAAGCCTCCCGACAAGATAGCAGTTTTGTAACCCAGTGACTTGAGCGTCCCGATTAACAGCTCGGCGCCTTCGGTGATATTGATGCGATCCGCCACCCGCGCCAACACAGCTTCATCCAGGCCCTTAAGCAACGCAACCCGGCTGCTGAAGCTCTCCTTGAAATCAATCTCGCCGCGCATCGCGCTTTCGGTAATCGCACTCACGCGCTCACCGACACCGGCTTCTTTCGCCAACTCGTCGATGACTTCCGCTTCGATCAGGGTCGAGTCCATATCGAACACCACCAAGCGACGGTAACGCCGGTAGATATCGTCCTCCTGGTAGGCGATATCCACATTCAACTCGTTGGCTGCACCGAGCAGCGCCACCCTTAACTGCTGCAAATCCGTATTATCGCCACGCAGCGAAAACTCCACACAGGCCTTGGCAGTATTCAAATCAGCATCCAGGGCTACCCGGCCCGACAAACGATTAATCTTGTCGATATTCAATCCAAAGGTGGCAACAATCTCGCTGATCCGGGCAATCTGCTGCGCACTGATACTGCGCGCCAGCAACGTCACGATATGGCGCGGCTTTTCCTGGGCACTAACCCAACGCTCATAATCTTCTGCAGCGATACGCTCAACGCCGATATCAACGGCCGCCAGCTTTGCCAACTCATCAATGTCCGCACGCAACCCAATCTCGTCCCGATCATGCGTCAGAGCCACCAGCACACCCAGGGACAGACTGTCGTGAATGACCGCCTGGCCGATATCCAGGATCCTCGCATCAAAGCGCCGCAGCAAGTCACACAGGGACGCTGTAAAACCGGCTCGATCCTGGCCTGATACATTGATGAGTACTAGACCGCTCAAGCTTCCGGCTCCTTGTCTAGCGCGCTGGTGCGTTCAACCTCGACGCGATCAACCTTCTGGAAACCGCGCGGTAATTTATTACCCCGCCTGCCCCGTTCGCCATGGTAATGGGCCAGATCCGCAAATTTGATTTTTATATAGCGCTTGCCAGCATGGACCACCAGCGTATCGCGCTCGGATAAGGCCGCTACCGATACGACATACTCCTCACGCGCCGTCAGGCGTTTGGGGGGAATCTGGATAATCTTGTTGCCTTTGCCCCGCGCCAGGGACGGTAACTCCTTGATATCAAACACCAGCATGCGGCCTTCATTACTGACTGCGGCAACCCACTCATCAACGCCTTCCCTGATATTGACGGGCGCCACAACATGCGCGTTTTTGGGCAGGCTCAGCGCCGACTTGCCAGCCTTGTTTTTCGTCACCAGTTCTTCCAGCCGGGTAATAAAGCCATAACCGGCATCCGATGCCAGCAGAATCGACTGGCGCGGATCGCCGATACACATAGCTTCGATACGAGCGCCCGCGGGAACCCCGAAGCGACCGGTCAGTGGCTCTCCCTGGCCTCGGGCGGAAGGCAAGGTATGGGCCGAAGCTGTGTAAGCACGGCCGGTCGAATCAAGGAACACCACATTCTGGCTGCTGCGACCCTTTACCGCCTTCAGGAAAGAATCTCCGGACTTGTAGGCCAAGCCGGCCGCATCGATATCATGCCCTTTCGCCGCCCGCGCCCAGCCCTGCTCCGACAGCACCACTGTAACCGGCTCAGAGGTCAACAGCTCGGTTTCACTGAATGCATGCGCCTCACCGCGCGCGACGATGGGGGAACGACGCTCGTCACCAAAGGTCTCGGCATCCGCGATTAGTTCTTTTTTGATCATAGTTTTCATGCGGGTTTTCGAGCCCAGGATTATCTCCAGGTTGGCACGCTCCTCGTCGAGATCATTCTGCTCACCCCGGATTTTCATTTCCTCAAGCTTGGCGAGGTGCCGCAACTTCAGGTCAAGGATAGACTCCGCTTGCACCGATGATAAGCTAAAGCGCTCCATCAACACGCCCTTGGGCTCATCTTCATGGCGAATAATCGCTATGACCTCGTCGATATTAAGAAACGCGATCAGCAAACCATCCAGGATGTGCAATCGATCCAGCACCAGGTCCAGGCGATGCTGCAGGCGGCGGCGCACGACCTCGGTGCGGTACTTGAGCCATTCCCCCAGTATTTCAGACAGGTTGCGAACCCTGGGGCGGCCATCAAGGCCGATCATGTTCATATTGACACGATAGGTACGTTCCAGATCGGTGGTAGCAAATAGATGCACCATCAACGCGTCAGTATCAACACGGTTTGAGCGGGGCGTAATAACCAGGCGGGTGGGGTTTTCATGATCCGACTCATCGCGCAGGTCCGCTACCATGGGCAACTTCTTGGCCTGCATTTGTGCCGCAATCTGCTCCAGTATCTTCGCCCCGGATACCTGGTGAGGAAGTGCGGTGACGATAATATCGCTGCCCTCCTGCAAGTACACCGCGCGCATCCTTACGCCGCCACGACCGGTTTCATAAAGCGCGAGAATCTCGCGGCGTGGCGTAATAATCTCCGCGTGGGTCGGAAAGTCCGGACCCTGGATATTCTCACATAGCTGGCTGACAGTAGCCTGCGGGTTATCGAGCAACTGGATGCAGGCGCTGACCACTTCTTTGAGGTTATGCGGCGGGATATCGGTCGCCATTCCTACGGCGATACCGGTACTGCCGTTGAGCAACACGTTCGGCAATCGGGCGGGCAGCACCAGCGGCTCGCGCAGCGTGCCATCGAAATTCAGGGTCCAGTCCACCGTACCCTGCCCAAGTTCGGACAACAGCGTATCCGCATAGGGAGCCAGGCGAGATTCGGTATAGCGCATCGCGGCAAAGGACTTGGGATCATCCGGCGCACCCCAGTTGCCCTGTCCGTCTATCAATGGATAGCGATAGGAAAAGGATTGCGCCATCAACACCATCGCTTCGTAACAGGCACTGTCACCATGGGGGTGGAACTTACCGAGAACATCACCGACCGTGCGCGCCGATTTCTTGTACTTGGCAGTTGCCTTGAGACCCAACTCGGACATGGCATATATGATGCGCCGCTGCACCGGCTTCAGGCCATCACCTATATGCGGCAAGGCACGATCCAGGATCACATACATTGAATAGTTGAGGTAGGCTTCCTCGGTGTATTTCTTGAGCGCAATCTTCTCTATTTCATCGCCGGAGAAATCGACCACATCATTCATTTGGTTTACTCTCGATTGCCATTGTGTCGGTTAGTAAGATGAGTGTGTTACCTGGCGCCGCAATCAGGTTGCGAGCGCCGCAAGGTTGCCGCTCTGCTCGAGCCAGGTTTTGCGATCCGCCGCGCGTTTCTTTGCCAGCAACTTATCCAGAACTTCCAGGGTTCCGTCACCCGGGCTAATCGTCAGTTGCACCAGGCGCCGGGTATCCCTGGCCATGGTGGTCTCGCGCAATTGCATCGGGTTCATCTCGCCCAACCCCTTAAAGCGCTGGACATTGACCTTGCCCTTCTTCTTTTCGGCTGTAATACGATCCAACACGCCCTGCTTCTCGTAATCGCTCAGCGCATAGAAAACTTCCTTACCTATGTCAATGCGATACAACGGCGGCATCGCGACATAGACATGGCCTTCGGTCACTAAGGGTTTGAAGTGACGCACGAACAAGGCACACAACAGCGTCGCAATATGCAAGCCGTCGGAATCTGCATCCGCGAGGATGCAGACCTTGCCATAGCGTAACCCGGAGAGATCATCAGAGGCGGGATCCACCCCCAACGCAACGGCAATATTATGAACTTCCTGGGATGCCAAAATCTGGTTGGAGTCGATTTCCCAGGTATTGAGGATCTTGCCACGCAACGGCAATATCGCCTGGAACTCACGGTCACGGGCCTGTTTGGCCGAGCCGCCCGCGGAGTCGCCCTCCACCAGGAACAACTCTGTCTGGGAACCGTCCTGGCTGCTACAATCGGACAGCTTGCCCGGCAATGCAGGCCCGCTGGTCACCTTCTTGCGCACCACTTTTTTGCTGGCACGCAACCGGGTTTGGGCATTGTTAATCACCAGGTCGGCGAGTAGCTCCGCAGCCTCGGTATTGCTATTAAGCCACAGGCTGAAGGCATCTTTTACCACGCCGGATACAAACGACGCACACTGCCGTGATGACAGCCGCTCCTTCGTCTGCCCTGAAAACTGGGGATCGAGTATTTTGATTGACAGGATATAGGCGCAGCGATCCCAGATATCCTCCGGCGCCAGCTTTATTCCCCTGGGCAGCAAACTGCGGAACTCGCAAAACTCCCTGATCGCCTCAAGCAGCCCGGTGCGAAAGCCATTAACGTGGGTGCCGCCCTGCGAGGTTGGGATCAGGTTGACGTAACTTTCGGTGGTTAGCTCACCACCCTCCGGCAACCACTGCACGGCCCAGTCAGCCGCCTCGCCGGCACTGGCGAAGGTGCCGGTGAAGGGCTCCAGAGGCACCGTCTCGTAATCACGGGTGGTGCCGACCAGGTAATCCTTCAAACCATCCTCGTAATACCAGGTTTCTGTTTCAGCGGTATTGTGATCGACAAAGTTTACCTGCAGCCCCGGACACAGCACCGCCTTGGCCCGCAGGGTGTGTTTCAGGCGCGGCACCGAAAACTTGGGCGAATCAAAATAGCTGACATCGGGCCAGAAGCGCAGCTCGGTACCCGTATTGCGCTGGCCTACGGTGTCGATCACGGCCAGGTCGTCAGTCTTGTCACCGTGTGCAAAGGCAATCCGATAGCGCTGCCCGTCACGCTTGATGAAGATCTCCACCTTATTGGAGAGCGCATTGACCACCGAGACGCCAACTCCGTGCAGGCCACCGGAAAACTGGTAATTCTTGTTGGAAAACTTGCCTCCAGCGTGGAGCCGGGTGAGGATCAGTTCGACGCCACTGACGCCCTCTTCCGGATGCATATCGACCGGCATGCCGCGCCCGTCGTCGGATACTGATAATGAATTGTCCCGGTGCAATTCGACGTCGATACGCTTGGCGTAGCCGGCAATGGCCTCGTCCACGCTATTATCGACCACTTCCTGCGCAAGGTGATTAGGGCGACTGGTGTCGGTGTACATTCCCGGTCGACGTTTAACAGGGTCCAGCCCACTCAAGACTTCTATCGATTCAGCGTTGTATTCTGTATTCGCCATAATTAACTAACCGATGCGCTCCTCTCAGGTTGCAAATGCGGTATACCGGCAAAGGCCAGGATGCGGGGAATTATCCGCTCAAAGCCACTATAGCCATGCGAGCCGCCCGCCTCTATGTGCAGGTCACAATGCCGGTACTTGTCTGCTGCCTCGCGATAATCCAGGGTGTCATCCCCGGTCTGCAAAAAAACCAGGTAACCTTCCGGATACGCTATCCCGGCAATCTCATAGTGAGCCAATTGCCGCAGGTGTTCCTGCGTAAACTCGTATTTTTCGCGAGTATAATAATTCTCGTTATAACCAACGCATGACGCCAGCGTGCTGGCGGGATTTACAGCTGGATTGACCAGCACTACCCTGACCCCGAATCGTTCCACCAAAAAGGAAGCATAGTATCCCCCAAGCGAGCTTCCGAGCAACGTTATATTGGCTTTATTGACTCTGGCATCATTGACCCTGGCATCCAACAGGCGGACCAGATCCTGCATCGCTCGTTCGGGAACAGGATCGAGCTCCGGTACCTCGTAGTGTTGTAATTGGTCACGAGCTGAAAAATAATTCCGCAGCACCTGCGCCTTATGCGATGCGGGAGAGCTGTTAAAGCCGTGCAGGTATATCAACAGGGGAGGTTGCGACGGGGGCATAGCTTGACCAGGCTCTAGACAGTCTCGGCAAATATAGTCTCGTCAATGACATGCCCATGGGTGAGGCAGTGAATTAGCCACTCGCCCAAATACGCATTGAGCTGCTGCTTTTCATCGCTCTGGTACATTTTACTATTAGGATAGCCATAACTGGCTCGCAACTGGCGCATGTTTTGATAATGGATAACCTCGGCCACCGTCGCGTCATGATACAAACGCACGGTCATCGCAGGTTTCGCCAGCCAATGCCCCAGGCCGTCATCTTGCGACAACTTGACAGTGGTCGTGTACTTGAAGACCTCCACCACCTCCAGGCAAACCCGCACTGTGGCGCCATTACTATAGGTGACGGCAAAGATGTGCTCACAGGTTTCATCGTTGTCTGGCAACAGCTGCAGCAGGCGCGCATAGTTAGACTCATAATCCGCCATCAGGCGATTGATGTCCGGTATGTAACGCGCCTTACCCATAGTTCAATTCCACAATTGTTGAAGTCGGGACCTGTTCATTTGCAACCATTGTAGCGCAATTATGCTGGCTGCATTATTGATCGTGCCATCTTCCAGCGCGGCGAAGGCAACCTCGCTGCTCACTACCTCCACTCGAATATCTTCGTTTTCATGGGGCAACCCGTGGATGCCGCCAACACCCTCAGTATCAACCCAGCCACAATAAATCGCAATAGTTTCATTGGTGCCACCCGGGCTTACCCAGTACTCACAGACCGGCTCCAGCGTCTTGATGTCCAAGCCCGCCTCCTCCTGTGCCTCCCGGTGCGCAACGTCTTCCATTGTCTCGCCTTCCTCGACGATTCCGGCCACCAATTCCAGTAGCCAGGGACTCCGACCATCCGTCAATGCGCCAACCCTGAATTGCTCGATAATCACCACCTCATCGCGGCGGGGATCATAGGGCAATACCACCACCGCACGCCCCCGGATAAACAATTCACGGGTAAAGGTGTCGCTCCAGCCACCAGCAAACAGGCGATGCCTGATGCTGAGTTCCTCTACCTCAAAAAAACCCCGGAACATTGACCGGCGCTCTACAACCTCCACATCTACTGCGGAAAATGCCGGGCTGTCAAACCCCTTGTCAACATGCTCTGTCATATCACTGATCCATATAATTTGCGTTAAACCACTATCCCCGCACTGCCTGGATGCCGCCTGTGCAGACGATTTCCTGCCTGCTTTATCATCTAGCAGGATCCAAGCAACGATTCAGGGACCAAATACCTGACCTGACCGCAATAATCGCTTGGCGGAATTATGCCCCTACCCTATAATCTCGCCAAGGAAATAATCAATAACAGCGAGGAAGTATGACCCTTTCAAGTTTTCATCACACGAAGAAAATCCTGCCACTGATGTTTAGCCTGCTTGCTCCCATTGCCCCCGCTGCCGACCTGATCGAAATATTCCAGGTTGCAGCCGAAGACGATCCGCAGATTCGAGCCGCCGAATCGAGCATGAAATCAATACTGGAAGGATACAACGTGTCACGCTCGTTGTTGCTGCCCGATGTCAGCCTCAGTGCCAACACCACCTGGAATGAACGTCAATTTGACAACGATCCTACCCAAGAATTTAATTCTAATGGTTATAGCGCACGCATAGTCCAACCTCTGCTGCGCGCGGACCGCTGGTTCCAACTGCAAAGCTCAAAAGCGGTTAGCGAGCAGGCCCGCAAAAACTTTGAAATAGCCAAGCAGGAACTTGTCATCCGCGTGGCGACCGCCTATTTTAATATCCTCAGGGCAGAGGACAATCTTGAGTCCGCAGTCGCCCAGGAAACCGCGTTCAAACGCCAGCTGGAGCAAACCCAGGAACGCTTTGACGTTGGCCTGATCGCTATTACCGATGTCCACGAGGCGCAGGCTGCGTATGACCTTGCCAGGGTCACCCGCATCACCCAGGAAGAGGAGCGCGACAATAGCTTCGCCGCGCTCGAAACCCTCACCAACCAATCTTACGCAAAGGTAGATAAACTCGATAAAGCCATGCCCATCACACGGCCTGATCCCGTGGCGTCAGCCGACTGGATCCAGGGCGCGCTCGATAATAACCTGGAATTAAAAATCAGAAAGGCTGCGGTCGACGAGGCGAAACAGGAAGCCCGACGCCAGAAGTCAGGCCATTTGCCCACCATAGATGCCGTCGCCGCCTATTCCAACAGGACTGGCAGTGCCAGCGCCTTGGGTAATGACGCTGAGTTCGAAAACTACAGCCTGGAATTCAACCTTCCCCTGTTCCAGGGTGGCGGCACCCGGGCGAGGGTGCGCCAGGCGCATCACTCCCTGAATGTAGCGAAGGACAACTATGAGAGCCAGTATCGCCTGGTCAAGCAGGACATCCAGACTCAGCATCGCACCGTAAGCAGTGACGTGTTGCGCGTTGGCGCCCAGAAGCTGGCGTTACGCTCCAGCCAGAGCGCGCTGGAAGCAACAGAGGGTGGTTATGAGGTGGGCACCCGTAACATCGTCGATGTGTTGCAGGCGCGTAATCTGGTATTCCGGTCAGAGAGTGACTATGCAAACTCCATCTACGACTACATTCTCAACGAATTACTGCTCAAGCAAACAGCCGGCACGCTTACCAATGCCGATTTGATCGAGCTGAATCAATGGCTGCGTGAGTCCACTGGGGCAGCACCTGTAACGCCAGCTGCACCTTAGGCCTCTCTCTCAACTGGCTACTGGAACTCTCGAACGCCGCTGATCGCCTAGATCACCGGCGTTCGTATTCCCAGCCATCATAATCATGGGCAATGCGCGTTTCTCCGCCGTATAACCATTTCAGTCTGCCTTGGCGACCTTGTTTAGCGCAAGTCGCGTGCACAATGGACCCACCAGTTCGAAGAATACGGTGGTACCGATAATAACCGCTAATAACTTTGTGCCCAGTTCAGGGAATTTATTTGCCGCCACCAAACCCATGCCGATCGCGACGCCAGCCTGCGGCAATAACGCCACACCGACCCATTGCCGCACGGGTCTGGCAGTGCCGCCGAGCGTAGCGCCCAGGTATCCACCAGTGAATTTACCCAGCGCCCTGAGTAGAATATAAGCAACCCCAAGGACGCCGATACTGAATACCGCCTCAAATTGCAGCGATGCACCGGCCAGCAGGAAAAAAGCCGCCATAAACGGCCACTCGATATTCTCGACTTCGTGAAAAGGATACTCGTGGTGTCTTGCCAGATTGGCGATGGTCGCACCCAGGGCCATGGCCGCTATAAGGAAAGACACATCCAGCCAAAGCGCCAGACCGCCGCACAGGAAGACCACGCCCAATGCTTCGGTTAGCATCGGCTGCCCCGGTTTGACCCTGCCAGTCAGGAAAGCCGCAGGCAGGCCAAGTGCCACGCCCAGCCCCACCGCACCGAGTATCTCCCATAACGCCAGCAGCAAGACCGATCCGCCACTATCCATCTTCAGGTAATAATTCACCAACGCGAGGCCAACGCTGAATATAATCAGCGCCCACGCGTCGTCCAAAGCGACAACTGCGGCCAGAAGATCCGAAAATGGCCCCGGTGATTTACTTTCAGTAATTACATCAACGGTTGCAGCAGCATCAGTGGCGGCCGCTATGCAGCCGAGCAGCAAGGCAACCTCAAGATCGAAGCCCAGTAGCACAAGCCCCAGGCTGACGATTAGCGTCGCACCCAAAGCAGCCACCACAGAAATGCTCACCATAGATTTACCGCTAGAGCGCAATGCACTCCCCGTGAGTTTGCCACCGAGCAGGAAACCCACCATCAATAACGCCATGTCGGCGATCAATTCAAAGCGGTCTGTCAATAAGGAAGGGACCAGATCAAGAATTTCCGGGCCAACTAACAGCCCGAACAACACCAACAGGGTCACCCGGGGCAGGAAGGTGCGGCGACCCAGCGCATCGGTCGCGAGACCCAGCAGCAGGATGCAGCCGAGCGACAGTAGAAATTGCGAGGTGTAATCCAGAATCACTGCTAGTATTCTAACCTGGTTTCAGTCGCTCGAATGGGCACCACCGAATTGCAGCTGGTAAAGCTGTGAATAGGCGCCGCCCTTTGCCAACAATTCGGTGTGGGTGCCGGTTTCTACGATCTGCCCTTTATCCATCACCACAATCTTGTCGGCTTTTTCAATGGTGGACAAGCGATGCGCAATAACCAGCGTCGTTCGCCCCTGCATCACGGTCTCAAGGGCGTCCTGGATGTAGCGTTCGGACTCGGTATCCAGCGCGGATGTGGCCTCGTCGAGGATCAGGATCGGCGCATCTTTCAGTATTGCCCGGGCCAGGGCCAAACGCTGGCGCTGGCCTCCCGACAAATTGACGCCATCCTCACCGATCTGGGTCTGCATTCCCTCGGCCAGCGTGTTGATAAACTCGGTAGCATGGGCCGTCGTCGCAGCTTTCTCTATCGCCTCCGCGGATGCATCCGCGAGATCGCCATAGGCAATATTGCCGGCGACACTATCCTGGAACAGCACAATATGCTGGTTAACGACGGCGATGTTCTTGCGCAGGTCAGCCAGGCGATAATCTTCCAGCGCAACGCCATCCACAAAGATTTGTTGCAAGGGCGCATCGACAAAACGCGGCAACAGGTTCGCAAGGGTAGATTTACCCGCACCCGAGCGCCCCACCAGCGCGACCGTCTCACCCGGGTTTATGCGCAAATTTATATCGCTGAGGGTCGATTCCTCGACGCCGGGGTAGCGGAAATTGAGGTTACGAAACTCAATCAAACCGCGCGGATTTATCATCTCCGCCGAACCCTGGTCGATCTCCGCGGCCGTCTCCATGATCTCGAAGATACTTTGCGCCGCCGCAACCCCGCGCTGGATTTTGGAATTGACCTGGGTAAGCTGGCGTAGCGGCTTGGCAAGCAGGCTGGCCGCAGTAATGTATGCCAGGAACGTGCCGGTATCCATTTCTCCCTTTATCGACGGACTTAATCCGAACCAGAACAACAGGGCGATAGCCATAAAGGTTAGCAGCTGGATGATAGGGGTGCTGATTTCATCGACGCGCGCCAATTTCAGGCTTTGCCGCAGGTTGTATTCACTGGACTTGCCGAATCGCGAGGTCTCATAGTCTCGTCCACCGAAGGCTTTGACGACCTGGAAGCCCTTGATTGCCTCCGAGGACACGTGGGTCACCCCGCCCATAGAGTCCTGGATCCGGCGACTGTATTTACGGAACAGCCGGGAAGCGACGCCGACAATCACCAGGATAAACGGGCTCATAAAGATAAACACCATCGACAATTTCCAGTTCAGGTAAAACACATAACTGAGCAGGGCAACGACGGTCAAGCCTTCACGCACCAGCACCTTGAGGGCGTCCGTCGCCGCGCCCGTCACCTGTTCGACATTAAAGGTGATCGTGGACAACAGGTCCCCCGAGCGAGTGGCGTTATAGAATGAACCGGGCAATGACAGCATATGCTTGAACAGGTCCTGGCGCAGGCGATTGACCACGTTACGTGCCACATAGACTATGTAGTAGCCACCGAGGTAGGAGCCGACGCCCCGTGTCAGCATGATTACCCCAACCGCGAGCGGGAAAAAGATACGGTAGTCCGCCGCGGTCTGCAGTGAAATATAATCATCCAGGAGTGGGTAAGAGATGGCCTTTTCGGGTGTCGCATCGAAAGCCGCAGGCAGAAACTGCATCAGCCCGGCAAATGCCGACTGCCCCAGGGCATAAAGTACGAAGCCAGTAATACTGAGCAGGAGCGCCGGCCAGAATTGCCGGACATAGGACAGTAGACGTTTATATGCTCCCCAACCGGACTGCTTATTATTATCCATCTAACCCGAATTCTTTATGATTGCGCGCAGGGCAAAACCTACGACCAGATATAGCGAGGCCCCGCCAAAGCGCGGGATAAAGGAAAGGCCCCTGACCGGCCTCAATGATAATGGAGAACGCTGGTGGAGACTAGTACTCTAGCCACCTGATAACTTAGGATGCAGAGCTTCCCTAGGGTTGCTTGCGCTGTTGCGCCAACTGCCCCGACTGGCGCTTCACAATATGCTGGATCAGTTGTTCCTCCACATCCATTGGCATGCGCTGAAAGTTCACGCGCAACATGAATAAATTATCGCTGGCGGCATCGCTACGTTCACACGCCACGACCTGGCCAATCAGCTTTATCTGGGTGTTGGTAGGGCGCAAAGTCAGGAATAATTCCAGCGTCTCACCGGCACGGATCTGGTCATCACACTCAAAGGCAATGCCACAGGCGCTAATACTCACACTGACCGACTGATGCTCTTTATTGGTTGGCAGGGCGGCGTCAAGATTAAGCTCAGCGGCAAGCAGTTCTATCTTCCTGTTTAGCAAACTGATGGTGTTCGCCGCCGCAGGATTATTTTGCCACAGCGAGTTAAGGCTGACGCTAAACTCCTTATCGATGGAGCTGAGTATTTGCGCTGCTGATATTTGCAGGTTCTCACCTTCTCCATCCCGTGGCGTAATATCCTTACTCCCGAGCACACAGTAGTGCAGGCCCACCCAATCGTTAATGCGAAAGTAGCGCCTGCGATCCGCCATCGTCATTGCAACAACCTCATTCTAAAACACTTCATCGGGTGACAGGGTGAAGGGGGTATTCAGGTTTAAATCCCTGACCAGGCCCGCATCAATTTCCTGTAGTTTCTTCAGGTCGTCGCTCGCTTCCGAATCCAGGCCCTGCTGAATCACAATCTCTACGCGACGATTGCGCGCCCGGCTATCCTCGGTATCATTGGCCACCAGGGGCTTGGTATCGGCAAATCCTGCGACCACAAATCGATTGTGATCCAGCTTATTGCCTTTGAATAGCTCATGGGCAACTGACAAGGCGCGCGAGGAAGACAAATCCCAGTTGGAACGAAAGGTCGCTGTTGCAATGGGCACGCTATCACTGTGACCCTCGACCGAAATCTTGCCGGGGATATCCTTTAATACCCCCTGCACCTGGGCCATAACAGGAATAAACTGGCGGCGTAGCTGGGCCGATCCCGATGGAAAGGAGCCTTGCTCGCGCACCCGCAGGATTATCTTCCTGCCCCGCGTTTCAATATCTATCTTGCCGGTACTGATTTCCTTCTTGAGCGAACTCGCCAACGCCTGCGCATCTGCTTGGGTTTCCTTGATCAGGGCCTGGAGCCTTTGCACCAGTTCCGCTTTAGCCGCATCAATATCAGGGGTCGTTACTTCCGGGCGATCTTCCCGGGCAACACCCTCTCCCTGGTCGCTGCTACCAGTATCATCGATACGGATGTCGAGGGTGTTTTTAGTGACGGAGGTGGTGGTCTGGCGGACTTCGTTGATTGGGGTGGGCTCCGGTCGCCCGGGGCTAAATTCCTGGGCTATGACGCTGGTGCCCTTGGGAACGTCCCTGACGTTGATCTCGTTCTGCACGCCAAAGGCGTTGCGCATGGAACCTGCGAGCTGCTTGTATTTCAGCACATCCATCTCGGAAAAGGACAACAGCAGCACGAAGAAACACATCAATAGCGACATCAAATCTGCGAATGTCGCCATCCATGCCGGCAGTCCTGGCACGCATTCCGGGCACTCTTCTACTATTTCTGCCATATCGCCTATACCAATCCGGGACGCTTACGAATCTTGTGCGGTGGCCCGCTTTGAGGGCGCCAGGTAAGCCTTCAACATGGACTCGATAACCCGTGGATTCTGTCCCGCCTGAATCGCCATGAGTGCATCGATACACATACTCTTTAGACGGCCCTCTTCGGTTTTACGCAGATCGAGCTTATCCGCGATCGGCAGGGCAATCATATTAGCCAGCATCGCACCGTAGAGCGTCGTGAGCAGCGCCACCGCCATCGCCGGTCCAATAGATTTGGGATCATCCATATTAGAGAGCATCTGCACCAGGCCCACCAGAGTTCCGATCATACCCATTGCGGGAGCAACATCACCGAGCGCCGTGAACACCTTGGCGCCCCAGGAGTGTCTTTCTACCGCCTGCTTCATGTCTTTACTCATGACCTCCTGGACAACCGCACCATCGTGTCCATCCACGAGCAATTTGATGCCATCCTGCAGAAATTCGTTACCGACTTCCTTTCCTTCCAAAGCCAGCAGGCCGCCCTTGCGCGCCGTGTCTGCGAGCTCTACGATACTGGGGATCATTTCTTCCAATTTATCCAGCTTGAAGATAAAAGCCTTCATCGCCACCTTAAGAGCACCCAAAAACTGGCCCAGGCTGAACTTCATCAGCACGACCATCAGGCTCCCACCGACGACAATTAACAAGGACGGCACATTGAGAAATATCAGTGCGGAGCCGCCCAGCACCATTGCCGCCACTACGATACCGAATGAGCCAACTAGCCCAATTAAGGTTGCCAGATCCACTTTATACTCCTGCTTTCACAAATTACTTTTACGAATTGCTTTTACTATATCGGTCGGTCACGGTTAACCTGAAGGGGAGCTAGTCGACCGATTTTCTGCCGGCCCCTTTTCAAGCCGAGCCGAGGCGGTACATTTGTGAACCGACTCGGGCAATGTTTACGCTCAGCGCGCGTGAACGATAACAGAATTTCGCTCCACATTGGCAATTGACCCAATCAATTTATGCCGTAAACTTGCAGTTTATTCGCAGCCGGGGTTCCTGACATGACAAACAATAGCGACAACTATAATTTCGAGCAGTCGCTTCGGGACCTGGAGCAGCTGGTCGAGCGCATGGAGAGCGGCAAGCTGTCCCTGGAAGAATCTCTACAGGCCTTTGAACAAGGCATAAAGCTAACCCGCGAATGCCAGGTGAAGCTGGCCAAGGCGGAGCAAAAAGTCAACAAGCTGATAGCGGAGCAGGACGAAACCCTGCTAGTACCCTTCGAGCCGGAATCCTGAGTGCAGATCAAAGATTTTATCCTGCAATGCCAACAGCGTGTTGACGCTGCGCTGGAGCAACGCCTTCCTGCAGTAAACTCCCCGGCCTCGCGCCTGTGCGAGGCGATCAGGTATGGCGTGTTCAACGGCGGCAAACGAGTGCGACCAATATTGCTGTATGCAACCGCCCAAACCCTCAATTGTCCGCTGCAGATGTGCGACAACGCGGCCTGCGCAGTCGAACTCATTCACGCCTATTCGCTTATCCACGATGACCTGCCCTCCATGGATGATGACGACCTGCGTCGCGGCAAGCCTACCTGCCATATCGCCTTTGACGAGGCTACCGCGATCCTGGCCGGCGATGCGATGCAGGCCATGGCCTTCGAGGTCCTGATTGCCGAGACGCTCTCGCCCGTAGCGACTACCAACCAACTGGCCATGGTACGCGAACTGGCACATGCAAGCGGCGCCGCCGGAATGGCGGCAGGCCAGGCCGTCGACCTCACCAGCACCGGCAAAATCCTGTCACTGCGGGAACTCGAGCACATGCATCGGCTGAAGACCGGCGCCCTGATCAGCGCCAGCGTTATGCTCGGCGCGCTGGCCAGTGATCGAGCTACCCCGGAGCAATTGAGCGCATTAAAGACGTATTCCGCGGCAGTCGGGCTGGCATTCCAGATCAAGGACGACATACTCGATGTGGAGGGTGACACACAGACGCTGGGCAAGCCACAGGGGTCTGACCAGGCCCTGAACAAGGCGACCTATACATCGATTCTGGGCCTCGAAGCGGCCCGCGAACTGGCTCTCACACAGCACCACAGCGCCATCGAGGCGCTGTTACCGTTCGGCCCGGAGGCAGATGTGTTGCGGGACCTGTCCAGCTATATTGTGGAGCGCAACAATTAGCGGTCATTGGATGTGCTCTTGTGTATAATCCTAGAATCCTCAATTGGATCACGAAAGTCTGCACAACTAAGGTTTCCAGGATAATTGGCCGCTCGATGGCTTGGTATTAAACTAAATAATCCATGATAAACGATATCCCGCGGGCCCGGCCGCAAACCCAACTGCTGGACACTATTCATGTGCCGCAGGACCTGCGTAAATTAGACGCAGAACAGTTACCACAGCTCGCAGCCGAACTCAGGGAATTCCTGCTCTACTGCGTGGGCCAATCCGGCGGTCATTTTGGTGCCGGCCTGGGCGTCGTTGAGTTAACCGTGGCACTGCACTTCCTCTACAATACACCGGAAGATCGACTGTTGTGGGACGTCGGCCACCAGGCATACCCCCACAAAATCCTGACTGGCCGGCGCGACCAGATGACCAGCATCCGCCAGAAGGATGGCCTGGCAGCATTCCCGAATCGGGCCGAAAGCGAATTTGACGCCTTTGGTGTCGGCCATTCCAGCACTTCCATCAGTGCCGCACTGGGCATGGCCCTGGCAGCCAGGCAACAGGCTAACCCGCGCAAGGTAGTTGCGGTCATCGGTGATGGCGCACTGACCGCCGGCATGGCCTTCGAAGCACTCAATCACGCAGCCCACACCGGTGCGAATTTGCTGGTGATCCTGAATGATAACGACATGTCCATCTCACACAATGTGGGCGGGCTGTCTACTTACCTGGCGAAGATTCTCTCGAGCAAGCTGTACCAGAACGTTCGCCAGGGCGGCAAAAAAGTCCTCGAAAACCTTCCCGGCGCGGTCGACCTGGTGCGTAAAACCGAAGAGCACATGAAGGGGATGGTGGTGCCGGGCACCCTGTTCGAAGAATTGGGATTCAACTATATCGGGCCGATCGATGGCCACGACATGGAAGCGCTGCTCGGCACGATTGGCAATATGATGCAATTGCCTGGCCCCCAAATGCTGCATATTATAACGCGCAAGGGCAAGGGCTTTAGTCCTGCCGAAGCTGACCCGGTCGGCTACCATGCGATTAACAAGCTGGAACCCAAGCCGTCCGTGACACTGGCGTCGCCAAAGCCCGCACAACCAAAATATTCCAATGTATTTGGCCAGTGGTTATGCGATATGGCCGACCAGGATGAACGCCTGGTCGGTATTACGCCCGCCATGGCAGAAGGCTCGGACCTGATTGACTTCGCCCAACGGTTTCCGGAGCGTTACCATGATGTCGCGATTGCGGAACAGCATGCCGTCACTCTCGCCGCAGGTTTTGCCTGTGAGGGATCGAAGCCGGTGGTTGCGATTTACTCCACCTTTTTACAGCGCGCCTACGACCAGCTGATTCACGATGTTGCCATACAGGAACTGGATGTCCTGTTTGCGATAGACCGGGCCGGGCTAGTCGGCCAGGACGGACCCACCCACGCAGGCAGCTTCGACTTCACCTTTTTGCGCTGCATTCCCAACATGGTGGTGATGGCGCCCGCCGATGAAAACGAAGCCCGCCAGATGCTGTATACCGGTTTTATACATAAAGGCCCTGCGGCGGTGCGCTACCCCCGCGGCAAGGGTCCCGGCGCCGTTATTGAAACGCAAATGAAGGCCCTCCCGATAGGCAAGGCCGAGCAATTAGCAAGCGGCAAGCGCGTCGCTATCCTTGCCTTCGGCTCAATGGTTACACCCGCGCTTGAAGTCGCCGAAAATATCGGCGCAACCGTGGCAAACATGCGCTTTATCAAGCCGCTTGATGAGGAACTGGTGCTGGAGATGGCTGATCAGCATGAACTGCTGGTAACGCTTGAGGAAAATAGCATCATGGGCGGTGCCGGATCAGCCGTCAATGAAGTACTGCTGGCAGCCGGCTATAATACGCCGGTGCTTAACCTGGGCCTACCCGATGAATTCATCGAACACGGCAAGCCCGAAGAACAATTGCATGAGGCCGGGCTGGATAGCGCGGCAATTGAAGCATCCATCAAGCAGCGACTCACTGCCCTGGATGATCGCGCCGACGCCAAAAATCATATCAAAGCTGCAGAAAAATCCTAAGCCCGCCAGGCTCTCAATCAGTTATCAGGCTGCTCAAACAGGTGCCCTAACTTGCCTGCCTTGGTCTGCAGGTAATGAACGTTGTGGGGATTCTCACCGGTATTCAGGGGAATGCGTTCAACGACTTCAATACCGAAGTTTTCCAGGGCGCCGACCTTCACCGGATTATTAGTCATCAAACGCACGCGGCTGACACCGAGGTGCTTCAACATATCCTGGCACATACTGTAATCGCGCATATCCGCACCGAAGCCCAACTGCTCGTTGGCTTCCACTGTATCTGCACCCTTGTCCTGCAGCTGGTAGGCCTTGATCTTATTTGATAATCCGATGCCTCGCCCTTCCTGGCGAAGGTACAGAATCACGCCACGCCCCTCTGTAGCAATGCGCTGCATCGCTGCATGCAACTGGTGACCGCAGTCACAACGCAAACTGAACAGCGCATCACCGGTCAAGCATTCCGAGTGCACCCGCGCCAGCACCGGCGCAGCATCGCTGACATCACCCAGCGTCAACGCGACGTGCTCTTTACCGGTTACCGAATCTTCAAATCCGTGGATATCAAACGCTGCCCACTGCGTGGGTAGTTTCGCTGATGCAATATAAGCTGTGGACACTGGTACCTCTGGTTATTGCCGCCCTGATTATTGCCAAGCGGCGGGGACGGGCGGTGATTTTAACAGCAGTGGACACGGAAAAGCGAGTCCGGCCCCGCGACACACGATCTCAATATTTCCTGGTGAGCTCCATCATCCCGGCGTTTTCAACGATCTTCACCTTACCCAGGAAGGTCATCCCCAGCAGCAAGTGGGTAGGGTAAACCCCCTCCAGGACTGCTGCACGCACATGTTTCACTTCAATATCGCCCACTTTTACCGTATCGAGCATCACGCCGTAGGATTTCACCATGCCGCCGGCAGTGCTGACCATCCCGAGCTTGCCTGCTGCAAAGTCTATACCCAGGCGCCGCGCACTGCGGGTGTTCATTGCTATTGCGGTGGCACCGGTATCGACCAGGAATTCGACCGGCTGGCCATTAATACTGCCCTGGGTGAGGTACTGGCCCGCCGGGTTGATCGCGATTATTGTCGATGTTTGGCTGGGTTTCTGATAACTGCCAAGAGCACGACTGAGCGCGACTTCATATTCTTCTCCCGCTACCTCCAGGGTTGCGGCGTGCGCAGACGCCCTGACGAGTAGCACGCCCTCAGCCGAGCGCTGGCCCTCTTTAAGCAGACGCTGCTTGCCCTGCACCATGATTACCGCGCTACCCTTGAACAGCCCGACGACCCGGACATCCCCCGGCGCGAGCGAAGCGGCCACCAACGGCGCCGCCAGGATAGCCAGTAGCAGGCCGATCGCCAGCGGAACTCCAAGCAGTCGCGCTTTCATACCTGTCATACCTTTTGTACCCCTATATACCCTTAGTGCCTGATTATCCTGGAAACCTCAGTTAGGCGTGAATAAGATGTGCAACATATTGATGTGTATGGGAAATTTGAAAACTCATGGTGACCTGTAGGGATGTAGGAAATGCCGAAAACGCAGGAGCGGTTTTCAGCCACCTTATTGGTGATGGGAGCTTTTTCAAATTTTCCAGGTGCGTCAAGAGGTTGTGCATACTTTCGTGATCCAACTGAGGTTTCCAGGATTATAGCAGTGCGAACCTGTGTCCGGCCCATACCAGCGCATGCAACCCCGCACAGGCAAAGATGCCAGCCAGCACATCGTCCAGCATAATACCCAGACCACCATGGACCTCTCGATCGAGACGATTAATCGGCCAGGGCTTTAAAATATCGAACACCCGAAACAACAAAAAGCCCACCACCACCCACAACCAGCCCGTCGGGGCCATAAACATGGTCAACAGGTAGCCAATGAATTCGTCCCAAACGATCCCGGAGTGATCATGTACGCCGATATCGGCAGCGGTGCGACCACACAGGGACACGCCCCAGACGAACCCGACAATGACCACCAGCAAATAGCTATACCAGCTTAGGTCCTGCAGCAACAGGTAGATGGGAATGGCCGCAAGGGTGCCAAAGGTGCCTGGCGCAAAGGGTGCCGCGCCGCTACCAAAACCAAACGCCAGGAAGTGGGTCGGATTGCGCCATACGCTGGGGGGTACGTTATTCATTGTGGTACTCCGTCATTGGAGTACTCCATCACTACTACCTTGACGGAGTACTAGTCTCACTAAAGTGTTGGTAGCCGGTGCCCGCAAATGTGACCGGGGTACCCGTTTCATCGCGAACCTGCAGCCCGCCCCCGGCCGTGATCTCGCCAATCGCGGTTATCGTCACGCCGGCGCTAGCCGCCACTGAATCCAGAGCAGCGACCTGCCCTGCGGGCACAGTAAAACACAGTTCATAGTCGTCCCCTCCACACAGGGCATACTCGCGCGCCCGGGCCACCGGAAACGACTCGCTGAGTGCCGGGTGCAGTGGCAGTGACGCAAGCTCCACCAGGGCGCCCTTGCCACTGCGCTTAAGTATATGACCTAAATCGGCCGCAAGGCCATCGGAAATATCCAGCGCGGCACTGGCAACGCCGAGCAACCGCTGACCCAGCGCCAGTCGCGGTTCCGGGTTATGCCAGCTACGGAGCAATGGGTGATCGGCATCGGCCTGCTGCAATCGCCACAACTCCAGACCACCCCGAGGGCCGCCTAAATCACCGCTCACGCAAATAGTATCTCCCACCTGCGCGCCATCGCGACGCAGCGCCGTATCCGCTGGCACGTAACCATGGGCCTGAATAGTAACAGTGAGGGGACCTTTTGTGGTGTCGCCACCAATAAGTGCGATTTGGTATTGCCGGGCGGTATCGCGCAGCCCCCTGGCAAAGGCCTCAAGCCAGGCGGACTCGGACGTTGGCAACGTGAGCGCCAGGGTAAACCACGCCGGTTGCGCGCCCATTGCCGCCAAATCGCTAAGATTGGCCACCAGGCTCAAGCGTGCAATCTTGCCAGCCGCTAATGCCGGATCAAAATGTACCCCCGAGACCAGGGTGTCGACCGTGACCACCAGGTCCATGCCTGGGGTTGGCGCAATAATAGCCGCGTCATCGCCGATACCTAGCTTGATGTCGGCTCGCGTGGCCGGAAAACTCGCCTGGTCGGCAAAAAAACGTTGGATCAGGTCAAATTCAGATATGCTCATGGGCGATATCCAGGACCACTTAATTCGGCGCGGTCTCTTGCCTGCGGAGACTATGGGCGAGTTTGTCCAGCACCCCGTTGACGTACTTGTGACCATCGGTGGCGCCGAACTTTTTCGCTAAATCAACGCCTTCATTGATTACGACGCGATAGGGCACATCGGTTCTGCGAATCATTTCATAGGCACCAATGCGCAGAATCGTCAGTTCGATCGGGGTCAACTCGGTCATGTCTCGATCCAGGAACCCCGTGATGTGTTCATCCAGTTCGCTCAAGCTGGCGGGGACCTGGTGCAATAATTCGCTGAAATATTCGCCATCCACCTTCGCCATATCGTTATCCTGGCGGAATTCCAGCTCTATCGTGGCCAGGGATGCGCCAGCCAATTGCCATTGATACAGGGCCTGGACCGCGAGTTGCCGAGCACGCCTGCGCGCACCCGGGGAGAATTTAGCGTTTGCCATTGTTTAAAACCTTACCTGTGCGAATTGCGAATACCACGAGTGGGTACTCTGTCTACATGAAAATTGCGGACAAAGTACTAGTTATCCAGATTGCGGAGCAGACTGACCATTTCCAGTGCTGAAAGCGCTGCTTCTGCACCCTTGTTGCCGGCCTTGGTTCCGGAACGCTCAATGGCCTGCTCAATCGAGTCTACGGTTAACACACCAAACGCGACCGGAATCCCGGTGTTGAGCATCACCTGCCCGAGCCCCTTCACACACTCACCGGCGACATACTCGAAGTGTGGCGTACCACCACGAATCACCGCGCCCAGAGCGATAATCGCATCATACTGTTTGGAGTTCGCCGCCTTGTGCACGGCCAGGGGTATTTCAAACGCACCCGGCACCCGAATCAGGGTAAGGTTGCCTTCCGCAACGCCATGGCGCTTCAACGTGTCGATGGCACCCTCGACCAGGCTCTCAACCACAAAACTGTTAAAACGTCCCACCACTAATGCAAAGCGTGCCGTAGTGGCGGAAAAATCACCCTCAATCGTCTTAATCATTATTCGCTCAACTATTCAAAAATTCCGATCGCCAGAAAATCCTGCCGACCCTGCTAAAATCGCCCGTCAGGCGAATCCGTTGTCCCGCAACACGGCCATATCAATGCCGCTCGCAGCACCGGACTGCGCCGCCTTCTCACCCAATAATAATCTTTCCAGGTAACGCGCCACCAGATCAACCTCAAGATTGACCTGCGTACCCACCTGGTATCCGCCAATAATGGTCTCCGCGAGCGTATGCGGGACAATATTGACATAAAAATCACAGCCATTTACCCCGTTCACGGTGAGACTGGTGCCATCGATACAAATGGAGCCCTTCTGGGCAATATAGCGCGCCTGTTCCGCCGGCGCCCGCAATACCCAACGCTCCGAGCGCCCATCCGGCATGCGACTGAGCACCTCGCCCAATCCGTCAACATGACCACTCACCATGTGCCCGCCCAGCCGTGAAGTCGGCTGCAGCGCCTTCTCCAGGTTGACCCGATTACCGACAGCCAGGAATTTAAAGCTGGTGCAACTGATGGTCTCACCGGAAACATCCGCCCAGAAACCGTCGCCAGGCAATTCAACCGCAGTTAAACACACGCCGTTGACCGCAATACTGTCGCCTAATTTGACGTCATCCAGGGGAAGCCTGCCAGTGACGACGCGTACCCGGGTATCAGAACCCTGGGGCACCAAAGCCGCTATTTCCCCGACTGCTTCGATAATTCCTGTAAACATTTAACTTTTGAGCTGGCCTGATGAAAGGGGCGTGACTATAGCATTAATCCGCAGGTCTGTTCCAACGCTGCGCACCTCTTTAATGTCCAGTTGCAAGCGCTGCGACAGCCGCTCCACGCCTGGCAGGGCGAGCAGTGGCCGTGCATCATGCCCCAGTATCATGGGCGCCTGGTAAATAACCAGCTCATCAACCAGGCCTGCCTGCAGAAGCGCACCGCCCAACGTTGCGCCAGCCTCTACCAGCACCTCATTGCACTGGCGCTCGCCAAGCAATCTTAATGCGGCAGCCAAATCAATTTTTTTGGCGGTACCAGGGGTATGCGCAGGCAGCACTGCGGTTTGCGCGCCGCCACGCTGCAGGGCATGCATTGCCGGCACATCTGCCGCACCAATAACCAGGGTGTCTCCATCAAGCTCGAGCAGCTTTGCGGTTAGCGGCGTGCGAAACCCGGAATCCAGTACCACCCTCAGTGGCTGTTGTTGCGCCACCGCTGCCGCATTCTCCAAACCTAGTTGCTGCTCGCGCACCGTGAGCGACGGATCATCGCCTAAAACTGTGCCAATGCCGGTAAGCACCGCACAACTGCGCGCCCGCAAGCGCTGTACATCCGCGCGCGCCGCCGCACCAGTAATCCATTTGCTTTCGCCGGACGCCATCGCGGTGCGGCCATCGAGGCTGGTCGCCATTTTGAGTCGCACATAGGGTAAACCGCAGGTCATGCGTTTGATAAAGCCGGGATTGAGCGCTTCGGCCTGGGCTTGCAGTACACCGACACTAACTTCGATGCCCGCCGCTTCGAGGCGCGCCGAACCCTGGCCAGCGACCAAGGGATTGGGGTCCTGCATTGCCACGACGACTTTCGCCACCCCGGCAGCGATCAATGCAT
>CAXMOT010000098.1:0-8942 GCA_964195105.1 uncultured Gemmatimonadales bacterium | reverse complement strand
ACTGGAGATATTGCGCCATTCATGCGCGCACCTTATGGCGATGGCCGTGAAGGAACTGTTTCCTGAGGCCCAGGTGACTATCGGTCCGGTGATCGAGGACGGCTTCTATTACGATTTTGCATACGAGCGTGCGTTTACACCGGAAGACCTGGGGCAAATCGAGGCCAAAATGGTCGAGCTGACCCGGCAAAACCACCCGGTGAGTCGTCGTGTGCTGAGCCGCGATGAGGCGGTAGACTTCTTTCGCGGCATCGGCGAAGCGTACAAGGCTGAAATTATCGAGAGTATTCCCGCCAATGAAGAGTTGTCGCTCTATAAGCAGGGTGATTTTGAGGACTTGTGTCGTGGGCCGCATATTCCCAATACCGGCAAGCTGAAGGCGTTCAAGCTAACCAAGGTGGCGGGCGCCTACTGGCGTGGCGATTCCAACAACGAGATGCTGCAGCGCATATACGGCACCTGTTGGTCCGACAAGAAGCAACTCAAGGCCTATTTGTTTCGCATTGAAGAGGCGGTCAAGCGCGACCATCGCAAGCTCGCCAAGAAGCTGGACCTGTTCCATTTCCAGGAAGAGGCGCCGGGCATGGTGTTCTGGCATCCGAATGGCTGGACTATTTACCAGGTGATCGAGCAATACATGCGGCGGGTGCAGCAGGAAAACGGCTACCAGGAGATTCGGACGCCACAGCTGGTTGATTTCTCACTGTGGCAGAAATCGGGTCACGCCGATAAGTTTGGTAATGAGATGTTCACATCCCAATCCGAAAACCGCGATTATGCGGTGAAGCCCATGAACTGTCCTTGCCACGTGCAGGTGTTCAATCAGGGGTTGCGGAGCTATCGGGACTTGCCGCTGCGCCTTGCGGAATTCGGTTCCTGTCACCGCAATGAGCCCTCCGGTACCTTGCAGGGCCTGATGCGGGTGCGCGGCTTCGTCCAGGACGATGCGCATATCTTTTGTGATGAGAATCAGATCCAGGCCGAGGTGTCGGACTTTATTGATCTTCTGTATGCCGTGTATCGCGATTTTGGTTTCGATGAGATCCTGATCAAGCTGTCCACCCGTCCCGAACAGCGGGTCGGTGCCGATGAGGGCTGGGATAAAGCGGAACAGGCATTGGAGTTGGCGCTTAACAACAAGCAGCTGGATTGGGACCTGCAGCCCGGCGAAGGCGCCTTTTATGGCCCCAAGATTGAGTTTTCGCTCAAGGATTGCCTCGGGCGAGTGTGGCAATGCGGCACTATCCAGGTAGATTTTTCGATGCCGGGACGGCTCGATGCGCAGTATGTTGCCGAAGATGGTAGCCGCCAGGTACCGGTTATGTTGCACCGGGCGATCCTCGGATCCTTTGAGCGTTTTATCGGGATCCTGATCGAACACTACGCCGGTGCGATGCCGGTCTGGTTGGCGCCGCAACAGGCCGTAATCCTCAATATTACGGACCGACACGGCGATTATTGCCAGAAAGTTGAAAAAACCCTGCTAGATAAGGGATTTAGGGTCAAATCAGACTTGAGAAATGAGAAGATCGGCTTTAAAATCCGCGAGCACACGATCCACAAGATTCCCTATATGATCGTGGTGGGCGACAAAGAGCAAGATTCCTCTACAATTAGTGTTCGTTCCAGGTCTGGTGAAGACCTGGGTTGTATGTCAATCGACGCTTTTTGTGACAGGCTGCAGGCGGAGTTACATCGCTTGGGCCGTTTTGACCAGGAGTGACCTATTAGCACAATGAGTAAAGGCCGCAAAAAAGCTGCCATTAATGATGAAATTGTAGCCAGCGAAGTCAGGCTGGTAGCAGCAGATGGCAGCCAGGCCGGAATCGTAACACTCGCTGAGGCCCTGGAAGCTGCACGAGCAGCGACTTTGGACCTGGTGGAGATTGCGCCGGATGCGGAGCCACCTGTATGTAAGGTGATGGATTACGGTAAGGAGCTGTTTGAGCAGAAAAAGCAACAGGCTGCTAACCGTAAGAAACAGCGCCAGACGCAGGTTAAAGAGATAAAGTTTAGGCCAGGGACGGAAGAGGGAGATTATCAGGTAAAACTACGCAACCTGATACGTTTCCTGGAAAGTGGGGACAAGACCAAGGTAACCTGTCGGTTCCGCGGTCGGGAGATGGCTCACCAGGAAATTGGTATGGCCTTAATGAAGCGGGTCGCGGAAGACCTGGAAGAATACGGTACCGTTGAAATGATGCCCAAGCCAGAAGGCAGGCAGATTACGATGGTGCTGGCCCCGAGTAAAAAGAAGCGCTAACTGAGCGTTAAATGTCCGGCAATAAATGACCTGTTAAGCAGCCGTTTATTGCCAATGAGGAGGCGCGAGCCAACTCATCAGAGGCAGCCAGTTGGAGTAAATATTAATCCGATGAATGCGGAGTTTTTTGTAATGCCTAAGATTAAGACAGTTCGAGGCGCGGCTAAGCGCTTCAAAAAGACAGCCAATGGCTTTAAGCACAAGCAGTCTTTCAGAAGTCACATCCTGACCAAGAAGAGCACCAAGCGGAAGCGTCAGTTACGCCCCCAGCTTCAGGTGGATGCAGCAGATAAAGCGCTCGTAAGGCGCATGTTGCCCAACGGTTAATTTTTAAATATTCTGAGAGATTGAGTTATGCCACGTGTAAAAAGGGGTGTGACGGCCCATAAGCGTCACAAGAAAGTACTAAAAGCAGCCAAAGGTTATTACGGTGCGCGCAGTCGCGTGTATCGCGTTGCCAAGCAAGCGGTTATCAAAGCCGGTCAATATGCATATCGTGACCGTCGTCAGCGTAAACGCCAATTCAGGGCACTGTGGATCGTGCGCATCAATGCTGCGGCGCGCATTAATGGCGTTTCCTACAGCCAGCTGATAGCGGGCCTGAAGAAAGCAGAGATTGAAATTGATCGTAAGATGCTGGCAGACCTGGCAGTTCACGAGAAAGCATCCTTTGCAGCCATCGCCGAGCAGGCGAAAGCGGCGCTAGCGGCCTAGATCAGGGGCAGGGTCCGGACTGGTTCGGACCCTTACCTTACTACATGTCAGCGATGGAAAACCTTGATAGCCTGGTTACACAGGCACAGACAGCGATTGGCAGTGCTAACGACGCCAAGGCGCTCGATGACGTGCGGGTCCAATTCTTAGGCAAGAAGGGTGAGATCACCCAGCTGCTTAAGGGCCTGGGTGCGTTGTCGCCTGAAGAGCGCCCGGCTGCGGGTGCAAAAATCAATGTTGCCAAGCAAGCGCTGCAAGGTTCGATCAACGAGCGCGAAGCGGCGCTGTCCTCGGCAGCACTCGATGCACGATTGGCGACTGAGTCGATCGACGTCACGTTGCCCGGGCGATCCGAGTTCATCGGCAACCTGCACCCGGTCACCAGGACTATGGAGCGGATTGAAGACTTTTTTGCGCATATTGGATATGACGTAAAAGAGGGGCCTGAAATTGAAGATGATTACCACAACTTCGAAGCCCTGAATATTCCGGCGCACCATCCGGCGCGCGCCATGCATGATACCTTCTATTTTGATGCGCATACCTTGCTGCGAACCCATACCTCACCGGTACAGGTGCGGGTGATGGAAACAGAGCAGCCGCCACTGCGGATTATCTGTCCGGGACGCGTCTACCGCTGCGATTCAGATATCACCCATACGCCGATGTTTCACCAGGTAGAGGGTTTGCTGGTTGATGAGGGCGTTAGCTTTAGCGATCTCAAGGGTACGGTAGAAGAATTCCTGCGGGTGTTTTTTGAAAAGGAATTGGCGGTGCGTTTCAGGCCATCATACTTTCCGTTCACCGAGCCCTCCGCAGAAGTCGACATCCAGTGTGTGATGTGCGGCGGTGACGGCTGTCGAGTATGCAGTCATACCGGTTGGCTGGAGATAATGGGTTGCGGAATGGTGCACCCCAATGTGTTCAAGGCATCGGGTGTCGATACTGAAAAATACTCCGGTTTTGCGTTCGGTATGGGCGTTGAGCGGTTGGCAATGTTGCGCTACGGCGTAAACGACCTGCGCCTGTTCTTTGACAACGATTTACGTTTTTTGCGCCAGTTTAACTAAGGGGACTCTGATTAATTCGTCATTGCGAGGAGCGCAGCGCTTTTAAGCCTGCCCCCGCGAAGGCGGGGGCGGCAATCTCTATCTAATTGGTTCAAAAGCGAGATTGCTTCCCGCCGCGCTCCGCTCGCGGCTAAAGGCAAAAAGGGCTCGCAATGACACTCGTATATTTGGTTAATCAGAGGCTCCAAAGTTTTTTCATACTGTCACTCGCCGCAAGGGGCAGGGGCAACAAGATAGAGAAAGTTACCACGCATGAAGTTTAGCGAACAATGGTTGCGAGAGTGGGTTAATCCCGATATCAGTACAGACGCGCTGGCCGAGCAGCTGACGATGGCCGGTCTGGAAGTCGATGGCGTGGCGCCAGCGGCGGCGGACTTTCATGGTGTGGTGGTAGGCGAGGTGCTTGCCGTTGAGCGGCATCCTGATGCAGACAAACTAAGCGTGTGCCAGGTGTCGAATGGCGCCGCGACGTTTCAGGTCGTCTGCGGTGCACCCAACGTGCGAGCCGGGTTAAAGGTTCCGTTTGCCGAGGTCGGCGCGGTGCTGGGCGAAGACTTCAAGATCAAGAAGGCCAAATTACGCGGTGCTGAATCCCATGGCATGCTGTGCTCTGGTGACGAACTCGGGCTTTCCGAAGAGGCCGATGGCATTTTGGAACTCGCCGCCGACGCACCCACAGGCAAGGATTTTCGTGACTACCTGGGCCTCGATGATCAGTGTATAGAGGTGGATTTAACGCCTAACCGGGGTGACTGCCTGGGCATCGCCGGATTGTCCCGTGAAGTCGGGGCTCTCAATCGAGTCGCCGTTGTTGGCCCGGTCATGGATCCTGTCGCAGCGACGGTCGAGGATGTCTTCCCGGTTTCGGTTGAAGCGCCTGCAGACTGCCCGCGTTATGTGGGCAGGGTAGTCCGCAATATCGATATCAATGCCGTGACGCCATTATGGATGGTCGAACGGCTCAGGCGTTCGGGAATCCGCAGTATCGATCCGGTCGTCGATGTTACCAACTATGTGATGCTGGAATTGGGCCAGCCCATGCATGCTTTTGACCTCGATCAACTGCAGGATGGCATTGTGGTGCGTCGTGGGCGCGCGCAGGAAACCCTGACGTTGCTGGACGGTAAAGAAATTTCCCTGGACCCCGAAACGCTGGTTATTGCAGACTCTACAGGGCCCTTGGCCATGGCGGGTATCATGGGCGGGGAAAATTCGGGTGTCTCGACAACAACCCAAAATATATTCCTGGAAGGCGCATTTTTTAATCCAATCACGGTAGCCGGTCGCGCTCGCGCATTCGGTCTGCACACCGATTCGTCGCATCGCTTCGAGCGAGGAGTGGATTTCCAGCTTCAGGAGCAGGCTATCCAGCGTGCCACGGCTTTACTGCTTGATATTGTGGGCGGCGAGCCGGGTCCATTGGTGCATGTGCTTGCCGCAGCCGAGATGCCACTACGTCAACCAGTGCAGCTGCGCAAGGCCCGTATCGCTGGCGTGCTCAACCTGGCGCTTGAAGATGAGGCGATCGAGGATATATTTATTCGCCTGGGATTGACGCTTGCCGCTTGCGACGACAAGGGCTGGACGTTTGAAGTGCCGTCGTATCGATTCGATATTGAGATAGAAGCCGACCTGCTGGAAGAGCTGGCGCGTATTTATGGCTATAACCGGTTGCCGGCCAGCTTGCCGGCCGCATCGCTCGCGCTCAAGAGTTGTCCGGAGCGTAAGGTGTCCATCAGGGAATTCAGGCGTGCCTTGCTCATGCGCGGTTACAACGAGGCGGTGACCTATAGTTTTGTCGATCCAGACCTGCAGGCTAAAATCGATGACCGCTCGGAAGCGATAGCCCTGGCTAACCCAATCTCGGCGGACATGGCCGTGATGCGCACGTCATTATGGCCTGGCCTGCTGCAGGCGCTGAGTTATAACCTCAATCGGCAGCAAAACCGCGTTCGGTTGTTCGAGTCCGGCTTGGTGTTCAATAAAGACGGCGAGGATATTCTGCAGACGCGCCGCATGGCCGGGGTCATTGCCGGCAATAGCGCGCCGGAGGGCTGGACGCAACCTTCTGCGAAAGTAGATTTTTATGATATCAAGGGTGATGTGGAAGCCTTGTTGTCGCTCGGTGGAAACGCTTCCGAATACGGCTTCTCGACGGGCGAACACCCGGCGCTCCACCCCGGGCAGACCGCAACCATTAACTACCAGGGCGCGCCCGTTGGCTGGCTCGGTGCGTTGCATCCGAATCTGGAAAAATCACTGGATATCAACGGGCCTGTCTACCTGTTTGAAGTCGATCTGGCTGCGCTGGAGCAGGGCGAGCTGGCTGTTTTTCAAGAATTATCAAAATTCCCGGAAGTCCGCCGGGATTTGGCTATAATAGTAGATGAGCGGCTACCGTTAGCCGACGTGAACCGCGTTGCCAGAAAAAACGCCGGGGAATATTTAACGGAATTAACGCTGTTTGATGTGTATGCGGGCAAGGGTATCGACCCGGGTCGAAAAAGTCTGGCCATGGGGTTGACGTGGCAACACAGATCGCGCACTCTTACAGATGGCGAAATAACAGAGCTTGTTGATAGCATTATCAACGACTTAGAAAAAGAATTTAATGCCGTATTGAGGGGCTAGTATGGGTGCTCTTACCAAAGCCGCGATGGCGGAAAAACTTTTTGATGAACTGGGGCTCAACAAGCGCGAAGCTAAAGAGATTGTTGAGATGTTCTTTGACGAAATCCGTCTGTGCCTGGTAACAAACGAGCAAGTGAAGCTTTCCGGATTTGGAAACTTTGATTTGCGCGATAAACAACAACGTCCGGGACGTAATCCTAAAACAGGCGAAGATATTCCGATATCCGCACGTCGTGTTGTCACGTTCAGGCCCGGTCAAAAATTACGCGCCAAGGTAGAGGATTATGCTGGAACCAAGCCATAATCACGAATTACCTCCTATTCCCGGCAAGCGCTACTTCACCATAGGCGAGGTCAGTGAGCTGTGCACGGTTAAGCCACACGTGCTGCGCTATTGGGAGCAGGAATTCCCGCAACTGAAACCCGTCAAGCGCCGCGGCAATCGTCGATATTACCAGCGCCAGGATGTACTGGTCATCCGCCAGATTCGCGCCCTGCTGTATGACCAGGGATTTACCATCGGCGGCGCCCGCCAGCGCCTCACCAGCGACGATGTAAAGGACGACACCAGTCAGTCCCAGCAATTGATCAGGCAAACGATCAATGAACTTGAGGATGTGCTGGCTGAACTGAAAGCCTAGAGCTCTGCTCTGGTCGTCATTGCGAGCGTAGCCCGGCAATCTCCAGGTTATTCTTTTTTCTACCCCATCGTCCTGCAACGTTCCAACAGATAAGCAATTCTCCTTCCAAAGTCTGCTTAATTATTCCCATCAGCAGGCTTTCAAGATACCCGTGCACAGTATTAACGTATCTGCTTGCCTATAGTTGCTCTCTCTGTATGCTTTACAGTGCTCGTAACAGAATGGGTGTGCGTTTGTCATGACGATAGTTGTAACTGGCGGTGCCGGATTTATTGGTAGTAATTTTGTGCTGGAATGGCTGGATCAAAATGACGAAGCTATTGTTAACCTGGACAAGCTTACCTACGCAGGCAATCTGCATAATTTAGCGACGCTTGTCGACGATCCCAGACATATTTTTGTTAAGGGAGATATTGCTAATTCAGAATTGATAGAGCAATTACTGGCAGCGCATAGGCCCCGCGCGATCATTAATTTTGCAGCTGAGTCGCACGTTGACCGCTCGATAGATAGCCCGGAAGACTTCATCCAGACCAACATCGTTGGTACATTCAGGTTGTTGGACGCAGCCACGGCCTACTGGAGGGAGCTTCCTGAAGACCAGAAAGAAGCCTTCCGATTCTTGCAGGTCTCCACCGAGGAAGTCTACGGCTCCCTCGATATTGATGAGGCGGCGTTTACAGAGCAGCATTGTTACCAGCCTAACAATCCATACTCAGCCAGCAAGGCAGCGAGCGACCATCTGGTGCGCGCTTATAATCACACCTATGGCTTGCCGGTGCTAACGACCAACTGCTCAAACAACTATGGTCCCTATCACTTTCCGGAGAAGCTTATTCCACTGGTGATACATAATGCGTTAGCGGGTAGATCTTTACCACTTTACGGAGACGGGCAGCAGATACGTGATTGGTTGTATGTCACCGACCACTGCTGCGCTATCCGCAGGGCGCTGCAGGACGGCGCTCCTGGTGAAACTTATAATATCGGGGGTTGGAACGAAAAAACCAACCTTGAAGTCGTTCATACCCTGTGTAATACCCTGGATGAACTTCAACCACGCGCCGATGGATTGTCATACAGTACGCAAATCACCTTTATAAAAGATCGCCCGGGCCATGATCGACGCTATGCCATTGATGCCAGAAAATTTAGCGAAGCGCTCGGATGGAAGCCAAATGAAACATTCGAAACCGGTATCCGTAAGACGGTCTTGTGGTATTTGGGCAACCAGGACTGGGTCGCTAACGTGACCAGTGGCGACTATCTTAGCTGGGTGAGCAAACAATATAGATGAAAGGCTTTCTACTGGATCTATCCGGGCAGGTGGGCCGCGCATTTAAATGAGCCTCGGTGTCGCTTTGTGGGGGGAGTCGATCCAGGATCATATGGGCTAATCATCCTTGAACCTAGAAACCTCAGTTGAGCGTGAAAAAGATGTGCAACATATTGATGTGCATGGGGAATTTGAAAAACTCATAATCACCTTATTGGTGATGAGAACTTTTCCGAATTTTCCAGGTGCGTCAAGAGGTTGTGCATACTTTCATGATCCAACTGAGGTTTCTAGGTTGAAGTCATTGTGCTATGGCGCAGGGACCGGTCCGCTAATCGTGTGGCGCC
>CAXMOT010000097.1:0-3980 GCA_964195105.1 uncultured Gemmatimonadales bacterium | reverse complement strand
CAAATTCCCAGCCGGCCACTTTGGCGATCAGCAGGTTCTGTGGCTCGCCCACCAGGGTGCAGACGCCACCCAGAGCCGTACCGACTGCACCGTGCATCAACAGGCTGCGCAGGAAACTGCGGAATTGATCCAGGTCTTCTCGTTTGTATTCGTGGAAGTCGCTGTCGTGGCTGTGATCATGGTCATCGTGAACCTTTTTGCCTGAGGCGACCTTATGGTAGATGGTATAGAAACCGACGCTCACACTGATCAATACCGCTGTCACGGTCAATGCGTCAAGGAACGCCGAGAGCACCGCGGCTACTAGCGAGAACAGCAGGGACAGCACCACCTTGGACTTAACCCGGACCAGGATCTTGGTAAAGACGTACAGCAGCAGGTCCTTCATGAAATAGATGCCGGCGACCATAAACATCAGCAGGAAAATCACCTCGATGTTAGCCACCACTTCGTGGAATACCGATTCAGGACTCGCCATCCCCAGCAATACTGCCTCGATCGCCAGCAGTCCGCCGGGCTGCAACGGATAGCACTTGAGCGCCATCGCGAGGGTAAAGATAAACTCGGCAATCAACACCCAACCGGTGATAAACGGGCCTAGCGTGACGAGTAAAATGGGGTTGATAATAAGGAACGCGACGATAGCCTGTTTGTACCAAGTCGGCGCTATTCCGAGGAAGTTATGGCTAAATGCCTGGTAAATATTGCGGGACATAGACGTTCCTTAATTTAAATAATGAGCATTACTGAGCCGACTGATTAAGCATCAGCCACTCGCAAAAATATAAATGATGGAAATTGTGTAATTATAATTTTTCTTATCCCTGAGTACAGAGAGCCGTTAATATACCCCAGCGCTATAGAGCTACGCAATTTAAGGTGCGTGAATTGTGTGGATTTATTGCCTCTTCTAGCGCCGTTTGAATTGGCTACTCTCCGGAATGGGAAGCCTGCAGCTCTTCGTACAGCCCGACAATGATCCCTGCGGTCACGCCCCAGATTCGGTGGTTGTTATATTCGGTGGAGTAATAGGTCCTTAGCCCGGTTTCATGGCGATGCTCCAGGCGTTCATATATCGCCGGATTCATCAGGTGACTGAACGGCACCATGATCACCTCTGCCACCTCATTCGGGTCTGGTGTCAGTTCCAGAGGATCCTGTAGCAACCCGATCACCGGCGTCACATGAAAACCGGTGATGGTATAGACGCTGCCTATCTCTCCCAATACTTCCGTCTCGGCACGCGACAGGCCGATTTCCTCTTCGGTTTCACGCAGGGCCGTTTCGACGAGGGAATGGTCATGTGGTTCGATTCTGCCGCCCGGGAAGCTGATCTGGCCCGGGTGCTGCTTGAGATGATCCGCGCGGCGGGTCAGTAGCAATTCTAGCCCGCCAGCCGTCTCAACGATCGGTATAAGCACGGCGGCGCTGTGCCCCTGCTGTTCATGGACTGCCTGGAATGCCAACGAATCCGGATTATCCAGCGGGCCGGGTTTATCGATAGCACGCTCGCGAAAATGCCTGCGCAGCGACTCGACACTGGGATTCAGGGGAGGGCGGTGAGTCTGCTTGCTCATAATGAATTGCGATTATCGGCGGCCATGTGCCGGGTTAACGTATCGAGCAGGTTTGATACTTTAATGTAGGATTCCCGGTATTCCTCGTCCATATCCGAATCCGCAACGATGCCGCCACCGCCCCAGCAATACATACGTTGGTCGCGGCATACCAACGACCGGATCGCGATACTGCTATCCATATCGCCGTTGAAATTGATATAGGCGACACTGCCACAGTAGGCGCTGCGACGATGGGGTTCGAGTTCCTCGATGATCTGCATCGCACGCAACTTCGGTGTGCCGGTAATCGATCCGCCGGGGAAGCAATCGCGCAACAAGTCGAGAGAATCTTTGCCGTCGGCGAGTTCGCCCGTTACCGTACTGACCAGATGAAAGACATTTGAATACGCCTCGATCGAAAACAGGCTCGGTACCTGGATGCTGCCGAGGGTGCAGTTTTTCCCCAGGTCGTTGCGCAGCAAATCAACGATCATCAGGTTCTCAGCCTTGTCCTTGGAGCTGTTGAGCAGTAGCTGTTCGTTCTGTCGGTCGATATTCGGATCCGGATGCCTGGGCCGCGTACCTTTTATAGGCCGGGTTTCCACGGCGCCCTGGTTAACGCTGACAAAGCGTTCCGGCGACAAGGACAGCACGCCATAATCGCCAAACCCCAGATAAGCGCTAAAGGGTGCATCAGTCATGCCGCGCAATGCCTTGTAGGCCTGCCAGTTATCACCACTGTAGCCGGCCTCAAAACGCTGCGCGAGATTGACCTGATAACAGTCACCGGCGCGAATGTAATCGATGATGCGGTGGTATTTCTCGCGATATTGCTCGCGTGAGTGGTTGGAGACAAACCTGGATCGCAGCTGGAAGTCGGGCAGGGAGGTTAACGGCGCTGCGCTGGATGAGAGACGCAAAATTTCACTTCGTTGGTCGTCGGTGCACTCCGGCCGGGCGACGAAATAGCAACGCTTGCGCTGGTTGTCCCGCACGATGGCCCAGGTATAGATGCCAAATTCCATCAACGGCAGCCCGATGTCGTTGATGGCTAAAGAGGGCAGTTTTTCAAGGCGACGACCCAGGTCGTATCCGAAAAACCCGATTGCACCGCCGCTGAACGGTAACTCAACCGCACACCGTTCGAGCTCGGGATAGCGTGCCAGCCGTGCCTTCAGTACCGCAAACGGGCAGTCGTCAAAGCTCTGCTGTCCACCAGGGGTCGTTACAATGGTGTTATCGGCCTGCGCAGTGATGGTTTCGACAGGATCTGCCGTAATGATATCGAACCGGCCCCGATCGCTGCTGTCGGCATTGCTGTCGAGAAATACCGGGTAGGACAAGTGCCTTACCCGCTCAAATAGCCGCGTGACCGGAATCTGGTAATCCAGTAAATGCAGGTAAAGTTTATTCCTACTTAACATCAAGTTATAACTGTATATCGTTGTATTAAAGGGGTTTTATCAGCTTCTTTCGTGCCGACTGATGGCGCGCTCGCATCTCCACATCGATGTACTTGTCGGTAATCGCACTGGAGCCATGGCCGGCGTCGTCACGGACATGTTCGCGTGGCCGATGTTTCACATCATCCGAGATACCGGTATGGCGCAACCAGTGCACGGTAGCTGCGCGCAATAACTCACCATCCTGCTCAAAACCGGCTTTCTGCAGCCGCGCTATCGCTTCATCGAAGCAGAACTGCACGATATTGCGGATTTGACGGGTACTGCCGATACCGCCGCGACCGCGATTCTTCTGCACCAGCGGCGTAGTTTCGCCGGGAGCGGGCAGCAGCGCAAGGCCCTGGTGATGGCGATAGCGCTTGAGGGCAACCAGCATGGCATCGCTAACAGACACATCGCGCTCCTTGTTACCCTTGCCAACCGTAGTAAACCACCAGTTACCATCCATATCCATATGGAAATCACCCATTTGCGGTGTCCAGCGCGGCGTAACCGTGAGTTCAGATACCCTGAGGTACATGCCATAGAGCGCCTGGATAACGAACAGTGTGCGCTCATGCTCGGCCGGGTTCTCTGCGGCCAATTCTTCTGCAGTTTCAACAACAAACGCCCATTGCAGGTCGGTTAAGCGACGAATTTTCGCCTTATGCTGGTGTTTGCGCAGGTATTTACTTTTCTGGCGAATCAGCGCCACCGGGTTGGTTTCGCCGTATTCTTCCTGGATCAGGTAATTAAAGAAACTGCTGAGTACGGAAAAGATCGCCTGTAGCGCCTTTGACGACAGCGCGTAATCTCGCACATCGGGCGGCTTACGACTGTTGCCGGATTGATTACTTGCCTTAACTACAAACGGACGCCAGTGCTCATTGGGCGCGCGTAAACCTTCCTTGTCTACGAACCGGGCGACGGTCTTGGTGCCAATCCAGCTTTTCGGTGGCTGCTGGCAGAACTCTATAAA
>CAXMOT010000096.1:0-8215 GCA_964195105.1 uncultured Gemmatimonadales bacterium | reverse complement strand
GTAATGCAGGCCAGGCTAACTATGCGGCTGCCAAAGCAGGCATCGAAGGTTTTAGCCGCGCACTGGCACGCGAAATCGCCTCGCGGAACATTACCGTCAACTCGGTTGCTCCGGGGTTTATCGATACGGACATGACCAGGGATCTTCCTGAAGCCCAGCGCGACATGTTGAAACAGCAGATTCCGGCTAACCGGTTAGGAAATCCGGAAGACATTGCGGCGGTGGTTGCTTTCCTGGCGAGCGATGCTGCAGCTTATGTGACGGGAGAGACAATTCATGTCAATGGCGGCATGTATATGTGACCTAGGGCGTGCCCTGAAGCATACATCTGCTGCGTTGTAGTTCTTGCTAAGGACTACAGCCATTAGCTGCGAACTACGTCTTGCATCTGTACGCTTCAG
This sequence comes from uncultured Gemmatimonadales bacterium, assembly GCA_964195105.1. Classification (GTDB taxonomy): domain Bacteria; phylum Pseudomonadota; class Gammaproteobacteria; order Pseudomonadales; family IMCC2047; genus CAMYKE01. Next base: position 7,814 of record CAXMOT010000096.1, on the reverse strand, counting down.
GTCACGCAGAGCGCATATGCCCTTATTCAGAGGTGCCCCGGCTCACTAATGAGTGAAAGAGGCCCTGAATTTGCCGAATAAGAATCGTTTTATTTATCGCTAATCTGTATTGTATTAGCTGTATACTTTGATAATATGCGATTTCTTTTACTAGAACATATAATTAAAACAACTTTGAAGATTTGATTTATTAAAATTGTTAGGTCTTCACCGACAGCCAAATGGCTGTATGCATTATTAATCCATAGGAGTGATCAAGGTTATGAGTACCGTTGAAGAGCGCGTCAAAAAAATTGTGTGCGAACAGCTTGGAGTCAAAGATGATGAAGTAACCAATGAATCATCTTTTGTGGAAGACCTGGGTGCCGATTCACTGGATACAGTGGAGCTTGTAATGGCGCTTGAAGAGGAATTCGAAACGGAAATCCCTGACGAAGAAGCAGAAAAAATTACGACTGTTCAGTTGGCTATAGATTACATCAACGAACATCCGTAAAGCTTCGTTATGATTATGCAAAGGCCGCGCTTCCAGCAAGAAGTGTGGCCTTTGTCTTTTCAGGACTATGGTTATTCAGGGCTATGGTTATTCAGGACCATGGTTTTTTCAGGTCTTTAGGTAGATAGTTTTTTACCGAAACTTTGAAATAGAGAGTCAGCATGTCGCGTAGAAGAGTCGTTGTTACAGGTATGGGTACCTTGAACCCGGTGGGATTAACTGTCGCCGAGACCTGGGGAAATATTGTTGCCGGGAAGAGTGGTATCGAGCCCCTTGATAGCTTCGATACGTCGGCGTACACAACCCGCTTTGGCGGTGCCGTAAAGAACCTGGATATCAACGAATACATGACCGCCAAGGACGCGCGGAAAATGGATCTCTTTATCCAGTATGGCATGATTGCCGGGATTCAAGCGATAGAAGACTCGGGCCTTGAATGCACGCCGGAGAATGCGCGGCGCATCGGCGTTGCGATAGGATCCGGTATCGGTGGCCTGACGATGATCGAGAAGAACTACGACGCGATCCGCGACCAGGGGCCACGCAAGGTGTCTCCCTTCTTCGTGCCGGGCAGTATTATCAATATGATTTCGGGCAACCTGTCTATCAAGTACGGCTATCAGGGTCCTAACATAGCGATCGTGACGGCCTGTACCACGGGTACCCATAACATCGGCTTTTCTGCCCGTATGATTCAATATGGCGAGGCCGACGTGATGGTTGCCGGCGGCGCAGAGATGGCCAGTACCCAGCTGGGTCTGGGCGGATTTGCTGCAGCACGGGCATTGTCTACCCGCAATGATGATCCGCAGGCGGCGAGTCGCCCCTGGGATCGCGATCGCGACGGTTTTGTGCTCAGTGACGGTGCCGGTGCGATGGTTCTCGAAGAATATGAGCATGCGAAAAAACGCGGCGCGAAGATCTATGCGGAAGTTACCGGGTTTGGTATGAGCGGCGATGCGTACCATATGACGTCTCCCACCGAAGACGGCAGTGGCGCGGCGGCTTCCATGCGTAATGCGGTTGAGGATGCAAAGCTTAACGTCGACCAGATTGATTACATCAATGCCCACGGCACCTCGACCCTCGCGGGTGACGTCGCTGAGACCCTCGCCGTGAAGCTGGTGATGGGCGATGCGGCCAAAACTGTAGCCGTGAGTTCAACCAAATCGATGATTGGCCATTTGCTGGGCGCAGCGGGCGCGGTCGAGGCGATCTTTAGCGTATTGGCGATTCGGGATAATGTTGCACCGCCGACAATTAACCTGGATAACCCGGGTGAAGGCTGCGACCTGAACTATGTTCCGCATACCGCGCAGGAGCGCAAGATCGACACAGTCGTATCCAACTCGTTCGGTTTCGGCGGCACTAACGGCACGCTGGTCTTCCAGCGCGTGGATTGAAACGCCCGTTTGTATCGCAGGCAATGGCTAACCGCCGTTGCCGTTCTGCGCTACCAGCCCCTGTAAAGACCTAAGTCGATCGGTTGGTGCCAGATACCGGTTAATGGAAACACATCCCTGCATTACTCATGAATGATCCCCTGGCTTCGGTTCTTGTAAATGGCGAGTCCGCTGTCACTATCCCGATTATGGATAGAGGCCTGGCCTATGGTCAGGGCGTGTTCGAGACCGTTCGCATAGCCAATGGGAAGCCCTTGTTGTGGGATGCGCACCTGGCGCGTCTCAAGCTGGGCTGCCAGCGTTTGCTGATATCCTTTGATGCAACTACCGAAGCCGCCCTGGTAGCCGACGTGACGACCTTGAGCAAGGGCTGTCCGACTGCAGTCGTGAAGGTTACCATTACCGCCGGGGCAGGAGGGCGCGGTTACCGGATGCCGGGTACGCTGCAACCCAATCGTATTGTCGCCCGGTTTCCGCTGCCAACCTATCCGCAAACCCACACTGTCGAGGGCATCAAGGTCCGGACCTGTGATTATCGGCTGCCGGTTAACGCCGCACTGGCGGGGATCAAGCACCTCAATCGGCTGGACCAGGTGTTGGCGCGCGCGGAGTGGTCTGACATCCAGACTGTCGAGGGTGTCATGCTGGATCAAGCAGGTAATGTCATTGAGGGCACCATGACGAATATCCTTGGCTGTCTTGATGGCACGCTGTTAACGCCCTCGCTTGCACAGGCTGGCGTTGCAGGGATTATGCGCAGTTATCTTGTCGCGCAGGCGCGGTTGGAGAGCATTGAGGTTGCCGAGGTGGAGATCAGCGCGGAAGAGTTTATGCGGTGCGACGAGATATTTGTCTGCAATTCGGTCGCCGGGCTCTGGCCGGTAGTTGAGTGGGACGAGCGTCGCTACCCAATCGGTCCTGTCACCCGGCGTTTGAAGGCACGGGTCGATGCGTTGTTTAACCGCCAATAACCGGTTTATTACATGATTAAGGTCAAAGTCCTGTTGGGTGTCCTGCTCCTCGTGCTTGCCGGCTTTATTGCCACCGGTCTCGCCGCGTACCATTACCTTTCCCAACCGATCAGCATTACTGATGATATGGTGTTCGAGCTGCGCCCGGGCCAGCCGTTTGGCGCAGTAGCCACCGAACTGCATGAGTTGGGGGTGATTCGATATCCGCAGGCATGGAAAGTGTATGCGCTGGTTACCGGCAGTGCGCACAGAATCCAGGCCGGTGAATACGATATCCGGGCCGAAAACTGCCCAATCGAGGTCCTGAACCAGTTCACTAACGGCGAGGTGAGGCAATACGCCTATACCCTGGTTGAGGGCTGGACCTTCCAGCAGGTGCTGGCGGATTTGCAGTCCCAGGATAAGCTCCAGGTGGTCTCTGTCGAGCTTTCCCCCGCCGATATTATGGCCAGGCTCGGTGTGGCCGGTGAGCACCCTGAGGGACGCTTCTTTGCCGATACCTATCATTACACCGCCGGCACCACGGATTTGGCGCTACTGGCGCGGGCTCGTACTCAATTGCAGCAGGTGTTGGCCGCGGAGTGGGACACCCGTGATGTCGGTTTACCCTATGAATCCGCTCATCAAGCGTTGGTCATGGCGTCTATTATTGAAAAGGAAACCGCCGTCCCGGACGAGCGCGACGAGATTGCCGGCGTGTTTGTGCGTCGCCTGCGCAAGAACATGCGCCTGCAGACCGATCCGACGGTCATCTATGGCCTGGGTAGCGCCTACGATGGTAATTTGCGACGCAAGGACCTGAAGTCCGATACGCCATACAACACCTATGTGCATAAAGGTTTGCCTCCGACACCCATCGCGATGGTCGGTCAATCAGCGCTTAGTGCGGCATTGCATCCGGAGGAGGGCGACAGCCTGTATTTTGTCGCCAAGGGTGATGGCAGCCATTTCTTTTCTGCTACACTGGACCAGCACAATCGTGCCGTGCAGGAGTATCAGGGCCGCAATCGCGCCAAGGATTACCGTTCCACACCCAAGAGCCAATAGTCGTCGAGTATGAGCCATAGCAATGCAGGGTGTTTTATCACCATCGAAGGAGTCGAAGGCGTTGGTAAAACCACCAATATTCAATTTATCGCCGAGTTTTTGCGCAGTCGTCAGCTGCAACTATTATTGACTCGTGAGCCGGGCGGCACGCCGATTGCCGAACAGATACGGGATTTGCTGCTTACCAAAAGCGATGAGCCTTTGAATGACGATGCGGAACTGTTGCTGGTGTTCGCGGCGCGGGCACAGCATTTGGCCCAGGTGATCAAACCGGCCCTGGCGCGCGGAGAATGGGTGGTGTGTGATCGTTTTACCGATGCAACCTATGCCTACCAGGGCGGTGGCAGGGGGTTCTCCATGCCGCACATTGCCCAACTCGAGCAATGGGTGCAGCAGGACCTGCGACCTGACATCACATTGTTATTGGACCTTCCCGTAGAAGTCGGACTGGCGCGGGCAAAGCAGCGCAGCGATCCCGATCGTTTTGAATCCGAGCGCACCGAGTTCTTCGAGCGGGTAAGGGATACCTACCTGGAGCGCGCCCGTCAATTTCCCGACCAATACCGAATCATCGACGCGAGCCGAACGCTTCCTGAGGTACAGGAGCAACTGGCAGGCGTATTGACGGATCTGCTCAGCGACCGAGGGGTGCTGTAGTTGTTGGTCACGGCGACAGATAGTACACAGGTTTACCCCTGGCAAGAGCACCGCTGGGGGCAATTATTGCAGCAGCACCGCGAAGGTCGTTTGCCCCATGCGCTGATGTTCAATGGCCCTCCCGGCTGTGGCAAACAGCATTTAGCCAGCCAGTTTATCAATTACCTGCTGTGTAACTCCCCGGGTGAGGAGCAGGCCTGTGGACAATGCAAGGGCTGCCAGTTACTGCGCGCCGGCAGTCATCCGGATGCGCTCATGATCGAGCCTGACGAACCGGGCAAGGCAATCAAGATTGACCAGATTCGGCATGCCGCGGGATTCGTCGCGCAGACTGCCCAGATGGGTGGTTACAAGGGCATTATCATTGCGCCCGCCGAGTCCCTCAATATCAATGCCGCCAACGCATTGCTTAAAATTCTGGAGGAGCCGGGCGCGAAGACCGTGTTTGTGCTGGTTTCCAGCCAGCCCGGCCGGGTAACGGCGACCGTGCGCAGTCGTTGTAACAAGATCGCCCTGGCGATGCCCGCTCGAGAACAAGCAAAGCAGTGGCTGGCGCAATCGCTTGGCCAATCCCTTACCCAAGACGCGCCGCTGGATGCGTTGCTGGATTTGGTGGGTAACTCGCCATCGCTGGCTCTGCAAGCCCACGAGGATGGCGCCTTACAGCAGCGCGAACAATTGCTGGAGACGTTGTTGAGCGTCGCGGAACGCCGGAACTTTGCGGTCGAGGTTGCGAAACAATTGGAGAAGATTGACGCTCCATTGCTGCTCAATTGGCTGCAATCACTCATGTCCGACCTGGTTAAAATCCAAATACTGGGTGAAGAAGCGCCCATAACGTTCGAAAATGAAAGACATTTATTGCTGAAAATTGCACAGCATATTTCGCTGCATGCACTATATTTCTATATAGATGGTTTGAATCAGGCGCGGCAGACATTGCTCTCTGGACATAACCCGAATAAACTCTTGCTGCTTGAGGATCTGCTGATTAGCTGGTCAAATGCGTGTAAAACCGGCAAAGCGCAGCGGGTAAATCAACGTAAACGATAGAAAACTGTAGGATATCCAGGCGGAATTAAGATGGCGGACGGCGGCCCACGTAACGGAATATTGTCACTCACGATCAAGGATAAGGCGGTGCTCTATGCAGCCTATATGCCTTATGTGAAGAATGGTGGCTTATTTATTCCAACCAACAAGAAGTACAACCTGGGCGCCGAAGTCTTTATGTTGTTGACGCTGATGGACGAGCCGGAGAAACTGCCTGTCGCGGGTAAGGTCGTTTGGGTAACACCGAAGGGTGCCCAGGGTAGTCGAGCCGCCGGTATCGGCGTGCAGTTCAACAACGAAGACGACACCGTGCGCCACAAGATAGAAACCTACCTGGCCGGTGCGCTGGAATCTGATCGCCCCACCTACACGCTATAGCTCTCTGTACGCTGACGTTACCGCTTCATAGCCTCGCATTCATTATCCTAGAAACCTCAGTTGGATCACGAAAGTATGCACACCTCTTGCCGCACCTGGAAAATTTGAAAAAGCTCTCATCACCAATAAGGTGACCATGAGTTTTTCAAATTCCCCATGCACATCAATATGTTGCACATCTTTTTCACGCCCAACTAAGGTTTCTAGGATTATAGAAAAACCCCCTTATTTGAAGTTGTCTGCCCATGCTGGTTGATTCCCATTGTCATCTTGATCGCCTCGACCTGACTGTCTACGAAGGCAATGTCTCCAATGCGATCGCTGCCGCCAACCAGGCAGGGGTGCGTAACATGCTGTGTGTCGCCATTGACCTGGAGTCCCTCGATGCGGTGCTGGATATCGCCGAGCAACATGCCGGCGTTCATGCCTCGGTAGGCGTTCATCCCCTCGAGAAGATTGTCGACACGGTATCGATTGAGACCCTGGTCGATCGAGCCCGGCATCCCAAAGTAGTGGCGATCGGCGAAACCGGCCTGGATTACCATTACGGAGACAATCACGACTTACAGCGCGCCAATTTTGTGGCTCATTTGAAGGCCGCCAAACAATGTGCTAAGCCGGTGATCATTCATTCCCGGGAAGCCCGGGAAGATACCCTCGAATTGCTCAAGCAGGAAGTTGACCAGCAATACGCAGGCGTTATGCATTGCTTTACCGACACCTGGGACATGGCCCGGCGAGCGATGGAGATGAATTTCTATATTTCTATTTCAGGGATTGTTACCTTTAAGAACGCCGCCGAATTGCGCGACGTAGTCAAAAAGGTACCCCTCGACCGGTTATTGATAGAAACGGATTCACCCTATCTTGCGCCGATTCCTCATCGTGGCAAATCCAACGAGCCCAAATTTGTCACCCATGTCGCCGAGTGTGTTGCGCAGTTAAAGGGTATTAGCGTGGATGAGTTGGCGGAGGTCACCACCGAGAACTACTTCAAGCTTTTTCGGATAGATCCGGCCGGTTAGGATCTAACTGGCGATCCCCTTTTCCGGATCATCCGCTTCAGGCACTGCCTCTATATCTTCGATAGGCACATCACCATTCTGGAATTCCGCTCGTTCCAGGTCAGTGTTAGCGATCTCCTCGATGAGGGGGTCCTGTTGTCGTTGTAATGCTTGTTGTTTAACGTCGCCTGCACGGCCGTCCTCGGGTTGGCCAGTATCAGGCGCCGTATGCACAGGAGGTGCCGAATAGAGACGCGCGTCTTCTCCGAGCAGCGCACCTGACCCATGCCAGGGCAGGAGGCGATAGGTGCCATAGTCACAGCAATCGATGAAAGGGTATTTGATTATCTCGAAGTAGGGCGAGTAATCGAAATCCTTTGGCGTACACAACTTTGGATTACGCCGAAACAACTGCACCTCATTCTCGTTGACCTGTTTCACCAGCGGTAGCACCGGAAATTGAATGTACGCAAAGGCCTCCGCAATCATCGTAGAGCAAACGGTGTGGGTGGGTCTGCCGGCATTGTGCTCGAACAGGCTTGAGCGCCAGCGCCGTGGCCATAACGCCCACGGGAATAAAAATCTAGCTAAATCAAGTATTTGCCGAACATCATAATCCAGGCCGACACGACTGACGGCGAAATTGATGGCCTGTTGGGAATCCTTGTAGCCGAGCCCCTTCGGGCGGCAGATCCTGACATGATCAGTTTCATACACGGTCAAGGGCCTTAAGATCGTGCCTTTCCCCAGCAAGCTTTCGATGACCAGGGGCACGTCGGGATCGCCGTCGAAAAAATCTGCGACC
>CAXMOT010000095.1:0-25868 GCA_964195105.1 uncultured Gemmatimonadales bacterium | reverse complement strand
CGCCTGCAGGATATGTCCGTGGGTATTGAATGCCTGCTCAGTAACGACGACGCATCGGCTCTTGAGCTGGCTTATCGGCTCGATGCCCTTAACCGGGAGCGCAGGGACATCGAAGCCGAGATGAAAGACCAGGCACTTAGTGAGTTGCAAAAGCTCGACGTTGATGCCGGGCAGGTCGGTTTGTGCCTTTATAACGCCGCATGGCACCAAGGCGTTGTGGGGATACTTGCAGCCCGCATTAAGGAGCGTTTTCATCGCCCGGTGATTGCTTTCGCGGACGCCGATGGCGATGAGATCAAGGGCTCGGCGCGCTCGATCCCCGGCTTCCATATTCGCGACGCTCTGGATGCAATCGCCACCGCCAATCCTGATTTGCTCAGTAAATTCGGCGGGCATGCGATGGCGGCGGGCCTGTCGCTGAAGAAGCAGGATTATTCCCGTTTTGCAGAGGCCTTCAATCGGCAGGCAAGCACGGTTATCGCAACTGAAGACCTGGCCGCCACGGTAACCACCGATGGCGAGCTTGCGGCGGCAGATTTCACACTGGCTTTAGCAGATACCCTTAGCGAGGCTGGCCCCTGGGGCCAGGCTTTCCCGGAGCCACTATTTGTTGGCACGTTCAGGATTCTGGAGCAGCGGGTAGTGGGTGAGAAGCATATCAAGATGCGCCTCATGAACGGCGAGGCCGGCAAAGTGCTGGACGCGATCGCATTCTTTGTGGATCTGGAACAATGGCCCAACAAAGCCCCGGCCGTGCGCATGGCGTTTAAACTGGAGGCCAACGAATTCCGTGGTAACCGCTCGGTGCAGCTAGTTGCTGACTACATTGAGCCTATGTTCGGGGGGTGAGTCTGCCAGCTCTGCGCGATTGCGGCCGTTGCCCTTAGCCAGGTAAAGCGCCTTGTCGGCATTTTCGACAACCTCTCCCCAGGTGGCGAAGGGTTGATCATTCAGATGCGAACAACTTACCCCGGCACTGGTGGTCAGTACCCCGTAATCACTTTCTTCATGGGGGTGCTGCAGCGCCGCGAGTCCCGCCACTATCCTGGTCGCCAGCTGCTGGGCATTCTCGCCCGATGTTTCCGGAAGCAACAGCAGTAATTCCTCACCGCCATAGCGGTACAAACGGTCTGACTTGCGGATACTGGCTTTGAAGTGATTCGCGGCCAGCCTGAGTGCGTCGTCGCCGGCCGTATGACCGTAATGGTCGTTGTAGCGTTTGAAGAAATCGATATCGAGCAGGATCAGCGAGTAGGGTCGATCGTAGCGCACGGCGGCAGCGTGCTTGTGCTCCATATCGACTTCCATCGCACGTCGATTACCAATCTCCATCAGGTGATCTTCCATCGATAACGCTTGCAGTTCTTCATTGGCTAACTGCAGATCCCTGGTTTTGGCCTGGACCGAGTTCTCAATAATCTCTGACTGCAATTCGATGACATGGAAGTGTGCGTTGGCCAGGTCTGACTGGGTCACAATACCCACCACAAGGTCATCGTCGTCGACCACGGGTAAGTGCCGTACAGTTTCGGCGCGGCTTACCACCAGGGCTTCGAACAGGGATTCCTTCTGGTTAAGCGTGATTATCGGCGAGGACATGCATTCGCCCACCGGTTTGGAGAGTATGTCCGGATCGGATTGTGATTGCAGCATCAAGCCCACGACATCGCGTTCGGTAACAATGCCGGCGGGGTGATTTTCTTCGACCACCAGGACACAGGAACAGCGATTGTGGGCCATGGTCTCCACCGCCTTGGCTAGTGGCTCGCCGGGGGTGATGGTGCTAATGTTGCTTGTCATTAACGACTTTACGAGGATGCTTTGCACGTTGCGTCTCTTGGTTCCGGGTCCCGGGGTAATGATTGGAAACCCCTGAAAGTTAGTAAATTGTTAGTTTTTGTTAAGCCTGGGCCGGGCTTCGTCGCGTTCCCATTCAGTGTTAAATGCAAACTTTGCAATGTCCATTAAGATGCCAGGATTGGTGTATTCAATCCCGCTAAAACGCAGCGCTCAGCTATGCCCCGGAGTGTTTCTGTTAGCTTAATATCAGTTTAGCAGAGGATTACCAACCTACCATGTTGATGCGTGCGTTTTTGCCAAGGAATCCCTGGTTATTACCTTGATGATTAGCGATCGTTGACGATGCGCTTGAGTGTATTAACCAGTTTGATCTTGTCTCGCCGGTTCAGGAAGGAGCCCAGTTCGAGGCAGTCACCCCTGTTGCGGATACATATAACCGGGGCGGCCCATTTTGCGTCCGGCTTTTCGACATGAAAACTGGACCAGCTACGCGGATAGATCCATTCCTGCACCGGTTCGCTTTTGCCGCGTTCGATGCGCACCTTTTCGGGGCTGAAGGTAATGACTTCCTGGTGGGCATTGCGGCGTGCAAGGATATACAGGCAACTGAAGAGCAGGATGATTTCGAGTCCTGAAAAGGGCAATATCAGCCAGGCCCCCAATACCGCAAAAGAACCACCGATTAGCAACGCCAACAGGGCGAGCGAGCATACCAGGGCAACATTACCCCGCCAACTCAGGGACCGGTTGGGGCGCAGGGTAATAAAGATCTTTTCCTGTTCCGGTAAGCTGGTTACGGTTACCATTTTACTGAGCCCGCAGCGAAGGTTTTAAGGTTTATACGCGAATGGGTCGCTTTTGGTCCAGCCAGGAGTTTTCAAGGCAATCGCTATTGGGTGTGCGGGCACATTGGCTTCGCAGGCACCCTGCTTCAGAGCTTGTGACGCCGGCTGGCAGCTCGTTGAGTTTGAGCGATTAGCCCTGCCAGGTTCAGGTTACCATTATAATTTTGGTGTTGGAACGCATTCGAGTTGGGCTAGGGAACCTCTGAACAATAACTTAATACCTCTGCGAGACCTGAAGGTTTTAGCTGCAAGGCGGGAGTCGCAGCCAATGCTTATTGCATTGGCAAAACATCCAACACCGCAGATGAAGCCTGCAGGCCTCGCCCCATGGGGCTTTCAGAGACTTGCTGGCTCTTTGTTGGCTTCGCTTCCAAGGTTTAGTGTAGTGTCTTGAATATAATGTGCATTTCAGAGCCTTCTAAATTTGTCATGGCAAGGCGCAGCCCGCAGGTAATGGTCACCCCCCTTGGCAAGGGCTGCAACACCGCCATGGAAAATTTAGGCGGCTCCCTTCGGGCAGGTCGCCAAGCGGTCATCTGCGGTGTTGCGTTCACTTGAAAGAGATGACTATTCCTGCGCAAACGCGCCTGGCAGCTAACCGCTTGGCAACCTGCTGAAATGTGCATTATATTCAAGACACTACATCAGACATTGCTGCGCAAAGCCGCCGCAATCCAACAAGTCTCTGTAAGCCAGAGGTACTAAGTTATTAATCAGAGTTTCCCGTCATTCATTCTGGATTGGCAATAAGGTAGAATGCAGCGGTTTTTATAGTGAACAACGGGTCTTTGTAACCATATGTTGGAAGTTAATCCTATTATTCAAGCGCTCAAAGAGCTGCATGAACGCACGGCCACCCTCAGGGGGTATCTTTGACTACGCTGATAAATGTGAGCGCTTGCAGGAAGTCGAGCGGGAACTTGAGGACCCGGATGCTTGGAATGATCCGCAACGGGCGCAGGCGCTAGGCAAGGAGCGCTCGCAACTGGAGTTGGTGGTAAACACACTCGATGCCCTTGGCAGCGGGGTCGCCGATAACCAGGAATTGCTCGAGATGGCGGTCGAGGAGCAAGATGAGAGCGCCGTCGAGGACATCCGCGGGGAACTGGCGCAGTTGCAGGGGCAACTGGAAGCTCTCGAGTTTCGTCGCATGTTCAGCGGGCCGATGGATGCCAATAGCGCCTTCCTTGATATTCAGGCTGGCTCCGGTGGCACCGAGGCGCAGGATTGGGCGGAGATGCTGCTTCGCATGTACTTGCGTTGGGGCGAGCGCAAGGGCTTCAAAGTCGAGTTGATAGAAGTGTCGGCGGGAGATGTCGCCGGTATCAAGGGCGCCACCGTAAAATTTGATGGCGATTATGCTTTCGGGTGGTTGCGCACCGAAACCGGCGTGCACCGACTGGTGCGAAAATCGCCTTTTGATTCAGGTAGTCGCCGGCATACGTCGTTTGCTTCGGTGTTTGTATCCCCCGAAATCGATGACGATGTCGAGATCGATATTAATCCGGCGGATCTGCGGGTAGATACCTACCGGTCAAGTGGCGCCGGCGGCCAGCACGTCAATACCACGGATTCTGCGGTACGGATTACCCATGAGCCGAGCGGGATCGTAGTACAATGCCAGAATCAGCGGTCGCAGCACCAGAACCGTGATTCTGCGATGAAGCAGCTGCGAGCCAAATTGTACGAAATGGAAATGCAGAAGCGCGCGGCACAGGCGCAGGCGACGGAGGCTACTAAAGCCGATATAGGCTGGGGCAGCCAGATTCGCTCCTATGTGCTGGATTCGTCGCGCGTCAAGGATCTGCGTACCAACGTCGAAACATCAAATACCCAGGCGGTAATGGACGGGGATATCGACCGTTTTATCGAGGCCTCGCTTAAAGCGGGTTTGTAATCGCGCAACAGTTCGCGCGTATTTAATACACAGTAAGAAAAATCGAGAGAGATTGCATGACATTAGAAGATCAGGATTTGCCGGTCGACGAGAATAAAATCATCGCTGAACGCCGCGCGAAGCTGGCTGAGCTGCGAGAGCAGGGTGACGCGTTCCCGACTGATTTCAGGCGCGATGCCTTCGCCGCGGATTTGCATTGCGACCACGGCGAAAAGGACAAAGAAGCGCTGGAGGAAACCGATATTCAGGTCAGCATGGCGGGCCGCATGGTATTGCGGCGCGTGATGGGTAAAGCCAGCTTCATCAGTCTCCAGGACATGACCGGCCGCATGCAATGTTATCTGCGGAAAAATGATCTGCCGGAAGGTGTCTACAACGAATTTAAACGCTGGGACCTGGGCGATCTGGTCGGGGTCAGCGGCAAGCTGTTCAGGACCAATACCGGTGAGTTATCGGTCCACGCCACTGAACTTCGATTGCTGACTAAGTCCCTGCGCCCGTTGCCCGATAAGCACAAGGGCCTGGCCGACCAGGAAATGCGCTATCGACAGCGCTATGTCGACCTTATCGTGAATGAGGAGTCTCGCAATACATTCATCATGCGTTCGAAAATGGTCGAGGCGATTCGGGAATACCTGACCTCGCATCGCTTCCTTGAAGTCGAAACACCCATGATGCAGGTGATCCCCGGCGGCGCGGCGGCGCGGCCCTTTGTCACTCACCATAATGCGCTCGATATGGAATTGTACCTGCGTATCGCGCCCGAGCTTTACCTCAAGCGGCTGGTAGTTGGTGGTTTTGAACGGGTGTTCGAGATTAACCGTAATTTTCGTAATGAGGGCTTATCGACCCGGCACAATCCTGAATTCACCATGCTGGAATTCTATCAGGCCTATGCCGACTATCGCGATTTGATGGACCTGACCGAGAATATGTTGCGCACCGTGGCGTTGAAGGTCCTGGGAACGACCGAGTTTGAATACCAGGGCAGCAAGCACGACTTTGGGCAGCCGTTCCGGCGCATGACCGTACTCGAGTCGATCCTGCACTTTAATCCGGACATAACCCTGGGGCAGCTTGAGGATTATAATCAAGCCTGTGCCCTGGCCAGTACGCTGGGTATTCCACTCAAGGACAGTTGGGGACTGGGCAAGGTGCAGATCGAAATTTTCGAGAAGACGGTAGAAGATCGCCTCGATGAGCCGACTTTCATCACCCAATACCCCACTGAAGTTTCGCCGCTGGCGCGCCGCAATGACCAGAATCCGGAAGTAACTGATCGCTTTGAGTTTTTCGTTTGTGGCCGTGAAATAGCCAATGGTTTTTCCGAGCTCAATGATTCGGAAGACCAGGCGCAACGATTCCGCGACCAGGTCAAGGAAAAGGAAGCCGGCGACATCGAAGCCATGCATTTCGACGAAGACTATATTACTGCGCTGGAGTACGGCTTACCGCCGACGGCAGGAGAGGGCATCGGTATTGATCGCCTGGTGATGTTGTTCACCGACTCGCCGTCGATAAAGGATGTCCTGTTGTTCCCGCATATGCGTGCCATTAGCTGAGCGGCTGGCGTCGCATGGTTCCGGTGATAGTCTCCCGGTGAATAATACCCACCACCTGGCGCAACTCGATCCGTCCTGGAAGTTGTTACTGGCGGAGGAGCTCGAGCAGGATTATGTGACCAGGCTACAGCAGTTCCTGGCCGCAGAGAGAGCCGCGGGAAAGGTGATCTACCCGGCCGAGCCTAATGTGTTTAGAGCGTTTAACCTGACGCCGCCGGATCAGGTGCGGGTCGTTGTTATCGGCCAGGATCCCTACCACGGCCCCGGGCAGGCAGATGGGCTGTGTTTCTCGGTGCAACCCGGCACCAAACTGCCACCCTCTCTGCGCAACATCTACAAGGAAATTGGCAGCGAACTGGGTATTGAAGTCAAAACCACCGGTTGCCTGGATCACTGGGCGGAGCAGGGCGTGCTGTTGCTTAACAGCATTCTTACCGTCGAGCAGGCTAAGCCCGGATCCCACCAGGGTGAAGGCTGGGAGCAATTCACCAATCGGGTTATTAAAATACTGAGCGACACACAGGACTCCCTGGTGTTCCTGCTGTGGGGCAGTTATGCGCAACACAAAGGCGCCATGGTGGATACCGGCAAGCACCTGGTACTGGCATCACCTCACCCCTCACCGTTAGCGGCATATCGCGGTTTCTTTGGTAACGGCCATTTTACGAAAGCCAATGAGTACCTGCGGGAACGGGGCCTTGGCGCGATCAATTGGGCTGTATAGCGGCGCAGCTTGACCTTAAATCACAAAGTCTTCATTCTATGGTCACGTCGGCACTATCAAGGTGATGGTATTGCTGGCTGGATTGCAAGGATCCCAGGCCTTGGTCAGCCTGAACCAGGTTATAGATGGAGATGGTTATAAGGTGGGCGGTCTGCCGCGTAATGGTTTCCGCCCAAGCCAATACTCAAGTAGCGGATAGCTTGCTAATGGAAAAGCGCTTTCGACTCTACGTTATTGCAGCCGCGCTGGTTGGCCTTATCGGTAGCAGTGCGCTGTATTTCTCAGTTGCCCAATTACAAGATAATCATCTTCTGGCCCGGTTCCAGGATGAAGCTGTGCGACTGGGCATGGTGGTCGAACAACGCTTAAATACTGATATCAGGGCGTTGACGTTGCTCGACGGCGATGGCTCAACGTCGCGGCTGGATTCATCCCTCGACCGACAAGCGGGCCGCTTCCTGCAACACTTTCCGGATGTGACGGGGCTTGCCTGGGCGCCGCTTCAAAAGGATAACTTTTCGATTGCAAACGTCTATGGTGAAATCGGGGCGGATCAACTGATCGGTATCGATATCGCATCCGACCCAGATCTTGCAGGTGCATTAACGCAGCTCTCGGCAGTTCCACTCATTGTGCAGATGCCTGCGATATTTGGCATTGATCCTCGCAGTTACTTGCTGGTATTGACGGCGGTTGGTGAGGCGGGTACGGATGACGCGCCGAGGCTGGCGGGAATATTCGCTGCGACTCTCGCGTCTGAGCGCGCAATCGATTCTGCGTTGGCGCACTTTGGCGGCGATGATATCCATCTTCTTGTTAGCGGTTTGTCAGCACAATCGCCAACAATTTACGAGGGCGGAGCAGTCTCTGGCCAGCTTCGATCCGGCGCTGCCTTTTCGGTGCCAATTGATCTTGTTACCGGACAACAATGGACGTTACGGGCAACCCCGACCGCGCAGTATTTCGCTGTAAGGTCAAACCTGGTTGCGGTGCTGGTATTTTGCGCCGGACTGCTGCTGACCGCACTCACGACGTTTTATCTCGAAGTCACCCTGCGTCGCGCTGACCAGGTCAAGTTGCTGATCCAGAGCAGTACCGAAAAGCTTAATTGCGCTAACAAGCAACTGGAAATGCTGACGCTGACGGATGAGTTGACCGGGTCAGTCAACAGGCGTGGTTTTGAGCATGCGCTGCAGAGTGAATGGGGGCGCGCGATTCGGGATAAGAATGCGCTGACGCTACTGATTGTCGATGTGGATTATTTTAAAGCCTACAACGATCATTATGGGCATCTCGCAGGTGACGAATGCTTGAAGGGGGTGGCGCAGGCGTTGGCTGCAGTACCGGGCCGGCTTGGTGACCTGGTGGCACGCTATGGCGGTGAGGAGTTCGCCGTTATCTTGCCCGGCACTGAGGATCTGGATGCGGTGGTAGCGGAGCGCTGTCGAGCGGCTATTGAGGATCTGGGAATTCCCCATGAGAATTCCGTCGCAGGGCCCGTTGTGACAGTAAGCGTTGGCTCAGCGACGTGCTGGCCGCATCAGCACGAGGATTCCAGGGAAATTATAGTGATGGCGGACAAGGCAATGTATGAAGCTAAAGCGAGCGGGCGCAACCGGGTGACGCCGTGTGTCGAGGCTTTTTCCGCGGCCTGATAGCAGATCCTGCGGCAGATACTCCAAACTGCTGCGCCAGATTCCCCTAAACTCCAATCAGTGCATTACCGCGCTTTGGTCTACGTCCTTGATAATGGCGTCGATCAGGTTGGCGTTGGTAAAGCGATCGATCGGGTCGGGGGAATATTCAACGACGATGGTCTCAAATAGGTTGGTCCATTTGTCGACCCTGCGAATTTCATCTTCAACAAGCGCATTGCGCAGGTCTTCAGCAAGGTCTACCGGCCATAGCCCATACTCGGGGTGTGCGCGCTTGCCACACTTAACGTAGGCCATATCGGCATCATGGGCCACAATTTCCTCAAGTAGATGATCGGCCAGGTTGGTTGGCACGAACGGGGAGTCTGCTGCAAAGGTAGCGATCCACTCACAATCCTTGATGTTCTGCCTGGCCCACTCCATTCCCGTCAGGATGCCATTCAATACACTTTGGTTTGCGTCGAGTGCGTCCGGCACGACGGGTAAGCCCAGATCGTCAAATCGGGTTGGGTCGCCATTGGCATTGAGAATCAGGCAGGATACCTGGGGAGCGGTGCGTTCTATGATATGTTCGAGTACTGTTTTGCCCATAAGCTTTTTCAGGCACTTATCAGCACAGCAGATTTTGCGATTTGGAGAGTTGGCTAATATAACCCCAACTATTGGTATATTGGATTTGGTATTCATCAGCGGACTCCTCACTGATCAACTTTTAATTAATATAACCGTATACTGTAGCCTTTATTGTCAGATTATTTCTCGGTGGTCTGCAGCATGATTCTACACCTAATCGAGTTAGAATTAACAAGTTTTGTTTCAGGTTATTTCAAGCCCTTGTTTTAAGGCCGCGTCGCGGGCCAGAACAGCTTGTCTGGCAAAAGTTTCTCGGCAACTGCATTATGAATAATGAAATCCGCCCCAAAGGCCACACGATGAACACTGTTATTAGACACCATGTGGCGATATTCTTTTTAGGCCTTACGGGGTTTTTGGCTCTGGCCAGCGGGGCGCTGCATGCGGGTGTTAGTGCAATCGATGACGAGGGTAATCCTGTTGAACTGGCTGCTCCGGCAAGCCGGATTATAAGTTTGGCGCCCCATGCCACCGAACTTTTGTATAGCGCAGGGGCAGGCAGGAATATCGCCGCCACCGTGGCCCACAGTGATTATCCCGCTGCGGCGCAGGCGCTTCCCCGCGTGGGGGATGCGGCGAACCTGGATTTTGAACGGATACTGCAACTTGATCCTGACCTTATTGTGGCATGGGAATCCGGTTTGCCAGCCAGTCAATTGGCCAGGCTGCGTGCATTGGGTATTCCGGTATTCCTGTCCCAGCCGGATTCCCTCGAAGCGATCGCCGCCAGCATTGAGAACCTGGGCAAGTTAGCCGGCACGCGTACGCAGGCGGATGCGAGCGCGGCAGCTTTCCGTGAGGAATTGGCTCGCTTGAGTCACGCGTATGCCGACAACGCCACAAGCAGGGTTTTTTACCAGATCTGGGAACAGCCGCTAATGACGGTAAATGGCGATCATTTGATTAGCCAGGTCATTGCACTGTGCGGCGGGCAGAACGTGTTTGCCGACCTGCAGCCCCTGGTGCCAAGGATTAGCCGTGAAGCGGTATTGAAACAGAATCCCGAGGTGATCCTGGTCAGCGCGGCAGTGGATCATCCGGATAAATCGCCGGGCCAGTGGGCGAAGTGGCAATCCCTCGCGGCGGTGCGCGATCAACGCGTGCATTATGTGCCATGGTCGGAAATTTCCCGGCCGACCGTGCGTATGCTTAACGCCGTCGACCACATTTGCGGGGTGCTGCGCTGAACCTGTTCCGGCTGGTTGAAGTTATACCGGCCGACTGAATCTATTCCGGATAGAAGAAAGTGCCGGCGGGAGTGGTTATCCTGGCTAACGGCCAGCCGTAGGCTTGCTGCAGAATATCCGTTTTTAGCATATCCGCCACAGGGCCGGACCGGGGTTCGTTGCCGGGCGCCAGAACCAGGATATGGGTGCAGAATCGTGCTGCGAGGTTGATATCATGCAGCGCCATCACGATGGCTCCGTGCTGCTCATTGGCGCGCTCTACCAGTAAGCTCAGCAGTTTGACCTGGTGATTGAGGTCAAGGTGATTGGTGGGTTCGTCCAGCAGCATCAGCCTGGGGTTTTGGGTCAGCAGGGTGGCGATTTTAAGGCGCTGCATCTCGCCCCCGGACAGGGTGTTGATCGCGCGTGTGCTCAAGCCGGATAATCCTGTATCCCGCAGCGCTTGCTTTGCAATCGCGACATCCTGTTCCGATTCCCACTGCCATGCCTTGAGAAATGGATGCCGCCCCGCCAGTGCCGACTCCAATACCGTGGCCGGGAATAGTTCCTCCTGCTGCTGGAACAGTATGCCCATATCGCGAGCGACCTGGCGCCGGGGAAGGGCGTTAATGTCCTGTCCCAGCAGTTTGACCGCGCCGCTATCTGCACGTCTCAACCCGGCGAGGGTGTGCAGCAGCGTCGTTTTGCCGCTGCCATTGCACCCGAGGATTCCCCAGATTTCGCTTTCCGCGAAGGCGAGCGAGGTATCGGTGCAGATTTGCAGTTCACCAATTTTCAGGGACAGATTGCCGGTTTCGAGCAGCGTCATGGCAGGTCTGTTGATCGGCATGCTAGTGTAGTGCTCCGTAATTAATGGCACATTCAGAGGTCGCCTATAGCCGCAATGTAAGGCGGGTGCCGCAGGGAATGGCGAGTCCTTTCCAAGGTGCCCAACGCGGCAGTGCGGCTATAGGCGACCTCCCTTCGGGCCAGTCGGAAAGCGGCCATCCGGGGCGTTATAACCCCTTGAGGTAGCTGGCTATCCCGGCGGGGCCATGCCTGCCGGCTAGTCGCTTTCCGTCTGGCTGAATGTACCATTAATTACGGAGCACTACACTAAAGCGACCGGGCGCCACGATGCAATATAACCAGGAACATCGGCACCCCGATGAACGCAGTGATAATGCCTGTGGGTAATTGCAGTGGACTGATCACGGTGCGCGCGAGGGTGTCTGCCACTACCAGAAGGCAGCCGCCAAGCAACATGGAGGCGGGCAATAACAGGCGGTGGTCACTGCCGATTGTCAGGCGTACCAGGTGCGGCACAATCAGCCCGATAAAACCGATACTGCCGGCCATGCTGACCGCCGTGGCTGTGAGGAGTGCCGCGACACAAAAGATCAGGGTATACATGTAATTTACCGGCACACCCAGGGCGCTGGCCTGCAGCGGCCCGTGTAACAGCAGGTTGAGTGGTCGGGCGTGCGCTATGGCCACCAGGGTGCACGCTACCAGTACCAGGGCCGCCCATCCCGGCTGCTGCGGGTAGCTGAGATCGCCCATTAACCAGAACAACATGCCCTTGAGGTTTTGATCGGGACTTAACGTCAGGATTAAACTGACCAGCGCGCCCCACCCGGCAGCGAGCACCACCCCGGTGAGTAACACCCGCGTCGGCGTCCAACTGCCGGAACCATGGGCCAGGGCGAATACCAGCACTACCGATACCAGCGCGCCGACGAACGCTGAGGCGCTGATTATAGCGCCGGAGACTCCGGCCAGGATCGCTAGCAGGGCTGCCACAGCGGCGCCTCCGGAAATCCCCAGAATATAGGGGTCCGCGAGTGGGTTGCGCAGGATCACCTGCATCAAGGCGCCGGCCACTGCGAGCATGGCGCCCACGGTAAAGGCATTCAACGTACGTGGTAAACGCAGTTCCCGGATGATTTGCTGGTCTGATGGGTCAGCGGTGCCACGTAATGCATCCAGCACCTCGACCACGCTAAGCTCGACACTGCCCGTGACCAGACTGATCAGCATGCAAACAATGGTCAAAATCGATAGGAATATGAGTGTCCCGGAGGTGCGCCTCATGAAAAGGGATGCCTGCTGTATTTGTGCGATTTTTTGAACGGCCAAGTATAGCGTTCAGGGGCAGTGATTAGAATCCAAGACAACCTCTGATTAATAACTTAATACCTCTGCGAGACCTGAAGGTTTCATCTGCGCTGTTGGAAGCGTTGCCAAACCCGCTCCCGGGCAGGGCGGCAAGAAATTTTCGGGGTGTATTCGGTAACCTTTATAGCTAGAATACCGCCTCTATTCAACGACACGCAATCCGGGGAATCTGATTTTAAATGGCAACAATTATTGATGGCAAGGCGTTTGCGGCAAACCTGCGTCAACAAGTTAAGCAGGCAACCACACGGTTAAGGGAAGATCATGCAGTTACGCCTGGATTGGCGGTCGTGCTGGTCGGGGAAGACCCGGCGAGCCAGGTATATGTGCGCAACAAGGGTAAGCAGGCGCAGGAAGCCGGCATCAATTCGTTTGAGCATAAGCTTGATGATAGCGTTGCCGAAGCTGATTTGTTGACGCTGATTGATAACCTTAATGACGATCCTGCCGTGCATGGTATTCTCGTGCAGCTGCCTCTGCCCGGGCACATTGATGAGCATAAAGTGATTAGCCGGGTGAGCCCGGATAAGGACGTGGACGGGTTTCATGCTGTGAATGTCGGACGATTGTTTTCCGGGCTCGAGGGTTTCGTGCCCTGCACACCGCTCGGTTGTTCGATGCTCCTTAAAAACCAATTGCAGGATCTGTCCGGTTTGCACGCGGTGATTATCGGGCGTTCCAACATTGTCGGAAAGCCGATGGCTGCCCTGTTGTTGCGGGAAAACTGCACCGTCACCGTCGCACACTCACGTACCAGGGATTTGCCCGCGTTATGCCGCCAGGCGGATATCGTCGTAGCGGCGGTTGGCCGGCCGCAGTTTGTCGTCGGGGACTGGTTAAAGCCCGGTGCCGTGGTGATCGATGTCGGTATAAATCGAATTGCGAAGGACGAGGGTGGGCACAGGCTGGTCGGTGATGTTGATTTTGAGTCGGCGAACTCGGTAGCGAGCGCGATTACGCCTGTACCGGGCGGCGTTGGCCCAATGACAATCGCGTGTTTGCTTTACAATACACTCAAGGCCACCTGTTTGAGCATCGGCCAAGAGGTTCCTGAATTAGGGAATCCCTGACCAGGTTGCAGCCTTTTAGCCCAGTAACGCTAATGCGGCTTCCATATTTGCAGAAAGGTCTTCCTGCTCTTCATCCTGCTCCTGGTTGGCGTCTATGCCTAGTTGGGCAAATGCGGGAATGGTGGACCAATCGAGCTGCGCCAATGGGTGACTGGAACCGGCATAGTTATGCAGGTTGGCCACCGTTACAATGTCGACGAAATCGGCACGTTCGCTCACGCGGGTGAAGTTCAGGTAGTTGGCGGGGACTGCGCATAGTTCTTCGCTAAAATCCCAGGCTCTCAGGATCATCTCACCCAGCTTGGTGTGCAGGCTTTCGATTACTTCGTCGAGCGTAAAGCCGTCAGACAACAGGTTTTCATTATGCTCGGCAAAAGCGAGTATGGGTAGGACGCCAATCTTGTGGGTTAAGCCGGCTAGCGTTGCTTGTGCCGGAGACAGCCGGGTATGGCTCTGTGCCAGGACGTGAGCCAATCCCGCGACCTCGGTACTGCGTTCCCACACGTCGCGGAGCCTGCTATCAATGATGTCCGAGGTGGCTTGAAACATTTGTTGCATGGCCAAACCGGTTGCCAGGTCGGCGCTGTAGCTCATCCCCAGCCGATTGATTGCCATATGGACGTTCTCAACGGGTTGGCTGGCGCGTAATAACGGGCTGTTACATACCTTGATAACGCGCGCCGATATCGCCGCATCGCTCGCAATGACGCGGGATAGGTCCGCTACAGATGAATTTGAATCCTGGGCCACCTCACGGACTCGCAACGCAACCTCTGGCAGGGTAGGCAGCACCAGCTTGTCCTTTTCAATGGCGGTGATGATTTCATTTTCTACGGTTTGTATCAGGTTCGACATAAACGTTCTCTACGCATCCCGGCTTAAATCAGTGTCTGTTGGAATTAAGTATAGATGGCTTTTAGAAAAAATCGCATGGACACGGGTAATTTTCGACACTGACTTTAGCGTCTGCGGTTGCCGGGGCCTGACTTTCCTCAAAGGCGGTTTTTAGCACGTGCCAGAAAAGGTTATTGTGGCAGGGGTAATATCCTGGCCGGAAGGGCATTATTGCTGAGTGTCAGCTCTATTGTCGCGCCGTTATCCAGGCCTGTTGCCATGACCGCCAATGCCTCCTGGCGATCGGGGCCGGCCGCCGCGCTGGCAATCACATTGATAGTGCCGGAATGGGTTGGCGACTGAAGTTCGCTGCCAGGCTCCAGCGCTTCCGTCGTGTCGATTTCCAGTCTGAACAAACCGCGCTTTGTTTTCCCGCGATACTCGGTTCGGGCCACGATCTCCTGCCCGGTGTAACAGCCTTTCTCAAAGCTGATCGCGTCCACTTTTTGGTAGTTGAGCATGTGCGGTATAAAAGCCTCCGCTGTCGCGGCGCTGATTTCCGCCAATCCTGCTCGAACATCCTCTAATACCCAGGTATCGGGGGCGCGGCATTGAGCGGTCTCCGCCAGCCTCGGCCACAGCGCTTCGGCTTCAACTTCCGGCAGCCAGCACTCGAACCGGGGCGCAGTGCCGGGCACGCGCACCAGCCATCGATTGCCCGCGTTAACAACCTGGTTGATCGTTTCCGGAATCTCGTCGAACGCAGTCGCCAGGCAAGCAGCGGCGTCGACACCCCAAATACCGATGCCAACGTACTGATCCCGAACGTCCAGCAGTTCAGTCTTGTAAAACACGGCATACTTGCCGAGCGTATCCCGGGTGCGCTCGAGATTGTTCGCGCTGAGGCGTAACAGGTAGGATAACTCCGGGCTAATGGTCGCTTTGACCAGCCGAAAACTGCTATAAACCCGTCCCTGCGGTGTGCAGGCTGCGCCGAGGCCGGTGATCTCGGTAGTTAATTTAGTGACGTCGCAGGTGAGTTGCCCCTGCAGGAATTTCTCACTGTCGGGCCCGGCAACTTGCAGCAGTCCCATATGCGTCAGCGCGGTCAGTTGGCAATCTATCGATGTGGCCGCCGGCGTTGTTGGTAGTGAAAAGCTCGTAAGCTGCCGTTCTTCCCCAGCCGGTATGAATTCGGCGCCGCTCGATTCGAGGAAGATTCGCCATGGGTGATCTGCTTTCATGATGCCGCTATGCCTGAGTTGGGTGCTAATTGTACGAGATTATGTGACTTGTGTGCCCATGTATATATAATTGGGCGCTCAAATTTCAATGGCCAGGCAGAAATATAAGCCTAATCAGAGGCTCCCGAATGACAGAAAAGGCGGAATACAATCGCTTGTATTGGCACAGCCGGCGCGGCATGCTGGAACTGGACCTGATCCTCGTGCCATTCCTGGAAACTCAATATGAGAACCTGGAGGAGCAACTGCAGGCCGATTTCAAGCGGCTGTTGTTGTGTGAGGACCAGGATATGTGGAGATGGTTTATGGGCATGGATGTCCCCCCGGACAAGGAGTTGGTCCAAATTGTTAAACTCATTATCGCCTTTGCAAGAACCCCTAAGGATAAGGCTTAGGCGTTCAAACAGCCTGCTCTGTTACCTGCTGTTGATCCACATTATCGTGCTTCTGGCGACTCTATACGCGGCACGGCAGGTACCCTTGCTGCAACTGCTAGCGGCGCTTCTGTTGCCCGCCATGTTCTGCTACTACTACCTTGCTTTTTATACAATGCGGCTCGCGCAGAGTGTGTACGGCGTTGCTATCAATGGTGAGCAGGTCACGTTGAGGATGGTCGATGGCTCCAGCCAGCAGGGCTTGTTAGGGGAGCGTCACTTCGTCGCCCCCTGGCTCGTGGTGCTGGCTGTGGCGCTACCTGATTCGCGCGCTAATCGTCGCATTGTCCTGTTTCCTGATGCGGTGCGTGAGGCCAACCTGTTCCGGCGCTTGCGAGTTCAGTTGCGCTTTCGCCAGTCGACGAGGAAGGCGAGAAGTTCGGTGGTATGAGGACGGTATCCACCGCTAGTTCGGCGGTGTTGGGATAGTCGCGGGTGTAATGCAGGCCACGGCTTTCCTTGCGCTGCATCGCGGAGCGAATAATAAGCTCGGCGACTACGGCGAGGTTGCGCAACTCGATCAGGTCGTTGCTTACTTTATAGTTATTGTAGTAATCCATGATTTCCTGCTTTAACAGGTTCGCTCGATTTTGTGCGCGCTGCATACGCTTGGTGGTGCGCACGATGCCAACGTAGTCCCACATAAAATGCCGCAACTCGTTCCAGTTGTGGGAAATTACCACATCTTCATCCGAGTCGGTTACCTGGCTCTCATCCCATTGTGGCGACTTGGGTGGTGCCGGTTTTCCCGCTACGTTGCGCAGGATGTCCTGGGCGGCAGCATCGGCAAATACCAGGCATTCGAGTAGCGAATTACTGGCGAGTCGGTTGGCACCATGGAAGCCGGTGAAAGACGACTCGCCAATAGCATAGAGGTTTTGCACATCGGTGCGACCATGCAGGTCGGTCATAATCCCGCCGCAGGTATAGTGCGCCGCGGGAACGATCGGGATCGGGCCTTCGCAGAGGTCGAAGCCGAATGATTTGCAGCGTTCATAGATAGTCGGGAAATGCTCAAGGATAAACTTGCGGGGCTTGTGACTGATGTCCAGGTAAAGACAGTCGCTGCCCAGGCGCTTCATTTCATGGTCGATAGCCCGGGCCACAATGTCGCGCGGAGCCAATTCGCCACGGGGGTCGAATTTTTCCATGAACCTGGAGCCATCAGGCAATAACAATTTGGCCCCCTCGCCACGCAAGGCTTCGCTGATCAGGAAGCTTTTCGCCATTGGATGATACAGGCAGGTGGGGTGGAACTGGTTGAACTCCATGTTGGCGACCCGGCAGCCGGCACGCCACGCCATTGCGATACCATCACCGCTGGCGCCATCGGGATTACTCGTATAAAGGTAGACCTTGCTGGCGCCGCCCGATGCGAGCACGACGAAACGGGCGCGAAACAATTCGACGTGTTCGGTGCTGCGATTTAACACGTAGGCGCCGAAACACCCCTGCCCGGGTAGACCGAGTTTTTCACGGGTGATCAAGTCGATCGCCACATGCTGCTCAAAAAAACTGATATTGGACTGCTCCTGGACCCGCGCGGCCAGGGTGCGCGAAATCGCCTGGCCGGTCGCATCTGCGGCATGGATTATCCGGCGATGGCTGTGGCCGCCTTCCTTGGTTAGGTGGTAATTACCATGCTTGCCGCCTGTTTCATCCTCGGTAAAGGGCACGCCCTGGGAAATAAGCCAGTCGATACTGGCCTTGCTGCGTTCGATTGTGAACTTGACGGTTTCCTCGTTGCACAGCCCGGCACCTGCATCCAGGGTGTCGTTAATGTGCGATTCGACGGTGTCCTGGCTGCTCAACACCGCCGCAACGCCCCCCTGGGCCCAGTACGTCGAGCCGCTGTTAATCGAGCCCTTGCAGATTATTGCGACGCGCAGGTCACTGGCGAGTTTGAGCGCAACGCTTAATCCTGCTGCACCGCTGCCAATAACCAATACATCGTATTCAAATGAGTGATTCATGAAAAATTTTCTGGCTTAATGTGGCGTTATAATAACCTGCTCACCCGGAATTTGCATAGCTTGGCGCCTGATTACTGCCGCCCGCGACGTCGCATACCGATAGATGAACTTGAAGGTAGCCTCGTGTTTGGGTTACCAGTGAACCGGATATTAAAGACCTTAAACGCACAAGCCTGTTTCACTATTATTCGATTTAGTAATATGATGCATTCGGGACTTCCGGGTGCGGTAAAACTGCACGCACGAACGGCAAGTATCTGAATGTTCGGCTCGAGTTGTAAGACGCGTCGTTAACGAAAGTGTCATTAAATGGTTTTTTTTGTTTTTTATAAGAACTTCTTGGATATTGGATGGTCTATTTCGCAGGGTTTTACAGCGCATGGCACCACACTTTGTCTAACCCATCGGTGATTTTTGGGGCGACGGTGTGAGATGAAGACACAGGAGACGGACCAGCAGCTTGTGGAGCGGGTCCAGCAAGGCGATAAGCGGGCGTTTGATCTGCTGGTGCTCAAGTACCAGCATAAAATCATTGGACTGATTGGTCGCTACGTACACGATAGTCATGAAGTACATGATGTTGCGCAGGAAGCGTTCATTAAGGCTTACCGGGCAATTGGTCGATTTCGGGGTGATAGTGCGTTTTATACCTGGATGTACCGGATAGCGATCAACACGGCGAAAAACCACCTTGTGTCACGTGGACGTCGCCCCCCGGATACTGATGTAGATGTGGCTGATGCGGAATATTATGAAGGGTCCGCGAAGCTGAAGGATATCGATACGCCAGAGCAGGAGCTTTATAAAGCCGAGCTTGAGACTGCGGTTTTCAAGGCGCTGGAGCAACTGCCCGAGGACTTGAAAACGGCATTAACGCTTCGAGAGTTCGATGCCATGAGTTATGAGGAGATTGCGCAAGTTATGCAATGTCCGGTTGGCACGGTCAGGTCGCGCATATTTCGGGCTCGAGAAGCGGTGGATGCGCAGATTAGTGATCTAATCGACAACACAAACTAAACACAGATTTAACTGTCTATTAAAAAGGGTGACATCATATGACTGAAAACTTGCGCGAATCAATATCCGCACTGATGGATAATGAAGCCAGTGAAATTGAGATGCATCGTGTGCTCAAGTCTATTGAGAGTGACGATGAGGTACGCTCAACCTGGCGGCGCTACCAGTTGGCCAGCTTCACCCTGAAGCGCCAGCTTAATGATAGTTCCCGTGTTGATATCAGTGCGCAAATTGCCGAGGCTATTGCCCTCGAAGCGGTACCAGGCGATGTGCCCGCTGCCATTCCGGCATCTGGTGTACAGACATTCTGGGGTAAAGTCGCCAAGCCCATGACCAGCCTTGCAGTCGCAGCGTCTGTCGCCTTTATGGTGGTATTTGGCGCTTTGCAAGTTGAGCAGAATGGTGTGATTGATCCGCAAGCCGGATTCGCTGAAACAACAAACGTCCCTCAAATTAACACAACGGGGCTACCGCTCAACGGTGTGCAGACCGTCGCCGCAGGCAGTTCCAGCCCTGAAACCCTGACCCCTTCACAGCGGCGACTGCGCGAATTGATGAGCAAGCATGCCCAGCAGGCGGACCTGCTGCGAGGCAGGGGCGTCATGCCCTACGTGCAAATGGTGGATATGCAGGAAACGCGGGATTAGAAATGTCTCTACCGGTTGACGCAAAGAGCGCTTTTCGATTGATGCGAAGCGTTACTATTTTACCTGCCCTGATTCTCGCAATATTCCATAGCCCGGCGTACGCCGAGGAAACCCCGGTTAGTAACCTGTTCGAACAAATGTCCAACGCGTTCAGTGCACTGGATTATGACGGCACGTTCGTGTATTCCCACGGCGATAGCATGGAGACATTGCGTATCGTGCATAGTCGTAGTGGAGAGGTGGAGCGCGAGCGCATCGTGCGGCTTAATGGCCCAAGCCTTGAGCTGATTCGTGAAGGTGAAAAAATCAGCTGCGTGCACCCGGCAGACTGGGATGGCGACATAAATCACCGCATACCGGTTGGGCCTTTTGCCAAGGCTTTTGTCCGGGATTTTTCCGAGTTGAATCATAGCTATAATTTCCAGAACCTGGGCGAAGACCGTATCGTCGGCAGAGATGCCGTCAGTGTCTCGATCAAACCGGTTGATGACCTGCGCTATGGCTACCGCGTCTGGATCGACAAGGACACGGGCCTGCTGCTTAAATCAGTTTTGATGCATCAGGGTAAGGTGCTGGAGCGGTTCCAGTTTACCCAACTGTCCCTTAACGAAGCGATTCCTGAGGAGCATCTGGTTGTAGGTATCAAGGGTGGTGTGCTGGTTCACTATCCGTTGGTTTCGAGTGCCGATCCCGTGGAACCCACGGCGTCTGCATGGAAGCTGGCGTGGATTCCGGCCGGATTCAGGATGAGCATCCAGGGTATTCGACGCAATGGCAGCGAAAGTCCAGTCGCCGATACACTGACCTATTCAGATGGCATGAGCGCATTCTCGGTATTCGTCGAGAACATTGATACAACCCCCGAAGATATCGTTGAGGAAGCAACCACCCAGAAGGGCGCGACTGTTGCTGTTGGCCGGGTGGTGAGTGTCAGGGATCACAAACACCTGGTGACGGTGGTGGGTGAAGTTCCACTCACGACTGCCAAGCGCCTTGCTGCATCTGTAGTGCCTGCTAACGCCCTGCAGTAATTACCGTCACACACCACATGCGGCAAATGCGTGAGGCCAGCTATCTTGAATTGCCTACCTATGCAGGAAAATCATGATTGAAGAAAGCGGACGCATCGTCGCCGTCAGGGATAACCGTATCTGGGTGCAAACCGAGCGGCAAACGACCTGTGGCAAATGCTCTGCCCAGGCCGGGTGTGGTCAGGGGCTGTTTGCCCGAATGAGCCAGCGTAGCCATAATCATATTGAACTGGATACGGAGGAGGCAGTGCAGGTGGGTGACCAAGTGGTGTTGGGCATCGCCGAGCATACCCTGATTAAGTCGTCGTTATGGGCCTACGGCCTGCCTTTGTTGCTTATGATAGTTGTGGCGGTTGTAGCGGAAAGTGTTCTTGGTATGGCAGAGCCCTGGGTTATCTTCGCTGCTCTGGCAGGCCTGGCTGGTGGCATGTTGCTGACACGCATGCACAGCTTTAATGCCCGGAACCAAAGCGAATACCAGCCGGTGCTTATCAAAGTGCTGGCAGCTAACGGGTCGGGAGTGAACCTGGCCTCCGAGGTGCTGGATACTAGAGCGCTTTAACCGCTTCGAATACCTCGTCGACATGGCCTTTTACCTTAACCTTGCGCCATTCATTCCTCAGAACGCCTGCCGCGTCGATTAAAAATGTGCTGCGCTCGATGCCCATGTATTTGCGCCCATACATGTTCTTCTCCTTGATTACATCGAACTGCTGGCAGAGGGTTTCATCGGAATCAGATAGCAGGTCGAAGGGGAAGCATTGCTTGGTGCGGAAATTTTCATGGGACTTCAGGCTGTCTTTGGAGACACCAAAAATTACTGTATTCAGCGCCTCGAAATTCTCGATCCTGTCCCTGAAATCCTGGCCCTCGGTGGTGCAACCGGGGGTGCTGTCCTTGGGGTAGAAATAGATCACAATATTTCGGCCCTTCAGGGAAGCCAAAGATACGCTTTGATCGCCGGTTGCGGCGGCACAAAAGTCGCTTACGGGTTCGTTTAGGGATACAACTGGCATGATGTTTGTGCTCCTGCCTTTGAGGTGGTCCGGGTGGCAAATTATAACGGGGTTCGCTTGTGATTGTGAGCCCTCGACATTACTATTACGTACTCGATTTTTAGGCGGAGTTTTCCCATGGTAAACGGCAGTATTGTGGCAATGGTGACACCCATGCATGCGGGTGGTGCGATTGACTGGCAGGCTTTGGAAAAGCTGGTGGATTACCACGTTGAAAATGATACAGCCGCGATTGTTGCAGTTGGGACTACGGGTGAATCACCTACCTTGCCAAGTGATGAGCATATGGAGGTCATCTCGCAGATAGTGGCGCGAGTAGCCGGCCGTATCCCTGTTATCGCAGGCACCGGTGCAAATTCGACGCGCGAGGCAGTTGAGTGGACAGCCGCGGCAAAGCGCCGTAATGCGGACATGAGCCTGTTAGTTACCCCTTACTACAATAAGCCGACACAGGAAGGGTTGTACCAGCACTTCAAGATGATCGCAGACAGCGTCGAGATACCGCAGATTCTCTATAACGTGCCGGGCCGGACGTCCTGTGACTTGTTGCCGGAAACGGTGGAGAGGCTCAAGTCTCACCCGAATATCGTGGGAATCAAGGAAGCTACCGGTGATCTGGATCGTGGTCGCGAAGTCCTGGATCGTTGTGCCGATCAGCTCAGCGTGTATTCAGGTGATGATGCAACCGCGATGGAACTCATGTTGATGGGTGCCAAGGGTGATATTTCGGTGACCGCAAATGTAGTACCAAAATTGATGTCAGATTTATGTGCCGCAGCTATTCGGGGAGACCGTGCTGCAGCGACCGTGCTAAATGACCAGGTTGCTGCACTCAACAGGGACCTGTTTATAGAGGCTAATCCGATACCGGTAAAATGGGCCCTTGCAGAAATGGGCATGATTGAAGAAGGCATTCGTCTACCGCTGACCTGGTTAAGTGAGAAATGCCATGATCGCGTACGCCAGGCCTTGCACCAAGCGGGAGCGCTGTAATTTTATGCAATTGAGTTTACCAGTACCCGGCGTTATCGCAGTGATCCTCGCCGCCACATTAAGCGGTTGTAGCTGGCTGGGCGGCGACACCGGTGTGTTCCGCGATCGCAGCGGAGATTATCGAGAAGCGCCGGTAATAGAGCGTATCAAGATACCTGAGGGTATCGAAGCGCCGGCAATTATGGATCTTTATGCGGTTCCAAAGGCGTCGCGATCGCTGCACCTGGCCAAGGTTGATGAGTTTGAAGTTCCCCCGCCGGAGTCAAATGTCGCGCTGTCTCAATCCGATGTGCGCGCATTCAGGTCCGGCAATCGATACTGGATTTCAGCCAGTGGTTCCCCGTCTGAGGCGTGGGCCCGGGTGCGGCGCTTTTGGGAGCTAAATGGCATCGACCTGGAGTTGGAAGTTCCCAATCAGGGCGTGATGGAAACCACCTGGCTGTCGCGAAATAAGGATGGCGTCCGGACTACCGATAAATTCCGTATTCGCGTCGAACATGGCATGCATGAGAAATCCAGCGAGGTGTACATCCTGCACCTGGGGTTCCCGGCTGAATCAGATATTCCGGCAGCGGACGAGTTGGATTGGACGACGGTAGAGGAAGATGACGAAGTGGCGAAGGCAATTATGCAGGAAATTGCCGGCTACTTTATCGAAACCGAATATGAAGGAGTCCCGGCGTCACTATTGGCGCAGAGCTTTGTGGGTTCACCCAAATCTATAATCACCCAGGATGAAGATGGCAGTGTGATATTAGTGCTTAGCCTCGATTATAGCCGCGCGTGGGACTCAGTCGGCAAAGCGATTGATGAAGAGCGCACCATGCAGCCTAGCGATAAAGACCGCAGTACTGGCGTTTACTACATCAACTTTTTTCCCGATGCCGGCGACCCCGATAAAGGGGCCGGGTTTTTCTCGTTTCTAGGATTGGGAAGTGAGAAAAAAAAGCTGGGCAAGCCGCAACCCTACCAGATTACAGTTGTGGATAAGGGTGAACATATTGTCGTGCAGGTGAGTGCGGAGCCGGGACAGAAACGTGATCTGTCAGATGCGGTGCTGGCAACGATTAAAGACAACCTGATTTAGTTAATAATATACCCTCTCTTATGCCGGGCAAGTTGGTACTTCAGTAGTGCAGTATGCATCCCTGGGAAGTGGTAGCGCCGGTAATGCGACACTAATTTCCCACCAGGATACACGCTTGCTACTCGACTGTGGCTTTTCGCTTGGCGAAACCAAAAAGCGGCTGGCAAAGTTACAGGTAATGCCGGAACAGCTCGATGCTATTTTGGTTACCCATGAGCACAGTGATCATGTGCGAGGGGTTGGGCCGCTGGCCCGCAAATACCGGATCCCTGTGTACCTGACGCGCGGCACCTACTCGCAGGCAAAGCTGGGAGCGCTGGCTGCCCCGACATTCATCGATAGCCACCAACGGTTTGCGATCAATGATATCGAGATCGAGCCGGTACCGGTGCCGCATGATGCTCGCGAACCATGCCAGTTTATATTCCGGGATGGGCGGGTAAGCCTGGGAGTGCTCACCGATTTGGGCAGCATTACGCCGTTCGTGGTGCAGTGTTACCGGCGCCTGGATGCGTTATTGCTGGAGTGCAATCATGATGTGAACATGCTTGATGCCGGGCCTTATCCGTACTCGGTCAGGCAACGTATCAAGGGAAATTATGGGCATTTGAGCAATGTCCAGGCTGCGAGTTTCCTACAGCAGATCGAGTTGTCAGTTTTGAAACATGTAGTGATATCCCATATCAGCCGACAGAACAATACCACAGAGCTCGCGGTGCAGGCGCTGGATGGTGTCATCGATTGCGGTCCTGAGTTTTTAACGGTCGCGGACCAGGCCCTCGGGTTTGGCTGGCGATCGGTAGATTAGGGAGCCTTTGATTAATAGTTAGGCAGGCAGTGTTCAAGCATTTAGCGGGCGAGGTTTTGAAAACCTCGCCCGTTTTCATCTCAGGGGTCGCTCGACAATGCGGCCTGCATGCCGCCCACATCGAACGTTTCGATAAGGTCTATACCGCGCGCGACCAGTTCCCGAGCGACCTCGGGATTGTCTACTTCAAATATAACCGACTGCGCATTTTCCAGGTTCAGGGATTCAGCTTGGGGCAACGTCTCGACGCCACAAAACAGGTAATCGGGGCGTAGCAGGCTGATTTCGACGCTATTGCGTTGATCCCAGGTGTAGAGAACCGCTCCAATGCTGGGCCAGCCGGCTTTGCGCGCGTAGTCCATGAAGGGAATCGAATAGCTGATTAATGTGCACTGGTCTAGCGCTGGCTGCAGCACTTCGGTAATGCTCCGGTAGACGGTCTCGATGCCATGTTGTTCGACGGCCAGGCATTTGATCTCAATGAAGGCGTGCACATAGGGGTTGGCAGCCAGCAGCGTGACCAGGTCCGCCAACGGCGTGATATGGATAGATTCGAACTGGTCGGCGAAACGGTGTGGCTCGGAGGCGGGGAGGTTGACCAGCGCTGAGAATGGGTAATCATGGACCGCGCCCTCTACCTCGCTAATGCGCCGCATGCTGTCGTCATGATATAGAACCGGAATCGCATCGGCGCTGAGTTGCACGTCGGTTTCCACGTGACAGGCGCCCGCCTTTATGGCTTCACTGAAGCCAAGCAGCGTGTTCTCGGGATATTTGCGCTGGTAACCGCGATGTGCGACGAGCTTTATCATAGTCCTGCCAAAGATTTTTACAGAGTATGAACCAGAATCAATTCCCTTGCCAGAGGCGCAGCTCTACTGAGATGCGGCGTCCCGGGCCAGGCCCATCAGCAGGTTATCGTCCTGCCAAAGTTCGATCGTGACCTGCTCGTGCTCCAGCTTGCCCTCTTGCAGCGGTTTGAGCTCCGTGTTCAAGCGGGTTTGGTAGAGCGTATATCGTTGGCCACTGTTCTTGTCCTGGTATTTCAGTTGCGCAGCAATCTGGCCTTGTATCGAGCAGTAGCGCGCACCGATGAGTACCAGTTCTCGCGAAGCAAGTTGATCCGGCGGGCTCAACTCAAAATCCAGCTCGGTCATGCGAGCTGAGATCTGATGCAAATCCGCTGAGGCATATTCCACGCTGAGATTCTTATTGTGATTGAGTGCAATTTCCTGGGCTACGCGCTCCTGCAAC
>CAXMOT010000094.1:0-3373 GCA_964195105.1 uncultured Gemmatimonadales bacterium | reverse complement strand
CGAAGAACCGGGTGACCGAATCCCACATTCTCAGCGAAACCGCCAAGGCCTTCGGTATCGAGCAGTGGCCAATTGCGGCGATCAAGTCCTATGTCGGGCACTCCATCTCCGCGGCTGCAGCAGACCAGTTGGCGACCAGCCTGGGCATCTGGGAATATGGTGTGTTGCCAGGTATCACAACCATCGATCATATTGCAGACGATGTACACAGCGACAACCTCGATATCCTCATGCAGCACAAGCAGCTAGATCCGCTTGCTATTGATGCGGCGATATTGAATTCCAAGGGTTTTGGTGGCAACAATGCGTCTGCGTCTATACTTGCGCCTCACCAGGTGAGCAGTATGCTTGAGAAGCGCCATGGAGCGGCGGCGCTAACGGCGTATGCCCGCGCCAATGAGTCGGTGCGCGAGATCGCGCAGGAATATGACGAACAGAGTGTGAGAGGATTGGTTAAGCCAACCTACCGGTTTGGCGAGAATGTTAAAGGTGAGGATGATGTGACTGTCAGTGCATCAGAAGTGCGCATTGCAGGCTACGACGAACCCATCAGCCTGGCAATGGAGAATCCTTACCTGGATCCGGAGTCCTGACGCGAGCCTTTAGATATCCGCGCGTTAGATTAGGGCCGGGAGTGGGAGCTCAAACGAGAGCCTAGCGCTGGGAAACTGCGTCGCCGTTCTCACCAGGAACTTGCTGGTACTTGCTCTTGCGATACACCAGCGCCTTAACGCTTAGCTCGGTATCCTTGTATAACTGCCGGACGTTCACCTCCATGTTGTTCTGCAGCCGGCGCGATATCATCGTTACAGGGTAATAGAGGCTTTTGGTTTCCTCGAATTGCAGGGCGCGGCTGCGGCCGTACTTGTCTTCGACAATGACCCAGCGCACCGGCAGGTTTCTATCCATGATGTCGCCCAGGATCACGCCGAGGGCCTGCAAGTCATAGCCATCGTGCCTGCCGACCAGTTTTTTGTCGACAATCCTTTGCAGATAGTAGAGATCGGATTTGCTGCCTGCGAGTTTTACGTAGCCAAAATTTTCCTTGATCAATTTGCCTACGATACGCCGCTGTCGATCATTGCGGGCTTTGTCATCGGCGGACAGCTCGTTGATTCGCTTATCCCTGATTTCAGCGGTGGACGGTCCTGCAAGCACCAAAGCAAGCAGCGCGATAAGTAAGGAAACTCTGGAAACTTTAGACAACATATACATCCCTTAAATCATAAGTTACTTTGCTATTCTAGTATGACTTCAAATCAAGTAACTTGTTCTACTGCTGATTAATTAAAAACGCAGCGTTATTAGGTCTTATATTTAATGCTTCAACTCGACCTAATTTAATGGTCTATGGTAAAAATAGCAACGTGTAACAGGTCCCAAAACAAAAATATTAAACAAACCAAGCTACTTAGCCGATGTATGTGAGGAAACGGTTAGGAAGTGCCGTTAGTTTGTTGATGAAGAACGGTTAAAGTATTAGTCCCGTACAGGTGACACAGGCGATGACCATTTGCGGTTATGCACAAGTCGGGATTTTTTTGCGCTGCACCATAAAAATTTTATGCTAAATCCGTTGCCAGATGATTGGTAATAGTTAAGTTATTGATATATATAGGTTATATTAAAGCTGGTTAAAAATCGATCAAATAACGCAAACCCCTTGAATACGCAGATTAGCAGCATGTACACCCGATCTATCCCCAAAGTTATCCACAGAAATTGTGGAAAAAAAATAGCCCTCGAATTGTTGCTGATAGTGACAATTGGTTTGGGCAGCGCCTGCGCTGCGCAGCCTCCCAGGCAGCCCAACAATCTGTGTGAGATTTTTGAGGAAAAGCGCAGTTGGTATAAGGCTGCCAAGCGTTCAGAGAAGAAGTGGGGAGCGCCGTTGCAGATACCGATGGCAATGATGTTCCAGGAATCCGCGTTTCAGGATGACGCCCGCCCGCCGCGCAATTATGCATTCGGGTTTATTCCATGGGGCCGCAAGAGCTCTGCCTACGGGTATTCGCAGGCAAAGACCGCGACCTGGAAGGATTATAAACGCGAGACCGGCAATGGCTGGGCGGATCGTGATGACTTCGATGACGCGATAGATTTTATGGGCTGGTTTATCTACAAGACGCATCAGGTGAATAAGGTCTCCAAATGGGACGCGAAGGCCCAATACCTCAATTATCATGAAGGGTGGGGTGGTTACCGCCGCGGCAGTTATAAGAAGAAGCAGTGGTTGGTGAAGGTTGCAGATAAGGTAAGCAGCCGGGCCAGTCGCTACGGAGTCCAGTATCGGGACTGTAAGAAGCAGTTGAACGCCGGCTGGTTTAAGCGCATGTTTATGTAGTCTTCACGTTCGCCTTTTAAATTAACCCGATCCCCATTACCCGATAGTCGATAACCGATACCTGATATTTATGGAAATCCCCTACCAGTCCCTGAATTCGGCCACCCTCGAGAACCTGGTCGAGGAACTCGTCACCCGCAATGGCACGGACTATGGTGAGCGCGAGACCTCACTCGATGAGAAAGTAAGCCAGGTTAAACGCCAGTTGGACTCGGGCGAGGCATACATTCTGTATGACGAGGAACTGCAAATCTGTGAGATCCTGCTGCGCGAAGCCTGATGGCTTGAAGATTAACCCTGAGTCAGACAGCTTCCCAGGATTCAAACCCTCCAGCGAGTCCTAAATTCGCTTGCGGATCAGGTCACGGATAACAAATCGTGCCGGATGTACGGCCTCGGCGAGTGGCTGCCCGACCGGCAATGGCTCATCACAGATATAGGCCGCCAGCAATTCACCCGCGAGTGGGCAGGAGGTGAGTCCTTTCGCACCATGTCCGAGGCTCACATAAAGGCCGGGGTGAAACTTCCCCGGCTGGTCGAATGGGGTACGCGCGTCTTTGCGCAGCGCCGCATATTGGCGGGTAAAACCGCTGTGATCGGGTAGCGGCCCGATCAATGGCAGGTAATCGGGGCTGGTGCAGCGAAAGCCTACCCGCCCCTGCAGGGTAGTACCGTCTAACTTCTCAAATTGCAGTGCTTCGCCCAACGCCGGAGCCAGAGATGCAATCTGGCGCAGGTTCTCGTGATGGTCCTCATCGCGGCATTCGAGGGAGTCATTGTCCAGGTTGAAAGTGGCACCCATGTGGACGCGTCCCTCCAGGGGCGGCGCAACATAGGCGTCGCCGCAGATAACGGTTCGTGGCGGAGCGTCGCCAGTAACGGGCAAGCTCGTGACCTGGCCGCGAATCGATTTGAGCGGCAATTCTGCACAGACCTCGATATTCATTGCGTCTTTAGCATTCGCGAACACTACCACCGGCGCAGTGGCGATAGTATTGCCAGCCGCGTCCAGCAATTGCCATTGTTCGT
>CAXMOT010000093.1:0-20687 GCA_964195105.1 uncultured Gemmatimonadales bacterium | reverse complement strand
GAGTGCAATAACTCTTCTGGCAACTTGTCGTTTGGAAGGTAAAGATTGCGAAACCCGTTGTGCAGCGTTTTAAGAAACTTCTGCTCAATGTCGGGCCGTTTTATGCGCACCTCGCGCATGGCATCAAAATAGACTGCCTGGCCGTCATTGGTGGTAGCCTTATCTGCCAACTCAAACAGTGCGTCGTCAGCATTATCAAACATCTCGCCCAGCATCGACCCAAATGCGCCCCTGGCTTGCTCGCGCACCTTCTTAAGGGCTTGTGGAAACAGATCGATGGGGGTTACGTTAGGTGCCGCTGCTTTAAACTCATTTCCCATATGTTTACATCTCCGCAGGAACCCTTGCTGGCCTCCAAATGGGTACCCAATAGCATGCTGGCGCACACTAGGTTACTATCTATCAAAATAGTATAGTCCAGATCAGAAAATTTGCTAAAGCCAGATTACTTTTGCAGACGACGAGCCAAACCTGTTCCAGAATCCTTTTTAGCCATGAAAGAACCACAATCTGCGCCCCCGGGCAAACACTTAGGCAAGGGCATGTGGATCGCCGCGTGGTTGATGGGCCTGGTGATGCTGACCCTGGTATTTGGCGAACAGGAACGCAGCTGGCTCAACCCCAACAGCAGCCCAAAATCGTTAACCACCGATGCGGGCACCATCGAAGTTATCCTGAAGCGTAATCGCCGGGGCCACTACGTCACCAGTGGCAAGATCAATGGCAAGACTGCCGAGTTTTTGCTGGATACCGGTGCGACAGATGTCGCCCTGTCTTCCGCGCTGGCTGAGCGATTCGCGCTGCAACCGGGCGCTCGCGGCGTGGCGACCACCGCCAATGGCAATGTTACCGTTTACGCAACCCGGATCGAGCGCCTTGAAATCGGCGACATTCAGCTGGAAAATGTCCGTGCGAGCATTATTCCCGGCATGGACGATTTCATTCTGCTGGGCATGAGTGCCTTGCGCCAAATCGAGTTTCTGCAGCGCGGTGATACCTTGACCTTGCGCCAACAACCTTAATCCTAAAAACTTCAGTTGGATCATGAAAGTATGCACAACCTCTTGACGCAGCTGGAAAATTTTGAAAAGCTCTCATCACCACTAAGGTGGCTGAAAACCGCTCCTGCGTTTTCGGCATTTCCTACGTCCCTGTAGGTCACTATGAGTTTTTAAAATTCCCCATGCACACCAATATGTTGCACATCTTTTTCACGCTCAACTAAGGTTTCCAGGTTAATACGGACCCGTTCATGATAGATCAGAAAACCCTGGACACGGCAATAACGGCCAATGTTAAAGCGGCCCTTGCCGAAGACCTGGGATCGGGCGATATCACCGCCCGTTTGATCCCGAAAAAAAGGCGTTCCCAGGCAACGGTTATTGCCAGGGAAGTGGCCGTTGTCTGCGGCATCCCCTGGGTCAACAAGGTATTCGATACCCTCGACCCGAGCCTCCATCTGGAGTGGCTGGTTGCCGAGGGGGGGTCGGTAGAACCGGACCAGACACTGCTGAAGCTAAAGGGCAACTCCCGCGCCCTGCTCAGTGGTGAACGGGCCGCGTTAAATTTCCTGCAAACCCTCTCGGGTACCGCAACCCTGTGTCGCTTCTACGCCAACCTCGTCGCCGGCACCGACGTCAAACTGCTGGACACACGCAAGACTATTCCAGGCCTGCGCATCGCACAAAAACATGCAGTCAGGCAGGGGGGTTGTTTTAACCATCGCATCGGGCTGTATGACGCGTTCCTGATCAAGGAAAACCACATAGCCGCCTGCGGTTCAATTAAGCTGGCAGTAGAGACCGCGCGCAATCACGACCCGGCCAAGCCGGTTGAAGTAGAGACAGAGAACCTTGATGAACTGGAACAGGCGCTGGAAGCCGGAGCAGATATCATCATGTTGGACAATTTCAGCCTCGGCCACATGCTCAAGGCGGTGAAGCTCAACCAGGGTGCGGCCAAACTCGAAGCGTCAGGGGGAATAATGGTGCAGACCCTGCGACCAATTGCCGAAACCGGCGTAGATTTTATATCGATCGGCGCCCTGACCAAGGACTGCAAGGCAATTGACCTGTCGATGCGCTTTAAATAGCTGCACTAAATAGAACTCTCAAAAACACAGCAAAGTAACCTGTAAAAACAATCGCTTACAAAAAACCTTATGTCGCGGCAAGCTGTTCAAGAATCGGTGTGTTAGCCGCCGGGAAATCATAATTGGCGAGCTCTTCGCGTCTCACCCAAGCGATTTCCTGGCCCTCACGGCCATGCGCCTCACCGGCAAAGGACGTCACCGTCCATACATCCAGTTCAACCGATTTATCGGGGTAGTCATGCCTGGTCTTGAGCAATGGCTGAGCCACATTAACGCTGAGACCCAACTCCTCAGCCAGTTCGCGAGCCAATGCGGCGTGCGGTAGTTCATGCGCCTCCAGCTTGCCGCCAGGAAATTCCCATAATCCGCCCTGATGCAGATGATCCGGCCGTTTCGCGATAAGGATTTCGCCCTGCGGATTTTCGATAACGGCCGCAACAACGCGAACGACGTGGACTTCGTTAGTCATGGGTTATTGGCTAACCATGAATTGTGGAGGTGCCGGGTTGTGATACGACCGGCAATGGGAGCCTGGAGGCTAGTACTCTAACCACTTGATAACTCAGGTGCGATAATCCGCATTGATGGAAACATAGTCATGGGACAGATCCGTCGTCCAGAGCGTTTCCTCAGCGCAGCCACGGTTTAATTCGACGCGGATCCGGATATCCTCCTGCTCCATCACCTGCTGACCCCGGGCCTCGGTATAGGTGGAACACACCGCGCCACGCTCTACTATACAGACGTCATCGAGAAAGATATTGATGGCGCTGACATCCAGTCCCTTGACGCCTGCGCGCCCCACCGCCGCCAAAATACGGCCCCAGTTGGGATCACTGGCGAACAGCGCGGTTTTGACCAATGGCGAATGTGCGATGGCATAGCCGACGCGCAAACATTCCTGTTCCGATTCGCCGCCCGCAATCGTCACGGTAACAAACTTGGTCGCGCCTTCCCCATCACGGATAATGCCCTGGGCTAGCGCTGTACAGACTTCATTGAGGGCGTTGCTAAATACTTCAGGCAACTTGCCGGTTGCGGGGTCAACTGTTTCATCGCCGCTCTGGCCGGTCGCTATCAGTACCACGGCGTCATTGGTCGACGTATCCCCGTCAATGGTGATGCGGTTAAAAGAGCGTTTCACCGCGTCGCTGAGCGCCTGGTCCAATAGCTCCGCAGGAACCTTGGCGTCGGTCGCAATAAATGACAACATAGTTGCCATATCCGGCCGAATCATCCCCGCGCCCTTGGCAATACCCGTGATACTGCGGCGCTCACCGCCGTATTCAAAATGTACACTGCAGCCCTTGGGTCGCGTATCGGTCGTCATGATTGCGTATGCAGCATCACTCCAACCGTCGCCAGACAGGTTCGCCAGTGCGGCCTCACTCCCGGCGTTCACCTTATCCACGGGCAGGAATTCTCCGATCACACCGGTAGAAAAGGGCAGCACTGTCTGGCTGGCCACACCCGCCTTGGCTGCCAGAAACCCGCAGGTGAACAGCGCATCGGCAATACCGGCATCGCCGGTACCTGCATTAGCGTTACCGCTGTTAATCAATAAGTATCGGGGCTGGGTTTTTGCCAAATGCTGCCTGGCCACTATCACCGGCGCCGCGCAAAACGCGTTTTGGGTAAACACGGCCGCCGCTGTGCTGCTCGAAGCCATCTCGATGACCAGCACGTCCTTACGATCAGCCTTTTTAATTCCCGCGCAGGCGGTCCCCAATCGCACGCCGCTGATCGGTGCCATCGAGGGAAAGGCGTCGTTCCCGGTTGCCATCAGGTATGTGCCATCTTGTTAAGCCTGGTTCTACTAAGCTTGATAGTCAGGCCGACTTGCTCAGGCTGCCATGGCAGCGTTTGTATTTCTTGCCGGAACCGCAGGGACAGAGATCGTTACGGCCTACCTTGTCACCGCCGCGCACGAACGGCGCTTTTTCAGCTTCAGCTTGCCTGCCATCACCTTCACCACCACCCAGGGCGGATGCTTCGTCGTGCTGAAAACGCATTTGCCGCTGCATTTCCTCGCGACGCTTGCGCTCCAGCATTTCCAGCTCGGATTCTTGCTGTATCTGCACGTAACTCAAGATACGGATGACATCATGCTTTATGCTATCCAGTAGTTCCTGGAACAGGCTAAAGGCTTCGCGTTTATATTCCTGCTTCGGGTTCTTGGCAGCATAGCCACGCAGGTGAATACCCTGGCGCAGGTGATCCATGGTCGCCAGGTGCTCTTTCCAACGCGTATCCACGGTTTGCAACATGACCTGCTTCTCAAAGCTGCGCATAACGGAGGCGCCGATAGACTCTTCCTTCGCACCGTAGCTCGTAACCAGTTCATCAAGGATCCGGGTGCGCAGGGATTCTTCATGCAGGTTGTCATCCTTGTCGAGCCAAGCCTGTATTGCCAGTTCCTGGTTAAACTCTGCCTTGAGCTGAGCTTCCAAACCGGCGATATCCCATTGCTCCTCGATGCTCTGTGGCGGAATGTAATCGTTAATCACTTCATTAATGACCGACTCGCGTACCGAACCGATAATATCGGAAATATCCTCGGCTTCCATCAACTCGTCACGCTGCTGGTATACCACGCGGCGCTGGTCATTGGCGACATCATCATATTCCAGCAACTGCTTACGAACATCGAAGTTATGGCCTTCAACCTTGCGCTGCGCTTTTTCAATCGCATTGCTTACCATACGGTGCTCGATCGCTTCACCATC
Source organism: uncultured Gemmatimonadales bacterium (assembly GCA_964195105.1). Classification (GTDB taxonomy): domain Bacteria; phylum Pseudomonadota; class Gammaproteobacteria; order Pseudomonadales; family IMCC2047; genus CAMYKE01. The sequence goes on along the minus strand of CAXMOT010000093.1, from coordinate 15,869 downwards.
TTCCATACCCAGCGCTTGCATCAAATTCTTAACCCGCTCCGAGGCAAAGATGCGCATCAAATTATCTTCCAGGGACAGGAAGAAACGGGTTGACCCCGGGTCGCCCTGGCGGCCGGCACGGCCGCGTAGCTGGTTATCGATACGGCGCGACTCGTGCCGCTCGGTACCAACAATATGCAGGCCGCCGTTTTCGATTACCTCGGCATGGCGCTGCTTCCAGTCGCCCTTGATCTTTTCAATCTGGCTGTCGCTGGGATTCTCCAGCTCCGCAATCTCCGATTCCCAGTTGCCACCCAATACGATATCAGTACCGCGGCCAGCCATATTGGTAGCGATCGTTACCACGCCAGGCTTACCCGCCTGCGCAATAACCTCTGCTTCGCGTTCATGATGCTTGGCATTCAGTACGTTGTGTTCAACCCCGGCCTTCTTCAGCAGGTCCGACACAAACTCCGAGGCTTCAACCGATGCGGTACCTACGAGCACCGGCTGCCGCGTGGTAATGCATTCCTTGACCTCGAGGACAATCGCTTCGAATTTCTCAGGCATCGTTAGATACACCAGATCATTATTGTCCTTGCGCACCATTTCCCGGTTGGGGGGAATGACGACGACCGGCAGGCCATAGATCTGCCGGAACTCAAAGGCTTCAGTGTCTGCCGTACCGGTCATGCCGGACAGCTTCTGGTAGGTACGGAAGTAATTCTGGAAGGTGGTCGAGGCAAGGGTCTGGCTCTCGTTCTGGATATTGACTCCTTCCTTGGCTTCAACCGCCTGGTGAATCCCCTCGGACCAACGCCTGCCCGGCATGGTGCGACCCGTGTGCTCATCGACGATCACGATTTCATCGTCCTGGACGATATAATCCACATCGCGCTGGAATATCGCGTGGGCCTTTAAGCCGGCATGGACGTGATGCAGCAAGGTCAGGTTTTGGGCGGAGTAAAGGCTCTCGCCTTCGGGTAGCAGGCCAATCTTGAGCAACAGCTCCTCGACGTACTGATGACCGCGTTCGGTCAGTTCAACCGAGCGATTCTTTTCATTGACCGTATAGTCACCATCCACCGGCTGGTCCTTGTCTTCCGGCTCGTCGGCTTTAACCAGGCTGGGAATGATCTTGTTGACCGCAATATAGAACCTGGAACTATCCTCAACCGCACCGGAGATGATCAGCGGCGTACGCGCTTCATCGATCAGGATGGAATCCACCTCATCGACAATCGCAAAATTCAGCGGGCGCTGAACTTTCTGCTCGATACTGAAGGCCATGTTATCGCGCAGGTAATCAAAGCCAAATTCGTTATTGGTGCCATAGGTAATATCCGCAGCATAAGCCGCCTGCTTACCCTCATAATCTTGCTGCGAGCGCACCACCCCGACCTTTAGACCGAGAAATTCATGGATGGGCCCCATCCATCCGGCATCGCGACTTGCCAGGTAATCGTTCACCGTAACGATGTGGACACCATTGCCACTCAATGCATTGAGATAAGCCGGCAGGGTTGAAACCAGGGTTTTACCTTCACCCGTGCGCATCTCCGCGATACTGCCTTCGTGTAGGGTAATACCGCCAATGAGCTGCACATCAAAGTGACGCATGCCCAGCGCGCGCGTGGACGCTTCACGGACAACCGCAAAGGCCTCGGCAAGCAACTGGTCGAGGGTTTCACCCTTTTCGATCCGGGCCTTGAATTCGCCTGTCTTGGCGCGCAGCTCCTCGTCACTGAGCGCGGCAACGGACTCTTCGAAAGCATTGACCTGCTTTACGATTTTGCCCATCCGCTTGAGTTCGCGGTCGTTCTTCGTGCCAAATATTTTTCTGGTTACTTTTCCTAACATAATCTCGTCTTAGCTATGCCTCTGGACGTTAAGCCCGGGGCGTTCCAAAAAAGTGGGGTATTTTAAAAGCCTGGCTGCCGGTCCTGACCAACATCCAATTGCAGGCGCGCACCGCGGTTAGCAACAAAGTGCAGCCCTGCTTCCAACTCGTATTTACATTGAATCGATCTCAAATTTGTCTCGCTTATATATTGTGACGCTTGTGAATATAACAAGCCGCCACCAACCCTTTCAGCTGGGGAATCTCCAATTAGTAGCTTATTTACCCTTACGTTTTATATAGCGTGAAGGATTGATGGGGTTACCATTCTTCAGGACTTCAAAATGAACATGGGGACCCGTGGATCTGCCGCTGCTGCCCATTAGCGCAATCACCTCGCCCTTTGCTACCAAATCCCCGACATTAACCTTCAGATCGCTGGCGTGGGCATAGCGGGTCGCGAAATTACCGCCATGATTCACCTCGACCATATTGCCGTAACCATGGCGTTTGCCGGACCAGGTTACGACCCCGGCGGCGACTGCAACAATGTCGGAATCCATCTTGCCGGCAAAATCGACGCCCTCATGCCAGGCCAGGCTGCCGGTGAACGGGTCGGTACGACGCCCGAAACGCGAACTCAACCAACCCCATTTGACCGGCCTGCCGGCGATATAGCGATCAATCTCAAAATCTTTGTTACCGAGCAGGGTGTTGAGCACTTCAAGCTCCAATTCGCGGATTTCAATATCGCGTGCCAGCTCGAGCATTGAATCAATGAACCTGGGTGGCTGGTAATCAATGGCGGCGCCTTCCCCGCTCGGGCCACCAATGGCGGGACTCCGCGAAAAATCAAACTCACCTGACTCAAGATTCGCCGTCTCAATAAGCTGCTCGCCCAATGCATCCAGCCTGATCAGTCGGGCATGCAATTCTGCCATGCGAATTGCCAGCGTCCTAAGCTGCTCATCCGAGTCATCCCTTATCTTGGCCACCTGCTCGCCCTTGTCCGCCAGGTCCTGCTGCCAGTCCCGCACATAGTTTTGGCGACGCAATTCGTCTTCGCTATCAAGGGCTGCCAGGTAACCCAGCAGGAACATGCCCGCGCCTATCACCATGAGTACAACCAGTGATATCGCCAACAACGGATTAGACAGCGCTAGAGAGCGCGCCCGTCCATGTTTCCTGCTGACCAATATAATATTCACGATATGCGCATTTTCGTTATAGGGTGCTTGTGTTACACCGAAACCAAACTTAATATCTATTTATTATGTATGCGAAATATTATAACACCCCATCTGATATTTGCCGACTTTCCTCAAAACCAGGCAACGACCTTAAAACCCTGCTGAAGCGGGCAGATAAGCTGCTCGCACTCGAGAGCCGACTGCTGCTGGCAATGCCCGAACAGTTTCGCAAAGGTTGGCGCCTGGCCAGCTATAAAGGGGGCGCCCTGGCGCTACAATGTGACAACGCCGCAGTGGCCACACGGTTGCGCCTGCAACAAGCCAGCATACTAAACATGCTCAAAAATGAACCTAACTTCCGCGAACTAACGAGAATTACTGTCAAAGTTCAGCCAAGGCACCACACACCGGACATCAAGCGCAAAGCCAGGCCAATTTCAAGGGAGGCTAAATCACAACTACTGGAATCGGCGGAGGGCATTGACGATAGCGCCCTGCGCAGCGCAATACAGCGCCTGGCTGGCGCTTCAGGTAACAAAGGGGAATAACCTGCTGGCCCGCCGCCCCGCGGCTGGCCACAAATTAGAACAGCCTAAACGGCAGCGACCGGCCTGACATAAGAGATCGGTGCATCTTCCAGGCTTTCAAATGTTGCCACTTCCCAGGAATCTGGCTGGGCAATCAATTCTCGCAGCAGGATGTTATTGAGTCCGTGGCCGGACTTATAACCCGTAAACTCCCCGATCAGGCTATTGCCCAACAGGTACAGGTCACCAATTGCATCAAGCACCTTATGCTTGACGAATTCGTCTTCGTAGCGCAAACCGTCTTCATTCAGGATACGATAATCACCCACCGCAATGGCATTATCCATGCTTGCGCCCAACGCCAGGTTTTTGGAACGCAACAATTCGAAATCACTGATAAAGCCAAAGGTCCTGGCCCGGCTTACTTCCTTCACAAATGACGTAGACGAGAAATCGACTGAAGCTTTCTGGGTGCGGTCCTTGAATACGGGGTGATCAAATTCAATGGTAAAGGTCACCTTAAAGCCATCGAACGGATCAAAACTGGCCCACTTATCACCATCAACCACCTTTACCTGGCGCAGGATGCGAATAAACTTCTTGAGTACCCCCTGCTCCTTAATACCTGCAGACTGGATTAAAAACACAAAGGGACCGGCACTACCATCCATAATCGGCACTTCAGGCGCACTTAACTCAACAAAGGCGTTATCGATACCCAATCCCGCCATGGCGGACAATAAATGTTCGACCGTATCGACCTTCACACCATCCTTCAACAGGGTGGTGGACATGGTGGTCTCACCTACATTCTCAGCCAACGCAGCAATCTCAACCACCGGATCCAAATCAATACGCCGAAATACGATACCCGTATCGACAGGAGCAGGCTTCAATGTGAGATATACGATTTCACCTGAATGCAGACCAACGCCGGTGGCGCGTATCGTGTTATTAAGGGTTCGTTGTCCAATCATTTTTTTATGCCCTAGGGTGAGTCCGCAAAATTAGCGACAAATAATAGCAAAATTATCCCGAATAAGCGAAAAAATGAGCCAGCGCCAGCACTGTGGAGATGGCCTCTCCAAGTTAGCTACACAGTGCTGGCTCACTCACGTCACTACATAAGCGTCAACTACCAGGCTAGCCCTCACCGAAATTCCCAAGTACTGATGAAATTTCCGGGCTAGTCCGCCTGGCGTCGCAAAAACGCCGGAATATCGAGGTAGTCGAGGTTACGCTCTTCGTCCGGGGATCTCGCGACCGCCGCATTACCCACTGTCTGCTTACGCATGATCGTAGGGTGATCAAGCTTGCCGTAATCAACAGTGCCGTCCAGAGAGCGCTTTTGTTGATCTACAACGATCATCTTGGGCTTTTCCACCGGCTCACCGAGACCCGTTGCTACCACGGTAACCCGCAGTTCATCTTCCATATCCGGGTCAATCACAGTACCGACGACCACCGTGGCATTGTCAGAGGCAAAATCTTCCACAATCTCACCCACCTCAGAAAACTCGCCAAGCGAGAGGCTGGGGCCGGCGGTGATGTTAACCAGAATGCCGCGTGCGCCCTGCAGGTTAACATCTTCCAGCAACGGGCTGCGAATGGCTGCTTCAGCCGCTTCCCGAGCACGGTTCTCACCGGTAGCACGACCGCTACCCATCATCGCCATGCCCATTTCCGACATCACCGTGCGTACATCGGCGAAATCCACGTTAATCATACCAGGCCGGATAATCAGGTCAGCAATGCCCTGTACCGCGCCGAGGAGAACGTCGTTCGCCGCTCCAAATGCTTTCAGCAGGCTGGTATTTTCACCCAGCACGCCCAGCAGTTTCTCATTGGGAATAGTGATCAGCGAATCAACATGCTCGGCCAATGCCTTGATGCCCGCTTCGGCGATCTGCTGTCGCTTACGACCCTCAAACGCGAACGGTTTGGTGATCACCGCCACCGTCAGGATTCCCAACTCCCGGGCTACCTGGGCAAATACTGGCGCCGCACCGGTACCGGTACCACCACCCATTCCCGCGGTGATAAACACCATGTCGGCGCCTTCAAGAACCTCCACAATACGATCACGGTCTTCCATCGCAGACTGCCGGCCAATCTCCGGATTAGCGCCGGCACCCAGCCCCTTGGTCACTTCACTGCCTAGCTGCAACACCGTTTTCGCGGTAATCGCCTTGAGTGCCTGGGCATCGGTATTGGCGCAGATAAACTCTACACCCTCAACATTATTCTGGAGCATGTGATTAAGCGCGTTACCGCCGCCACCACCAACTCCAATGACTTTAATTTCAGCGCTTTGCGGAACGCTATCGACTAGTTCAAACATGGCCATCTCCTTTGCATTGCTTGTTAAGTAAAAAGTTAATAAATATTTATTTGTACAACTTACACGTAGCTAAAAATTATCCCTGAACCATCCCTTTAACCGATCCAGGAACCCTGACACTCCATCGCCACCTCTCGGCTCCCTGCCTCCATCTCTATGCTGCTTTTCTGCATACAGCAGCAATCCCACCCCGGTCGAATAGATCGGATTTCTAACGATGTCCGATAAACCGGTGACCCCCTGTGGGGACGCCAGACGCACGGGCATATGGAAAATCTCCTCGGCAAGATCCACGACGCCTTCCATCTTGGCGGTACCGCCGGTCATCACAATGCCCGCAGCCACCAGGTGTTCAAACCCGGCGCGTCGCAATTCGGCCTGGACCAGCGAGAACAGCTCTTCGTAACGGGGCTCCACCACCTCCGCCAGGGCTTGGCGGGAAAGGTCTCGCGGTGGTCGCTCACCGACGCTGGGCACCTTGATTGTTTCATCTGGCCTGGCGAGCTGGGCCAGCGCACAGGCATATTTAATCTTGATCTCTTCGGCGTTCTGGGTTGGCGTACGCAGCGCCATCGCAATGTCATTGGTAACCTGGTCACCAGCGATCGGAATCACCGCGGTATGGCGAATTGCGCCCTCGATGAACACCGCGATGTCAGTGGTGCCTCCACCGATATCGACCATGCATACACCCAGTTCCTTTTCGTCATCGGTCAGCACTGCGTAACTGGAGGCCAGTTGCTCCAGGATAACGTCGTCTACTTCCAGGCCGCAGCGACGCACGCACTTCTCAATGTTCTGGGCGGCATTGGCCGCGCAGGTAACCAGGTGCACCTTGGCCTCAAGTCGCACCCCGGACATCCCCAGCGGCTCCTTGACCCCTTCCTGGTCATCGATGATGTATTCCTGCGGCAAGATGTGAAGCACCTTCTGGTCAGCCGGGATCGCCACGGCCTGGGCCGCATCGATCACCCTGTCCATATCGCCACGAACCACCTCGCGATCGCGAATCGCCACGATGCCGTGGGAATTCATCGATTTGATATGGCTTCCCGCAATACCGGCAAACACCGAATGAATCTGGCAGCCGGCCATCAGCTCGGCTTCCTCGACAGCGCGCTGGATGGACTGCACCGTCGACTCGATGTTGACGACGACTCCCTTCTTAAGCCCGCGACTGGGATGGCTGCCAATACCGACCACCTCCATGTTGCCGTCCGGCGTCATCTCACCGACGATCGCCACCACCTTTGATGTACCAATGTCCAAGCCAACGATCATGTTGTTTACTGTTGATCCGGCCATAATATGTTTTCTCTCATTTTCAGAAAGCCACTTCATGCTCATACCTGTTCATGTGTCTGTGTACCTTTTTTCCAAAGCACAGCAATGCCATTGCTGTAACGCAGATCGATCCGCGCAATCTGCTCCATCCGTTGTTGCAGCGTCAGCTGGTAAATCGCCTTAAAGCGCGCCAGCTTCTGCGCCAAATCCTGCTGCCCAAGATATAACTGTATGCCTTGTCCCTGGCGTAGTTCGATTCGCCAGACACCACGTGGCTCCAGCGTGACTGCGACTACTTCCAAGCCGATCTCCTGCAAGTTCCGGCTAAACCAAAGGTACTGCTCCAGCACCTCGGCCTCATGGGCAGCGGGCCCGTCGAGCCGCGGCAATGCAATCCAGCTGATGTCCTGCTGCGGCGTAAAAATACTGCCGGTCTCGGTCAGCAACGAGTTCTCTCCCCAACGCGCCACCGGAACCCGCTCCTCCAGCCAGATATTGAGGACACCCGGCCACTGCCGCCTGACCGCTGCGCGCTCGACCCACGGCGATTCATGCAACAACTGCTGCACGCTGCGCAGGTCCGCGGTCAATACACCCTCGGCAATCTGCTCACTGGCGGTTCGTTCAATTTTCGCGGCATCGATATAGTGCAGTTCACCGCTCACGTTGACCTGGTGTATTGGCCGGTCCAGCTGCGCAACCGACCAGTCGATTCCCAACCCGACCAGCCCGAGCACCGCCAACAATCCTGCAACTCGAGCTAACGGCCGCAGCTCCAGGATTACCTGGCGCCTGCTGATTTTGCTCGCCTTCACCCTGGTCTTGGCGACCTTGGCGCGGCTGGCGCCCTTCTTGCGATCAATTCGGCCTGGCTTCGACATAATCTGTTAAGCGCTCCGCACTACGCTGTTGAGGATCTGTAATACCAACTCGTTAAACCCCAGTCCGGCGGCGCTGGCGGCCATCGGCACCAGGCTGTGACTGGTCATGCCAGGCACCGTATTGACCTCCAGCAAGTTCATCTCGCCCGCACTATCCTGCATCAAGTCCACGCGCGCCCAGCCGGAACAGCCAAGGCTTGTAAACGCCTGCAGCGCGAACTGCTGCATGGCCTGCTCCTGCTCTGCGGGCAATCCGCACGGCACCCGATATTCGGTGTCGTCATCCACATACTTGGCCTGGTAATCATAAAATTCCCTGCGCGTCTGCAGGCGGATCGATGGCAGCGCCTGGCCCGCGATAATTGCCACCGTAAACTCGCCTCCGCCCAGCCATGCTTCGGCCATCACACCGCGATCGTATTGCGCCGCCTCTGCATAGGCCTGGGCCAACTGGCCGGCTGTATCAACCTTGCTCATACCAATACTCGAACCTTCGTGTACCGGCTTTACCATCAGCGGCAAACCCAGCTTTGCGGCAACCTGATCCCAATCATCATCGGCCTTGAGCAGCGCAAATGGCGCGGTGGCCAATCCCATGCCTTGCCACAGGTATTTGCATGCCAACTTGTCCAGCGCCAGTGCCGACGAAAACATGTTGCTACCCGTATACGGAATTTCCATGGCTTCGAGCACAGCCGATACCGTGCCGTTTTCGCCTTCCCCGCCATGCAGCATATTAAAGGCGATGTCCATTGGCTGGCCCTGCAACTGCTCCACCAGGTTGCCGGTCGCTTCGGCACCAAACAGGTCGAGCGCGAAGGCATCTACGCCGGCCGCTTGTAATGCTTCGAGTACCACCGTCCCACCATCGAGGGACACCGCCCGTTCCGCCGCCCGGCCACCGATCAACACGGCAACCCGGCCAAACGCCTGCGGGTCGACCGGTGGAAAGCTGTAGCGGGACGCTGTATTCATTCCTAGCCCAATTTCAATTGCATTTGCGCGAGCCGGGTCGACAAGCCCCCGATATTCCCCGCACCCTGGGTCAACAGGACATCACCGTCATGCAATACCCCGCGCAGCAAACCGATGACGTCTTCGCCATGGTCGATAAACACCGGATCAACCGCGCCGCGTTGGCGCAGGCTGCGACACAATGCGCGCCCGTCGGCACCGGGAATCGGCTCTTCATCGGCCGGATAGACCTCCATTAACAGCAGCACATCGACCTCGGACAGGACCTGGACGAAATCCTCGTACAAATCCCGGGTACGGGTATAGCGATGCGGCTGGTACACCATTACCAGGCGCCGGTCGGGCCACGCGGCGCGGATCGTATCGAGAGTCGCCTTGACCTCGCTGGGGTGATGGCCGTAGTCATCCACCATCAACACCTGGCCGACGCCGGTATCAAACTCTCCGTAGACCTGGAAGCGTCGCCCTACGCCCGCAAATTTCTCGAGGGCGGATACAATCGACGCATCCGGCACCCCTTCATCGCTGGCCACGGCGATCGCGGCCATCGCGTTGAGCACGTTATGGTGACCTGGAATATTGAGTTTGATCTCAAGGTCTGCGAGGTCGTTGGGTCGCTGCACCGTGAAATCCATGTGCAGACCGGTTTGCTGGATATCGACAGCCCGGTAATCCGCTTCTTCACTCACACCATAGGTCAGGATCGGCCGGCTGATGTCGCCCAGGATTTCCTGGATATGCTCGTCGTCGATACAGACCACCGCCAGACCGTAAAATGGCAGGTTGTGGAGAAACCGGATAAAGGTATCCTTGAGTCGATTGAAGTCGCCCTCATAGGTCTGCATGTGATCCGCATCGATATTGGTAACAATCGAGGTCATCGGCTGCAGGTGCAGGAAGGATGCATCGCTTTCATCGGCTTCAGCGACCAGGAACCGGCTGGCACCCAATTTGGCATTGGTACCCGCACTGTTCAGCAACCCGCCAATAACAAAGGTGGGATCCATTCCGCCCTCGGCGAGCAGTGACGCTATCAGGCTGGTAGTCGTGGTCTTGCCGTGGGTGCCCGCCACCGCAATACTGTGGCGGTAGCGCATTAACTCGCCCAGCATTTCGGCGCGCGGCACCAACGGCACGCGATTACGCCTGGCGGTGGCGATTTCAGGATTCTGCTCGTCAATCGCACTGGATATCACCACCACATCCGCGCCGTCGATATTAGCCGCCGCATGGCCGATAAAAATCTCCATACCCAATCCGGATAGTCGTTCGGTGACCTTACTCTCACGCAGGTCCGAGCCGCTGATGTTATAGCCCTGGTTGAGCAGCACTTCCGCGATACCACTCATCCCGGCCCCGCCGATTCCCACAAAGTGAATCTGCTTGATACGGCGCATCTCGGGAATCGAAACCGGTACCGCCATTTTTTCTTCGATATCAGACATGGCAGATCTCCATACAATAATTAGCCACTTGTTCAGCTGCGTCGCGTTGCGCAGCACCATAGGCACTCATTGCCATCGTGAGTAACCGATCCCTATTACCCATTTCAATCACCAGGTCCCGCAACCGGGTGGGCGTCAACTCCGGTTCCGGAACAATGACCGCCGCACCGGCCCGCTCGAGGAACCGTGCGTTCAGGGTTTGGTGGTCGTCGACCGCGTGTGGATACGGCACCAGGATCGACGCCAAACCGACGCTGGCGATCTCGGAGACGGTTAACGCACCGGCACGGCAGATGATTAAATCCGCCCACTGGTAAGCCTCTTCCATATCATCAATAAAGGCGACGACTCGTGCCTCGACGCCCAGCGATTCATAACACGCCAAGGCCGCAGCATGCTTGCGTTCGCCAGCCTGGTGCCAGATCTCGGGGCGCGCTTGCGTATCCATCAGCGCCAATGCCTGCGGCACCGTTTCGTTCAATGCCTGGGCACCCAGGCTGCCACCCAGCACCAATACCCGCACACTGCCTTGGCGATTAGCCATACGCTGCGTCGGCGTCGCCAGATGCAACAGCGATTCACGCAGCGGATTGCCGACGCAACTGGCCTTGCGATCCCCGAATGCATCCGGGAAAGCCACGAAGACTCGACGTGCGAGCCGCGCCAGGATTCGATTGGTCAGTCCTGCCACCGCATTTTGTTCATGAATGACCAATGGCTTGCGCAACAGCCACGCCGCCATGCCGCCTGGGCCACTGGCGAAACCGCCCATACCGAGCACACATGCTGGCTGCAGCCGGGAGATAGCCCTGGCGGACTGGTAAATAGAGTGCAGCAGCTTGAAAGGCGCCAACAGCAGGCTTGGCACACCCTTACCGCGCAATCCCGCCACGCTGATGTAGGTGATCGGGATGCCGTGCTTCACCACCAGCTTGCTTTCAATCCCGGCTTGCGTACCCAGCCATTCAACATGCACGCCCGCAGCCGCCAACCTGGCCGCAACCGCCAGCGCCGGGAATACGTGACCACCGGTACCACCCGCCATGATCAACACACAATTCTGGGCTTGCTGCCGCGGCGTCATGGTTTGGCCCTCGTCCTGGCTTTTAGCCTGGCTTTTCCCTTGGCGTCGGAACCGGAGCTGTCCGGTTCGTCAAGCTCACTATTGACCCGTAGCACCAGCGCAATCGCTATCATGGTGGCAATCAAACTACTGCCGCCGTAACTGAGCAGCGGCAGGGTCAGGCCCTTGGTCGGCAGCAGTCCGGTGTTCACACCAAAATTAATCAGCGCCTGCATCGCAAGCATAATGCCGATGCCATAAACCAGATAGGCGGCAAAGAACTGGTTGTTGCGCTCCGCCTTGCGGCCCACCAGCATGATGCGCACCACCAGGGTTAAAAACAGCGCCAGCACCAGCATCACACCGATCAAGCCCAACTCCTCGGCGAGGATGGCAAACACAAAGTCGGTATGCGCCTCGGGCAGGTAAAACAGTTTCTGTACGCTGTTCCCCAGTCCCACACCGAACCACTCTCCCCGCCCGAAGGCGATCAGGGCCTGGGTCAGCTGGTAGCCGCTGCCATACACATTCTCCGCGGACCAGGGATCGGCAAAGGTGGTCAGACGCTGCATGCGGTAAGGCTGGGATACCGCCATCAGCGCGATTGAGGCCAGGCTCATGGCAATCAATACAATAAACTGGCCCAGCTTCACGCCGCCCAGGAACATCATCCCCAAAGCGGCACTGAGCAACACCACGACGGCACCAAAATCCGGCTCAAGTAACAGCAACAGAATGACCAGCGCCAGGATACACAGGGGCTTCAGGAAGCCCGACCATTGACTGCGCACTTCACTGAGGCGCCGGGCCAGGTAATCAGCCAGGTAAATAAGCAAGAACAACTTGGCAAACTCGGAGGCCTGTAAATTGAATCCCGCGAGGCGAATCCAGCGCATACTGCCGTTAACTTCTTTGCCAATGCCTGGCATTAACACCAGGCCCAGCAGTACAAAAGCCGCCAGCATAAAGAGCCAGCCCATCTTCTGCCATACGCGGATCGGCACCAGCGTAACCGCCAGCCCGGCGCCAACGGCAAGACCGCAGTGGAGCAATTGACGCAACAGGTGGTAAAACGGATTATTGTAGCGCGCCTCGGCAATTTCCATCGACGCGGAGCTAATCATCAGCACCCCGATCGCAGCGAGCACGCCGGTAAGTAGCATCAGCGTACCGTCCAACGCAGCAAAATGCCGCACGCTACGCGCCAGGGGCTGGTCAAAGGCAGGAAGCGAAATACTGGTCATGCCAGCGTCTCCACAGCGGCCACGAAAGCCTGGCCCCGTTCCATATAATTGGTAAACATATCCAGACTCGCGCAAGCCGGCGACAGCAACACAATATCGCCCTGCGTTGCCAGGCGTTGCGCAGCCAACACGGCTTCCGGCATGCTGGCAGCATACTCGGTGACCAACCCGGGGTTGGCTCCCACCAGGGGTCGTTCCAGTTGCGCCGCATCGCGCCCGATTAACACCACTGCGCTCACATAGTCGGCCACGGGCGTAACAAGGTCCGTGAAATCCGCACCCTTGGCATCGCCACCGGCGATCAGCACAATCCGGCCGCGGGCGGTTTCGCCCAAACCGTTCAGCGCTGCGACGGTCGCGCCCACGTTAGTGCCCTTGGAATCATTAAAGTATTCGACGCCGTCGTGCGCGGCGACCCATTGGCAGCGATGCGGCAGGCCCTTAAACAGGCGCAGCGCGTCGACCATTGCCGGTAACGGCAGACCCAGCGCGTTGCCAATGGCGAGCGAGGCGAGTGCGTTACTGGTGTTGTGCATACCCTTGATCTTCAGCTCGTCGACCGCCAGCAAGCGTTGTTCACCGTAAGCCAGGTAGCTGCCCTCGCTCGTCTCGAGTAGTCCAAAGCATCCCGCCTGCGGGACACCAAGGGTGAACTCGTTAACCGCAACAGCGGCATCCAGTACCTGGGGGCGCTGTGGCTCATCGAGGTTATCCACAATCGCGCGACAGCCGACAAAGACCCGTTGCTTCGACTGCCGATAAGCCTCATATCCGGCATAGCGGTCGAGGTGGTCCGGGCTTACATTTAATACGCAGGCCACTTCTGCACGCAGCTTATGGGTGATATCAAGCTGGAAACTGGACAGCTCCATAACATAGACGTCACACCCAGGCTGGCCCAACAGGTCCAGCACCGGAACACCTACGTTACCGCAGACACCGACTCTCAGGCCCGCCTGCTGCGCCATCAAGCCCACCAGGGTGGTTACCGTACTCTTGGCATTGGAACCAGTAATGGCAACAATCGGCGCGCTGACTTCGCCACAAAACAGATCGATGTCACTCCGGGGTTCCGCGCCCGCCGCCAGTGCAGCCGCGATGGCCGGCTCCTGCAGCGCTACCCCGGGACTCAGGATCAAGCGATCCGCGGTATCGAGGTTAGCACTCGCAAAATCGCCCAGGCTCACATCGACATCCGGGCACAGGGCTTTAAAGCTGTCGAGGCCGGGAGGCGCAATACGGCTGTCGACGACCCTGAAGTCGACACCGCGCTCAACCAGGTAGCGCGCCACGGAGAGACCGGTCTGGCCCAGCCCCACGATGACGGTTGTACTTGGCGTTGAATTCACTTGCTGTAGCGCTCCACTTTTCATTCCAGTTACAAATATGATTAACGCAGCTTCAGGGTCGACAGACCGATCAGCACAAGAAATACAGTAATAATCCAGAATCGCACGATGACCCGCGGTTCCGGCCAGCCCTTGAGTTCAAAATGGTGATGTATCGGCGCCATCCTGAAAATTCGCCGCCCGGTCAGCTTGAAGGATGCCACCTGCAGGATCACCGAGACGGTCTCCATCACGAACACACCACCCATAATGAACAGCACGATCTCCTGGCGGACGATCACGGCGATGGTGCCGAGCGCTGCGCCCAACGCCAGCGCCCCGACATCGCCCATGAATACCTGGGCGGGATAGGTGTTGAACCAGAGAAAGCCTAATCCAGCCCCGACAATGGAGCCGCAAAACACCACCAACTCACCGGTTCCCGCTACGTAGGGGATATTCAAATAACTGGAGAAAACCGTGTGCCCGCTGAGATAGGCAAAGATGCCCAACGCCGCGCCCACCATGACGGTGGGTAGAATCGCCAGGCCATCCAGGCCATCCGTCAGGTTGACCGCGTTACTGGTGCCCACCACCACGAAATAGGTAAAGATGATGTAGAAAGCGCCCATATTGATCGCCACGTCCTTAAAGAACGGCACGATAAGTTCGGTTTCCGCGGGTGTCGCCGCCGTCATGTACAGGAACACCGCCGCGGCAAAACCCCCGACCGACTGCCACAGGTACTTCCAGCGTGCCGGCAAACCGCGCGAATTCTTCTCAACCACCTTGCGATAGTCATCGACCCAGCCAACCGCGCCGAAGATAAACGTGACGCCAAGCACCGTCCAGACATAGCGATTACTCAGATCCGCCCACAACAGGGTGCTGATCAGCATCGCTACCAGGATAAGCGCACCACCCATGGTGGGCGTACCGACCTTGCTGAAATGCGATTGTGGGCCGTCGTCACGGATGGTCTGCCCGATCTGGTGAAAACTCAGGCGCCGGATCATCACCGGACCGACGATGAGCGATATCGCGAGCGCCGTCATCGCCCCCAATATTCCCCGAAAAGTCAGGTATTGAAACACGCTGAAGAACCGGTGGTGCTCCGCAAGCATGTCAGCCAGGCTATATAGCATTAATCGTCTCCACTGCTGATTGCACTCACTATCTCTTCCATCCGGGCACTGCGTGATCCCTTTACCAACACCGTGGTATCTTGCGTGGCGATCGCCGCCAATTGCTCAATCAGAGCGGCTTTATCCTTAAACGCTCGCCCCCGCTCGCCGATCCCGTTAACGGCATAGCTACTCAAAGGTCCGACACCCCAGACTTCCTCAATCCCCTGCTGCACCGCATACTGTGCCGACTCAAGGTGATAGCGCAGGGCGTCATCCCCTAACTCCGCCATATCACCCAGCACCAGGATGCGCGTGCCGCTGTAGTTGACCAGCACATCGACGGCTGCCCGCAGCGATTCGGGATTGGCGTTGTAGGTGTCATCGAGCACGGTCACGCCATTGACGCCCCGCAGTGCAACCAGCCTGCCCGCTACCGCGGAGGTTGCTTCCAGCCCGCGGCTGGTTTCCTCGAGGGTTGCGCCCAGGGTAATGGCCCCTGCCGCCGCCGCCAGCGCATTCGCCACATTGTGCTTGCCGAGGTGGGCCAGGTTAATTTCTATCTCGCCTGCCGGGGTGACCAACTCAAAGCGAAACGCGCCGCTAGCACCGGGCACATAGTTGCGGGCATAAAAATCAGCGTTACCG
>CAXMOT010000092.1:0-7733 GCA_964195105.1 uncultured Gemmatimonadales bacterium | reverse complement strand
TCGATTCAGTCGGTCGTTGAGCTTTCCATTCCCAGTTCCTTAATCTTGCGGGTCAGTGTATTGCGGCCCCAGCCGAGCATTAGCGAGGCATCGCGTTTACGACCTCCCGTGTGCTTCAAGGCAGCCTCAATCATGACGCGTTCGAAGGCAGGCAGCGCCTGGTCCAGGATTGCGGTATGCTTTGAATTCAGGCTGCGTTCTGCCCAGGATTTAAGTAACTCTTCCCAACTGGTCTCGGCGGTTTGAGTCGGTGTCTCGGTATCCAGCAGCTCCGGTGGCAGGTCTGATACATACACTTCACGACCCGATGCCATCACCGTAATCCAGTGACAGATATTCTCGAGCTGGCGCACGTTGCCCGGCCAGTCGAGCTGGCAGAGGTAGGTTTCCGCCTCTGGCGACAGGATCTTGGTCTCTACTTCGAGTTCGGTTGCCGATTTGTTCAGGAAGTGCGCCATTAGCCGGGGAATGTCTTCGCGCCTTTCACTGAGGCTCGGCAAGTGAATACGAATAACATTCAGGCGATGGAAAAGATCTTCACGGAACTTGGCGTCGGCGACGAGTTTCTCGAGATTCTGGTGGGTAGCGGCGATAATCCGAACGTCCACCTTAACCGGCGTATGTCCACCGACTCGATAAAATACACCATCGGCCAGTACCCGCAACAGACGGGTTTGGGTCTCTGGTGGCATATCACCAATTTCATCCAGGAACAGCGTGCCGCCGTCGGCCTGCTCGAAGCGGCCCTTGCGCTGGTTGGCGGCGCCGGTGAAGGCGCCTTTCTCATGGCCAAACAGTTCCGACTCGATCAGGTCGCGGGGAATTGCGGCCATATTCAACGCAATAAACGGCTGGCTGGTCCGCGGGCTGTGTTGGTGAAGAGCTGCGGCAACCAGTTCTTTACCGGTTCCGGATGAGCCGTTAATTAATACCGTGATATTCGAGTGGGACAGTCGGCCGATAGCGCGAAACACTTCCTGCATCGCCGGTGCTTCGCCGATGATTTCATTGTCGGTTTCTTCAAACACTTCCGGTTGCGAGCCTTGCTGTTCGCTGGCAACTAACAGGGCCCGTTTGGCGACTGTGACGGCTTCGTCGATATCAAAGGGTTTCGGCAGGTATTCAAAGGCACCGCTCTGGTAACTTGCGACCGCGCTGTCCAAATCAGAGTGTGCGGTCATGATGACGATAGGCAGGCGCGGGTACTTTTCGTGAACCTGCTTGAGTACATCCAGGCCGTTGGTGCCAGGCATCCGGATATCGCTGATAATCGCGTCTGGCCTGGTTGATGCCAATTGGCTGAGCATCGCGTCGCCGGTTTCAAAACTGCGGGTATCGATCCCCGCCTGGTTGAGCGCCTTTTCAAGCACCCAGCGGATCGAATTGTCGTCATCCACGACCCAGATATTATCGCCCATGGCCATGTTGCTAAGCTCCGTTTTTGAATGGTATAAAAAAGATGAAGCGGGTTTGTCCCGGCTGGCTTTCGTATTCAATCAGTCCACCATGCTGGTTAATGATTTGCTGTGCGATTGTCAGGCCAAGCCCGGTGCCTTCTGCACGACTGGTGATCATCGGGTAAAAAATAGTATCCCGAAGTTCCGGCGGAATGCCCGGTCCGTTATCAACGATATCGACGCGGCAGGCCATCTTATGGAATTTGCTGCCCAGCGTGATTTGGCGCACGGTCCGGGTTGTCATCGTAATACTTGGTTGTTTGGTGCTACTCCCGGATTCGGATTGCAACGACTGCATGGCATTACGGGTGATATTCAGGAAGGCCTGGATGAGCTGTTCCTGGTTGCCATCGAGGTCGGGAATACTTGGGTCATAATCTCGCTCCAGCTCGATGGCGTCACCCACTTCGGAGGTGGTCAGGCTGGCGACTCGCTCAAGTACCTCATGGATATTGAGAGGCGCTATCTGGGGCGCCTTGTTGGGCCCCAGCATTTGGTCAACGAGGTTACGCAGCCTGTCCGCTTCCTGAATGATAATGCGGGTATAGTCCTGGAGTCCTTCATCCTGTAGTTCGCGGCCGAGCAATTGTGCCGCTCCGCGAATACCGCCTAGCGGATTCTTGATTTCATGGGCCATGCCCCGGATCAATGTGCGGGATGCCTCGTGCTGCCAAATCAGCGACTCTTCACGGGAAATACGTAGCCAGCGATCCCGTGGAAATAGCTCGATAATTAAATGCTCCCCATCGCCGCCGATGGGTGTGACCGTGTAGTCTGCGGTTAACGTAACGCCATGATGCAGGCTTATAGTGGCTTCGCGCTTGGTGTAGGACTGGCCGTCTTGTAGCGCAAGTTCCAGCTCCTCAATAAAACCATCACCTTCAAGGGTGACTTCCTGGATGTGGTGGCCTCGAATGCGGGCAATACTGATCGACAGCGCGTCCTGCGCTGCTGTGTTCATATATTCGACCTTGAGTTCATCGTTCAGCAGCAGCACAGCAGTGCTCTGATTATCGATTAATCTCTGGTACAGATTTTTACTCACCGGGCACACCCTTTCTCATATCAGGTAAGAGCTATGCAATAACCAAACCAAGCCATAAAAAAAGCGCTAAATTTTGGTGTTTAATGGAAAGGCGCGTAATCTTAAGGGCTAACAGGCGTTTTTCAGGTCACTAAAGCCGCCAGTTTAGCTGTCCTGGTAGCATTATGCTCTAAAATGGTGCGTTATTCGAGTGGTTGTCCCGCTTCAGGAGGCGAGAGCGCCTCTTTATGGTGCGGTGGCTCGGTTGGGTTGGTGGATTGACGCACGGTGAACGTGCACTGAAACCGGCGCGCTGGAGATCACCACCTGGTCATCTTTGTCGATGACCTCAGCGGTTAATTGGTGTGAACCTCTTTCCAGGCCGGTGACCATTAGTGACATGTTTCGAGCGGCTGGAGCAATGACTTTACCATTATCCAGGAACCTGACGCGATGGGACTGGCCCAAGCCAGGATTGAGGCTGGCGGTTACGCCAATTTCGGAGGCATTTCTTAATGTTGTGTCATTTTCCGGGGCGGTGATAGTCAGTGCCTTGTACCCTGGACCCTGGCTATCCTTACTCGGGTTTACGACTGCCTTGGGTTGCAGTTTGGGGGAAGCATCAATGTTGATCGGATCGACTTCCACTTTGTTGGCGCCTTCCGAAGGTTGGTCTGAATATGCCACATTGCCATCTGCGTCGACATGACGATAAATATCCGCAGCCTGGGCGCTGCCCGTAATAAATGTAAAAGACAGAATATATAGAGCTAACTGTTTCATTGTTACAACCTATCCTTGTGGTGCTGGTATTAACAGCATAGTACAAGACTGGTGATGCTTTGAATCCCGGTAAATAAAAAGCCCTGCTCCGGGGAGCAGGGCTTTTGACACTGCAAAAAGGAATTAGATCAAAAATCCATTCCTAGCAGCTGTAGTACATATCAAACTCAACCGGGTGAGTGGTCATATCCAGGCGCTCGACCTCGTCTCGCTTCAGTTGGATGTAACCGTCGATGGTATCGTCAGACAAAACACCGCCCGCGGTGAGGTAGGCTCGGTCTTTATCCAGCGCATCCAGTGCCATTGTCAGTGACGAGGCGACGGTTGGGATTTCAGCCGCTTCTTCTGCAGGCAGGTCATACAGATCCTTGTCCATCGCGTCGCCGGGATGGATCTTGTTCTGGATGCCGTCGATGCCGGCCATCAGCATGGCTGAGAATGCCAGGTAGGGGTTAGCGGTGGGATCAGGGAAGCGCACTTCAACCCGGCGGCCCTTGGGGCTGCTGACCCACGGGATACGGATAGAGGCAGAGCGGTTACGTGCTGAGTAGGCCAGCATGACCGGCGCTTCGAAACCAGGAACCAGGCGCTTGTAGGAGTTAGTAGACGCATTGGTAAAGGCGCACAGGGAGCGTGCGTGCTTGATGATTCCGCCAATGTAGTACAGGGCGGTGTCAGATAAGCCCGAATAGCCGTCACCGGAGAACACATTCTGGCCATCTTTGGAGATGGACTGGTGAACGTGCATACCGCTGCCGTTATCGCCCACCAGTGGCTTCGGCATAAAGGTGGCAGTCTTGCCATATGCGTGGGCAACATTGTGTACGCAGTATTTCAGGATCTGGACTTCATCGGCCTTGCGCACAAGGGTATTGAAGCGCGTGCCGATTTCGTTTTGGCAGGCAGTGCCTACTTCGTGGTGATGGACTTCGATAACCAGGCCCATTTGCTCCATGGCTGCACACATTGCTGCGCGCAGGTCGTGGGCTGAATCGACGGGAGGTACTGGAAAGTAACCGCCTTTTATACCCGGACGGTGGCCCATATTACCGCCTTCAAAGGAATGCGCAGAGGCCCAGGACGCTTCTTCTGAAGAGATACTGTAGCCGGCACCGCTGATATCTGCATGCCACTTGATGTCGTCAAATACAAAAAATTCGGGTTCTGGACCAAAGTATGCGGTGTCACCGATGCCAGTGGACTTCAGGTAGTCTTCGGCGCGCTGGGCAACCGAACGAGGGTCGCGCGTATAGCCCTGCATGGTGGTCGGCTCAACAACGCTACAGCGGAGGTTGAGTGTGGACTCTTCAGTGAAGGGGTCAAGTACCGAGCTGCTGTCATCCGGCATCAGGATCATGTCGGATTCGTTAATACCTTTCCAGCCTGCGATCGATGAACCATCGAACATCTTGCCTTCCGTAAAAAACTCGTCGTTAACTTCACCGACTGGAATGGATAAATGCTGTTCCTTACCGCGGGTATCGCTGAAACGCAGGTCGATCCACCTTACTTCATTCTCTTTAATGAGACTCAGGGTATTTTCTGACATGAGATATCTCCGTTGCTTAGCTTTTGTTATTAAGCTTTTTTGGTTTAAAAATAATAAGTAAACCGGTAGTGCATTTACCTAAAGTTAAAAAGTGTTTCACGAGGCGGCACCCTGGCCGCCGAAATAAAACACCAAATTCCTGTGTTAAACCTGGAAATCTTAGTTGGATCAAGAAAGTATGCACAACCTCTTGGCGCACCTGGAAAATTTGGAAAAGCTCTCATCACCAATAAGGTGACCATGAGTTTTTCAAATTTCCCATGCACATCAATATGTTGCACATCTTTTTCACGCTCAACTAAGGTTTCTAGGTTAAAGGAAATAATCTCGCATCGCGATGCTTTTTTGCACCGAATCAGCGCGTTAATTATTTACCTTGATCGTGATCAGGATCTCCCGGTCACGCTCTTCAGTGTTAATGACCTCATGTCCGTTTATACGACACCAGGTGGGAATATCATGCAGCGCGCCGGGGTCCGTACAGAGCACCGTAACTTCTTCCCCAGCCTGCATATGCTTTACAAAATCCTGGGTCTTGATGACAGGCATCGGGCACAGGAGGTTTCTTGCATCTAATTGTATTCCCATCGTTAAACGCTTTCCTGCTGTTTTACACATACCATGCTTTGGGAATCTCATCAGCTCGATAGGGGGTCGTGCTCACCACATAGGATTCACTACCCATGGGTTCGACCTGCAGGGTAACTTTGTCGGCGTCCCGGCCCTGGCTGTAGCGCGCGACAATTCGTGCGGCTAAGGCCAGGTCATCTGCGTTCGGCGCGCCATCTATCAAGCCCAGGGCCCCGGGATGGCTTAGCGGCTGAATGCTCGTAAACGTCTTTCGATAGCCCTCAAGATAGTTGTTCTCGCCTTCCTCGCGGCTCACCATAACCTTGAAACGTGGGTTGGGCCGGATATGACGACCTATCTTGAGCAGCATGATATCGTCGAGCTCGTAGGTGCGTTCGCCCCGCGCCTGCCACAGGTCTTTCAACTTGCTGGAGTAGGCCGCATCCGTCAGGAAGCAGCAGCCACCGGCCGGTTGAGCAAAATCCGTAAACCCGAATTGTTCCGCCAGCGCAATCTGCGGTTTGCGGCTACGGCCATGGAATCCGTACATCTGTTCCCGGTTTACCCAACCCTCACGTTCGGGTTTGGTCTCCGGCAAGTGCGCGGCACACAGGGGACGCAGTAACAGATCGTCGATACCTGACTCGGTTGCAATTATCGGCATGGTTGCGCGTCTTTGTGACTTCGGCCGTTGCCCGATGACTTCCCCCGTGATGACGAAATCAAACTTGTTTTCGTCCATCCACGCCCACGTCCGGGCCTTGTCGACCATGAAAATCTTGCAATCGAGACAGGGATTCATGTGTTGCCCATAGCCGTGCTTGGGATTAATCACCACGTCTTTATATTCTTCGGAGATGTCAATAATGTGAAGCTTGATCCCCAGTTGTTCCGCTACCCACAGCGCATTGTTGCGCTTCTGCCGGTTCTTGGCTTGTTTCCTGATCGCGTGGGTATGGCCTTCTACACAAAATCCAGTGTAGAAATTAATGCCTTCAACATGGACTCCCTGTTCCTGGATTACCCGTGCCGCGAGCATCGAATCCAGCCCCCCGGATATCAGGGCGACGGCTTTGCGTTGTTGAGTCATATTGAAATATCAGGTCGAAAAGGAGGGCAATTATAGCGATTCCGATCGCTCGCGTCATCTGTCCTGCCCCGTGGGGCCGGTGAAATAGCTGACGAACAGGTTGGTGCAGTGCAAAATGTTGTATATAATGCGCCGCTGCTTGAAATCGCTCGCCTTTGCATGATGCGCGTACGCGGTTTTCGCTCGGTGAAATTCGCCCGAAATCGACCCGGTCTATTTAGTGACAGAGTGGTTTTTATTGGCGGTTTTACATCGGTGTAACGGAGCGCTGTTAGCGTCATGCCAAAGCCTTAATATGTGGAAAAGATTGTGTTAGAGAAACTTCGAAATATCGCCATTATTGCGCACGTTGACCATGGTAAAACCACTCTGGTCGACAAGTTGCTGGAACAGTCCGGAACGCTTGAGCGCAAGGATCAGGGGTCCGAGCGCCTGATGGACTCCAACGACCAGGAGCGGGAACGTGGCATCACGATCCTGGCCAAGAATACCGCCATCGAATGGCAGGGCTACCATATCAACATCGTTGATACGCCGGGCCACGCGGATTTTGGTGGTGAAGTCGAGCGCGTGTTGTCGATGGTGGACTCGGTATTGCTGTTGGTGGACGCAGTCGATGGCCCGATGCCGCAAACCCGCTTCGTGACCCAGAAGGCCTTCGATAGCGGACTCAATCCAATCGTGGTCGTTAACAAGGTGGATAGGCCGGGTGCGCGGCCACACTGGGTGATTGACCAGGTATTCGATTTGTTTGATCGCCTGGGCGCCACCGATGAGCAACTCGACTTTCCTATTATCTACGCCTCCGCCCTGAACGGTGTTGCAGGCGAGGAAGCCGAAGAACTGGCAGAGGATATGACACCCCTGTTCAACAAGATCATCGACCATGTACCCGCCCCGGACGTAGATTCCGACGGGCCTCTGCAGATGCAGATATCGGCGCTGGACTATGACAGCTACGTGGGTGTCATCGGCGTAGGGCGTATTGCCAGGGGTAAGTTGAAAGCCGGGCAACAGGTCGTTGTCAAGGATATGTACGGCAAGGAGCGTAAGGGTAAGGTGTTAAGCGTCAAGGGCCACCTTGGTCTGGAACGTATCGATGTGGCAGAGGCTGAGGCGGGTGATATCGTGTGTGTGACCGGGATCGATGGGTTGGGCATTTCCGATACGCTGTGCCATCCCGATCGCGTCGAGGCGTTGCCGCCGTTGTCGGTGGATGAGCCTACCGTCAGCATGACTTTCCAGGTCAACGATTCACCC
>CAXMOT010000091.1:0-8488 GCA_964195105.1 uncultured Gemmatimonadales bacterium | reverse complement strand
ACCAGCGCGGCTGAAGCATTGATAACGCCATGTTACTACGCTGCCGAAAATGTTGTGGAAGGCCTCAATAAGTTGCAAGGCAATAGCACTGATGGCGTTGACCCACAGGCCAGCTTACTGGAGCGCGTGCGCGCCGTGCTGCCGGATTCTGGCGGTCAACTCAAGGAAGACGATATCAACACGATCGATATCACAGAGAACCTTTTCCGCGCGATGACCGACAACCCTGCTCTGCAGAACACTATCAAACCGAATATCAAACAACTGGAAGTGCCCCTGCTCAAAATATTGATGTCAGACATGCAGTTCTTCGAGAACGAGCAACACCCGGCTAGATTGGTATTAAACCGTCTCGCCAAGTTAGGCATGCACGGCAGTCAACTGAACAAGGCGACAGAAGAGAACATCAAGCACCTGGTTGAACGGGTAAGCACCGAATTCGACCAGGATACAGGCGTGTTCGACGAAGTTCTGGAAGGACTAGACCAAATTCTGGGCAAGCAGCAGGAGATCGCACACCGCAATACGAAGCGGGTCGTTGAGTCCTGTGAAGGCTTGCAAGCTATTGAGAAAGCCAAGAGCGAGGTGCGAGCGTTAATTAACAAGCATTGCGGCGGCAAGTGGGTTCCCAGGGTGCTGATAGCACTGCTGGATCAGGGCTGGCGTGAATTGTTGGTCTTCACCATGCTCCGCGATGGTGAGCAAAGCTCTATTTATAAGGGTTACGCGCGAGTAGTCGAAACCCTGTCGCTATTGAGTCCCAAAGCCGAAAATAATACAGAACATCTTAAGCAAGGCGCAGGCCTGCTCAAGGTTATTGAAGTGGGCATCAAGGAAGCACCGACTGGAAAGTCCCAGCTGACTAAATTACTGCCCGGGCTGCGCCAACTTCTGGAACCCGAATTTGGCTCCCCCGCTCCCGATTTTATAGAAGTCGCCGAGGACATGGAGACTCCCGATGCAGCGTTCTCGAGCATCGACGACGCAAAAATCCAGAATAAAGCCTTTGCACGCTGGATAAAGCGGGCCCGGCGTCTCAAGGTTGGGGATCGGGTCGAGTTCAGCGACAACGATGAAGTGCTGCAGATCCGCCTGGCCTGGCTCGGCGACGGTCACCAAAGCTTCGTATTTGTAAATCACCAGGGCATGAAGGTCATTCAGTTCAAGCTGGATGAAGTGGCAACTCACCTGCAAGCTGGCTCAGTACGATGCATTAGCGATTCGGACCAGCCGTTTGTCGACCAGAGTTTGGACAAGATAGTCCAGTCCATGTAGGAGCAGATGAACTACCCGGCTGCCCATGATGACATTACGGGCCTGATGAGCTATATCTTCGAGGAACTGCTCACCAACGATATTCACCGTGAAAAAGTTTGTTTTGAGATTACCGAGACGGTGGCGGTCACCAACCTGACGGACGTCGCCGAGTATGTGGAAAATGACGATATCCTCGAAAAACTCCGTGAGATCGGCATCGACTATGCGCAGGGCTTCGGCATAGAGAAACCGCTGTTGCTCAACAGCGTGGCAGAAAGAGCAGCTTAATCGGCGGTTTAGCCACCTATGTGGTTTAGTCCAACCGTACTTCTAATATACTATGCGCCATTGGCTAAACTCGATGGCGCATTTTGATGTTATTGCCCACTTTCAGTCTGTACTTTCCCGCACCTGCACTTGGCCGCATGCGCGCCTTGCGCGTCGGACTGGCCGTGGTTTTGTGCGTTTTCACAGGATTTACCGTTGCAAAAGATGATCCCGCCGAACTGTGGACGCTGAACCTGTACTTTGAAAACGACCTGTTTTCTGAGAGCGACCAGGACTACACCAATGGCATTCGGTTTTCCTGGGTGAGCCCTGACCTGGCCGACTATATCGACGATCCCGCGTTACCCAAGTGGATAAGCTCCATCAACAAACGCCTGCTGTTCTTTCACCCCTCCCCCGAGGGTTTGCAGCGCAACGTCGTGGTGTCTCTCGGCCAGACTATCTACACCCCCGAGGATATCGATGCCACAGAGGTGGTTAAGAATGACCGGCCCTATGCAGGGTGGCTGTTCACCAGTTATGCCTATCACACCAAGAACGATAACCAGCTGGACAGCCTGGAAGTCGCATTCGGCGTTGTAGGGCCGGCCGCACTTGGCCAGGAAGCACAGGATTGGATACATGACCTGCGGGGTTTCGAGAAATTCCAGGGCTGGGACAATCAACTGGAAAATGAATTCGGGCTGGTGCTGGTCTATGAGCACAAGCGCCGGCTGCTCGACGTTCAATCCGCGAACAGCGACTTCGGTTATGATTTTATCAGCCATGCCGGCGTCGCACTGGGCAACGTAAGCACCTATCTCAATGCGGGCGGCGAATTTCGCGTCGGCTGGCTGATACCCAACGACTTTGGCACATCGGCGGTGCGACCGGGAGGCGACAACAGCGCCCCGGATGCCAATTGGGATCCGCGTTACAATGCCGACGGCAACTGGGGCCTGCATTTCTTTGCGTCTTTGGATGCCCGCGCGGTGGCGCGCGATATCTTCCTGGATGGCAATAGCTTCCACGATAGCCATAGCGTGCGCAAAGAACCCCTGGTCGCCGACCTGGCCCTGGGCGCAAGTACGGTGTTTCGCGGCGTAAAGTTTTCCTATGCCCAGGTGCTGCGAACCCGGGAATTCAAACAACAGGACGACTCGCACTCCTACGGTTCCCTTTCGATTTCCTATAGCTACTAAAATTGCCCGCCGCGACTATAATCCCCTTTTGCACAACCGGTAGCGCTGCTACAATCGGCGCCTTTTATCCTGGAGTCCGCCGTTGGCGCGAACATAAACTCACCCAACGAGTGCTTGGAAACCGTTTACTATTAACATACATATCAATGAGTTACGAAAAATACGAGCGGTCAACTGCGGAATCCAGATGTATCGATGCTAAAACCCAATAAACAGCAACAACACGCCATTCTCGAAACCGACCGTCCACTGCTGGTGCTCGCGGGTGCGGGCAGCGGTAAGACGTCGGTTATTACGCAGAAGATCGCCCACCTCCTGAAAGCCAAAAAGATGGCCCCGCAAAGCATTTTTGCGGTGACCTTTACCAACAAGGCCGCCCGGGAAATGAAACAACGGGTCGCGCGCGTCGCTGCAGGACAAGCCGGGCAACTCAACGTCAGCACCTTCCATACGCTGGGTTTAAACATCATTCGTCGTGAATACAAGGCACTGGAACTCAAGCGCAACTTTTCGCTGTTTGACAGCCACGACAACACGTCGTTGATTCGCGACCTGCTGCTTGAGCAATCATCCGAGCAGAAAGATTCAAAGGATGTTGCCAAGCAAATTCAAAGCCAGATTTCGAACTGGAAGAACGCCCTGCTGTCGCCGGAACAGGCACTGGCCAGCGCCGCCCATGAGGGCGAACACCGCAGCGCGCGGGTCTACGCGGAATACCGACGCCACCTGCGAGCCTACAACGCGCTGGATTTCGATGACTTGATCGCGCTGCCCACACAACTGTTCAGCGATCACCCGCAAATACTCGATAACTGGCAGGATCGCATTCGCTATTTAATGGTCGATGAATACCAGGATACCAATGCCAGCCAGTACCAGTTGGTGAGGCAACTGGTGGGCGTGCGCCAGGCGTTTACCGTGGTCGGTGACGATGACCAGTCCATCTATTCCTGGCGCGGTGCGGTGCCCGAGAACCTGGCTAACCTGCAACAGGATTACCCACGCCTGCGAGTCGTAAAACTGGAGCAGAATTATCGCTCGATGGGGCGCATCCTGCGCTCGGCCAACAAGTTGATCAGCCAGAATACCCACCTGTTTGACAAGAAGCTCTGGAGCAAGATGGGAGAGGGTGACCCCATCCGCGTCCTGCAATGCGATGACGAGAACGCCGAGGCCGAGCGCATTGCCGCCGACATTTCCAATCTGCGTGTTAAGTCAGGTGGTCAGTTCAAGGATTATGCCGTTGTCTATCGGGGCAATCACCAGGCGCGCCTGCTGGAACTGCAGCTCCAGAAATTCCAGGTGCCCTATAAAGTCAGTGGTGGCTCATCGTTTTTTGACAAGCCCGAAATCAAGGACATCATCGCTTATCTTCGGCTACTGGCAAATCCGGATGATGATAAGGCGTATTTGCGCACCATCAACACGCCACGCCGACAAATCGGCCCCGCAACCCTCGAAGCCCTGGGTAAGTATGCGACGCAACGCGGCGCGAGCCTGTTTGCCGCCAGCGGTGAAATAGGCCTGGCGCAAACCCTCAAACCGCAACAGCTCGATAAATTGCTCCGCTTTCGTAACTGGTTGCTCTCGGTTTCCCGCCGCTGCCACCAGAACAGCATCAGTAGTGCCCTGAACGACATGATCGATGAGCTCGATTACCACGAATGGCTGGTACGTAACTCCAGCAGCCGCCAGGTGGGTGATTACCGTATGGATAATGTGCGGTTCTTAATGGCCAGCATCGATCGCGACCTGGAAAAAGCCGCCAGCAAAGGCGGCGATGACGCCGAAGAACCCCTCGCGGATATTCTCTCCAGGATCCTGTTGCAGGATCTCATGGATCGCCAGCAGGAAGAAGACGACGAAAACCAGGTACAACTCATGACCCTCCATGCCGCCAAGGGACTGGAATTTCCGCACGTCTTTATCATGGGCCTTGAGGAAGGGCTGCTGCCGCACCGTAACAGCATCGAAGCCGAAGCGATCGAGGAGGAACGGCGCCTGTTCTACGTGGGCATCACCCGCGCGCAGCGCACCCTGACAATGACCCTGGCTGCCGAGCGCACCCAGTACGGGGACAAGACTCCCTGTGAGCCCAGCCGCTTCCTGGGGGAATTGCCCGCCGATGACCTGGCCTGGGAAGGCAAGGTAGGCGACAAGGCAGATCCAGCGGCGCAAAGGGCCCGCGGCAAATCGGCGTTATCCGACCTGAAGAGCCTGCTCGGCCCTGGTTAATGTGGTTTGTTACGCATCCCACGCCGTCTGTTCACGGTGCGGCAAATAATTACCGGTGCCAATCGAACTCAAGGAGCTTCTAATTAAGTCTAAGATGGCTCTGCAAGGCCTGAGTCGTGCAAATGCAAGGCGAAGCTCGCGGTTAATGGCATAGTCCTTAGCAAGGGCTTCAACACAGCAGTTGCGCACTCAGGCCTTACCCTTCGGGGCTTTGTGTCTGATGCGCACTCTGTGTTATCGTTTCTTGACGTGACTAGCCATGCTTGCGCAACGATGCCTTGATTGCGCATCAGACACAAAGCCAGAGATACCTTAGACTTAATCAGCAGCTCCTTAAGTATCCTGACGGCACTCTCTTTTAGTTACGAGAACAACTAACGTATCAATCAATATTCAACGACAGCGGAAGCCACCCATGACCAACACAAGCAAACTCCTGTTCACCCTGTTGCTGGCTATTGCCCTGCCGGTGTCAGCGACCGAAACGCCCAGCCAGATCCAGGTATCCGGGCTGGGCAAAGTCAATGCAGCACCGGATATGGCCCATGTCAGTTTCTCATTCTCAGAGCGCGCCACCAGCGCGGCGCCGGCACGGGAAAAAGTCGATCGTCAGGTTGCCCAGCTATTGGCACTGGGTCAAAAACTACGCATCAAGAAAGAGGATATCCAGGCCTCACGGTTACAAGTCAACCCCGAGTACGATTACAAGCAAGGCCGCCGCCTGGTCGGTTACCGGGTCACCCGCGACGTCCGGATCAAACTGCGTGATCTCGACAAGTATGTAAAACTGCTGGATGGCAGTGTGGAGATAGGCGTCACCAACAGCGGCAATCTGCGGCTGGACTTCAGCAACCGCGAGGAGCTCGAAAACGAGGCCATGCTGGAGGCATTTAATAACGCCAGGGCCAAGGCGCAACTGCTTGCCGCCGAGGCAGACGGGAAACTCGGCCCTGCCCTCTGGATCAGTGAATCCGGGGGATACAACCCACCCCAGCCGATGGGAGTGAGGATGATGGCTGCCGAATCCGCCGATGCGTCCTACCCGACCGGACATCACGAGATTAGCAAACAGGTGCAGGTAAGATTCACCTTTATAGCCGCCGAATAAAACGAGCTGCGATCCTACTCACCGGCAGCCTGGTTGTCGGGTGCTCATTTGAACACCCCACCGAGGCATTGTTCACGGATTACCAGCAGCGCCTGGCGAACGTCACCCAAGTCGACATTGCGCCAATCGCGCAGCGCCCTCCTCCCGAACTACTGCTGGAAACGCTGCCGCGGCGGCGCCAGCGGGTCCTTCCTCTCAGCGAAATACGCATCGGCGTGTGGGACTACCTGCAAATCTACGAATGCCATCTTAACCAGTTGGTCAGCCAACGCAATTCAAGCCTCGGCAAGGTCATGCCCGCGTCGCAGCGGCTGGTATACGAAACCCGGCTGGTGTACGAGCTGCACCGTTGCCTGGTGGTATTACGAGCCGATGTTTCTCCCGATACCAAACTGATCCGGGAACTAGAGCAGGCCCTCGCTATCAAGCGCTCCGAACTTCACCTGGTCGCCTGGAATGCACTGGTTGGCGCCGCCGAATTTGAAAGCCTGACCAGCCTTGCCGCGAATCCACTGCAACCGGCCGAACTGGAACCCCTGGTTATTTCGCGCCAGGCACTCGATGATGTTCTGCGCATAGCACTCGCGGTCAAGAACACCCGGGATACGCCGGGAGCAGAGCCCGGCTTCGACGCAACCCAGCTGGAGGATAACCTGCAATTGATCAACACCCAGCAAAGCATTGGCCGTCTGCTCCGCAGCATCAAACTCGCGAGCGATGAACTGTGGCTGGCCAGCAATATCCTGGAACAAGCCAGTGAACAGAATTTGTTGTGCCCGGCGGGTAAACGCACCCAGCAGGCCGATTACCTGCAGAATGTTTTCAGCAAATACTACATAGGCAGGGTGCAGCCTTACCTGGGCATGCTGAGCCAGGAAGGACGAAGGCTACTGGAATCAACCGATCGGCTATTGGCCCTGTATCGCCCGGCATTTCCGGAATCATTCCAATCCTGGCACACCAACACCCTCGATCTGCACAGTGAAGCAGGTGCCTGGCAGCACTTCCAGTCCGCCATCCACAATCATACACAGGCCTGGCAGCGCCTGCTCAAGACCTGCGGCATGCAGCCGGCACCGCGCTAGGATTGCCAGTTTTCAACTGGCCAATCGTGGCAAACAACTCTCCCGGGGCATAACGGAGAGCACCGAAGCGCACCACTTTGGTTCAGTCATTAAGCGCTTGCGCGTATTGCATTGGAGAAGCACCCGGCGTCACAATGTTTTTTTGATTTCCCCGCTATACAATGCCCCTCGCTTCACGCAAGATATGGCGCGATTTGTAGGGATCCTCGCCAAACTGACTCAATGCACACTTATCCTATTAGGAGGGTAACTGACACATGAATAAGGTTTTTCCCGATGCAGCATCCGCCCTGGAAGGGCTGCTGTTCGACAACATGACCGTTATGGCCGGTGGTTTCGGTCTGTGCGGTATACCTGAGCACCTGATCGTCGCGATGCGCGATGCGGGCGTGAAGGGTCTTACGGTTATCAGCAATAACTGTGGCGTCGATGACTTTGGCCTGGGCTTGCTGTTGCAAACCCGCCAGATCAAGAAAATGCTGTCCTCCTATGTGGGCGAAAACAAGACCTTCGAACAACAGTACCTCAATGGCGAGTTGGAACTGGAATTTAACCCCCAGGGTACGCTGGCAGAGCGCTGTCGTGCCGGAGGGGCCGGAATCCCCGGCTTCTATACCAAAACCGGCGTGGGCACGATTATCGCGGAAGGCAAGGAGCACAAAGAATTCAACGGCGAAACCTACATTCTCGAGACCGGCCTGGTGTCCGACCTGTCGATCATCAAGGCCTGGAAAGCGGATAGCGAAGGCAACCTCGTGTATCGCAAGACCGCCCGCAACTTCAATCCCATGATGGCTACCGCCGGCAAGAACACCGTGGTCGAGGTGGAGGAGTTAGTCGCGGTCGGGGATTTGGATCCGGATAACATCCATACACCGGGCATCTTCGTCGATCGTATCGTGGTAGGCACAAACTACGAGAAGCGCATCGAGCAAACTACCATTCGCGAGCGAGGAGAATAACCATGCCCTGGAGCAGACAAGAAATCGCGCAACGCGCGGCGCAGGAATTGCAGGACGGGTATTACGTTAACCTCGGAATCGGCATTCCCACCCTGGTGGCGAACTACATTCCCGATGGCGTAAATGTCATCCTGGAAAGCGAAAATGGCATGTTGGGTATGGGCCCGTTCCCGTATGCCGATGAGGTCGACGCCGACCTGATCAATGCCGGCAAGCAGACGATTACCGAATTAGCCGAATCCAGTTATTTTTCCAGCGCGGACAGCTTCGGCATGATTCGTGGTGGCCATATTAATCTGTCTATCCTCGGCGCCATGCAAGTGGCGCAGAATGGCGACCTCGCCAACTGGATGATTCCCGGCAAAATGGTGA
>CAXMOT010000090.1:0-22554 GCA_964195105.1 uncultured Gemmatimonadales bacterium | reverse complement strand
TGGCAAAGAGCTGATTGCCCGCGCAATTCATGCCAATAGTAATCGCGCTGACCAGCCGCTGGTGAAGGTAAATTGTGCGTCGATACCGGCCGAGCTATTCGAAAGCGAATTTTTCGGCCATGTGAAAGGCTCCTTCACCGGGGCGCACCGCGATCGCGTTGGCAGAATGCAATTGGCGAACCAGGGTACGCTGTTTTTGGACGAGGTGGGTGAAATTCCCCTGGACTTGCAGGGTAAGCTGTTGCGGGCGTTGCAGGAAAACGAATTTGAACGAGTCGGGGACGAGAAGACCGTTCGTGTTGACGTGCGGATCGTCGCGGCAACCAACAGGGATCTTGCAGTGGAGGTGAAGAACGGTACCTTCCGCGAGGACCTCTATTATCGGCTCAGTGTGTTTCCTATCGAAGTGCCGGCGCTAAGGGAGCGGCAAGCCGACATCGTGCCTATTGCGCAGCACTTTGTTCGCGATGTCTGTCGGCAGCTGGGTCGCCAACCGCTGCACATGACCAAAGGTCATGCCGTAGAGCTGGTAAAGCATGCCTGGCCAGGCAACATACGGGAGCTGAAGAACGTAATAGAGCGTGCTGTTATTTTAAGCAACGGGGAATTGTTGCGGCTGGATTTGGCAATGCCGCCCGCTACCACCGATAACGTTAACCCGGTCGCGCTGCCGCAGGCAGACGAACTGCTGACCGACGCAGAGTTTCGTGTCCTGGAAAAAGACAATATCGGCAAAGCCCTGCGCATAGCAAAGGGAAAGATATCGGGTGCCGGGGGCGCGGCGGAACTGCTGGGCATAAAGCCGTCTACGTTGGCTTACCGGATGTCGAAGCTGGGTGTGGAATAACGCATCGCCGCCTGATCAGGTAGAAACCTGTTTGGATGGCCAGGAGGCTGTCGGACTTAGGTAATCGTAGCGAGGGAAAGATCGGTAAATCTGACCCCCTCTATTACGTGAGCGGCTTTTCCGCAGTAGATTCATCCTAAGTCCGATAGTCTCCTACTAGCTACTTGGTCTGTTTTTCGGGTGGCGGGGTGGTTGCCAGCATGTCGGTTAGCAGCGCTGGCTTGCCTATGTGATAACCCTGCGCATAGTCGATTCCGATATCGCGCAGCATATCCAGGGTTTGTGCGTCTTCAACCCACTCGGCCACCGTTCGCTTGCCCATGACCCTGCTGATATCGTGGAACGAGCTCACCATTACCCGGGACGATTCATCCTTCACGATATCCTTTACGATGCTGCCATCGATCTTCAGGAAATCGACCTTGAGTTCCCTCAAGTAAGCGAAAGAGGAAAGGCTCTTGCCGAAATCATCCAGCGAAAAGTGGCAGCCACGGGCGCCGAGTTGGTCAATCATGCGCTTGGCTACTTTTAGTTTGCTGATCGCCGCTGTCTCGGTGATCTCGAAGCAAATATGTGGACCCAGGCGCGAGTCACGGTTTAACTGGTCGGTCACAAAATGAAGGAATTCGGAATTGCCAAGCGAGTGACCGGAAAGGTTTATTGACCAAAGCCGGCCTTCCTCGTCGAATGCCTCCGCCGGGTTGGCCAGTAGTAGGTCGAACGTATGTTCAATTACCCAGCGATCCAATTGTGTAGCGACGTTATAGCGTTCGGCGGCTGGCAGGAAGTTGCCCGGGAGTATGATCTCGTCGTCGAGTCGCATCCGGACCAGGACCTCAAAGTGATGTGCGCCGGCGCCGGTAACTGAACCGATGGGTTGCGCATAGAGAAGGAAATTGTCGGCGGCGAGCGCTTCATTTATCCGCGATACCCACACCATCTCGTCCTGGCGCCTTACCATTTCATGGTCGAGTTCCCGATAAATATGCAGGCGGCTGCGCCCCTGCTCTTTGGCGATGTAACAGGCAGTGTCGGCTTTTTTGAGCAAATCTGCTGTCGTTGTGTCCGGCGTGTTAATCAGGACTATGCCCATACTGACGCCGACCTTAAAGGTAGATGAGGCCCAATGAAATTCGTATTCCTCTATCGCCGTCTTGACCTGGTTGGCGGCTCGGACGCCGTCCTCCTCGCCGCAGTGCTCCATGAGCAATGCAAACTCATCGCCTCCCAGCCGTGCCAGGGTGTCGCGGCTTCGGATACGGCTATTCATCAGATCGCCCAAACGACGCAGTAGCTCGTCTCCGGCTGAGTGGCCCAGGGTGTCATTGATAACTTTGAACTGGTCGAGATCCATATAACACAACACATGCTCGCCGCCACGTTCAACACTCTCCAGCACGCGCTCAACACGCCGTTCGAACTCTCGTCTATTGATGAGGCGCGTGAGGCTGTCATGACTCGCCTGGAACTCGAGTTTTTGCTTAAGTTCGGTATCCCCGGTGACGTCGCGCATAAAGCAGTAGTGGCCGGAAAAGGAGCCGTCCTCATCCGTGGTTTTGACCATTAGCAGCTTCTTGATAAATTCGGAGCCGTCTTTGCGGAGCGCAGTAGTCTCGATCTCCGCTCGACCCTCAGCTAGCATCGTTTGGTAAGCGATCTCCCCTTTTTCGTGGTGGGTGGGGGCTACGGTGGCTCTCCAGTCCTGGCCTATCAGTTCGTCAGGCTTGTAACCGAGCATCGCCGCGTACTGGTCGTGGACCTCGACGAAGTGGCCTTCGGTGTTTAAGCGGGAAATACCTTCCATGGAGTTTTCCACGGCAATTGCCAGTTCGCTCAGTCGGCTTGCCTGCTCTCGTTCCTGGTGCACATCCTGAAGCGAGCCGGCAACATGGGTGATCCGGTCTTCTTTATTAGCCAGGGCTGTGCCCCGGTACCTGAACCATCTATGACCTGGTTCGGCAGTTTTAAGGCGTAGCGTGATGTCGAGTGAGGCGCCGTCCTTTATGCAGGCGTTCAGCGCTGCCTGGATACGTGCTGAGTCATCAGGATGGATTGGCATCGCGGTATCGAAAAGCAGCTCGCCGGATTCCTTAAGCCCCAGCAAATTGGCATAACTCGGCGAACACCAAATTTGTTTTGAATTAATATCCCAGTACCAGAAACCGTCCGTTGCGCCGCTTATGGCGTAGTGGTAACGGTTGGAAAGATTCTTGAAGTCCGCTGCAGTCTCCGCTAACTGCTCCGAAAGGGACTCCGTTTTTTCCAGGTACCTGGGCAGTAAATCTGTTACGTATCTCTTGATGCTATAGGTTATAACGCCGACCGCTAACAGGTGCACTGGCCATGACCAGTTGAGGTGTAAATTTGTCATAAATTGCATGCTGTTTTCCAAGCCGGTAATCCCGGGGAAGACATGCATGGAGATCAGTTCGAGCGCGAAGAAAGTCGTGAAAACAACCAGGCTCAGGCCGATGCAGCCAAACAGGATATCGAGTCCTACTCGGCGCAGGCGATTCCAGTTAGCTCCAATAATGCACAGGCCATAGACACACAGGCCACCGATCACTATGTCCAGGATTGTCATTAACACTATGGAATTCGAAATCAAGGTTAGGCTCCCGTTCGGTGGTTGCTCAGCCCATTGGTTGCGAGGCCGGAGCGCAATGTGATTTCCTATATTGTCAAGCGATAGCCAGGGCGACCAGGACACCGCAGTGAGTCACGTTTTTCTAATTGTGTTGCCACGCTGCTCGTAGCTCCCCTTAAACGGCGTCGGACCATACGGGGCGTCCAGCGCCTCGAAGGTA
This sequence comes from uncultured Gemmatimonadales bacterium, assembly GCA_964195105.1. Classification (GTDB taxonomy): domain Bacteria; phylum Pseudomonadota; class Gammaproteobacteria; order Pseudomonadales; family IMCC2047; genus CAMYKE01. The sequence goes on along the minus strand of CAXMOT010000090.1, from coordinate 18,900 downwards.
GCTGATAATACTAGGTTTTCAGGCGGCCAAAGTCCATTTTCAGGCGATTTTGGTAAGCTTACCCGGCCGTTTGGCTGCATCTGGACGTAGTTCACCCATCACGGATTACGTAGTCAGATGCTGCCCTGGATCACTGCTGATGCAAAAAAGGTCCGGAGTGCTGAGTCCGTTATTATCACCCGGACACAGTGCTAGTGCTCTAACCACCCGATAACTTAGGATGCAGAGTCTGCCAGATGATTCAAGACAAGACGTAGCCTGCAGATAATGGCCAGCCCTTTTCAAGCGTTGCAGTACTAGGCGCCTGGATCATTTGCTGGCATAATCAGCCGCCCTGAAATTCATTGTGCGTAGCTGCAACCAGGTTTGCTACGTTATTTAATTGTCAAAGAGGACCAGCATGCGACCACAGGTTAAGCCCCGCAATCCAAATTTTTCATCAGGCCCTTGCAGCAAGCGCCCCGGCTATGACGTCAATAGCCTCGACCTTGCTACGCTGGGGCGTTCGCATCGCTCCGCAATCGGCAAAGCGGCATTGCAGCGCGCCTGCACTGATACTGCCGAATTACTTGAACTGCCGGAAGGTTATCGGGTGGGGGTTGTGCCCGCCTCGGACACCGGTGCGGTGGAAATGGCTCTTTGGTCGTTGCTCGGCGAGCGTCCGGTGGATGTGCTGGCATGGGAATCTTTCAGTAGCGGCTGGTTGAGCGATATTACCAAGCAACTGAAATTAGAAGGCACCACGGCTCTGGAAGCGGACTACGGTCAGTTGCCAGACCTGGCGCAGGTTAACTTCGACCATGATGTCGTGTTCGCCTGGAATGGCACCACATCCGGCGTGATGCTGCCCAATGGTGACTGGATCGCAGACGACCGTGAAGGCCTGACGATTTGCGATGCCACATCTGCGGTGTTCGCAATGGAAATGCCCTGGGATAAGCTGGATGTCGTGACGTTTAGCTGGCAAAAGGTATTGGGCGGCGAAGGTGCTCATGGCATGCTGATCCTCAGCCCGCGTGCCGTTGCCCGATTGGAAAGCTACACGCCGCCCTGGCCGCTGCCGAAGATTTTCCGGATGACCAAGGCCGGCAAGTTAATCGAAGGTATCTTCAAAGGCGCCACCATCAATACGCCGTCCATGCTGGCCGTTGCCGACTACCTCGATGCACTGGATTGGGTGAAGTCAATCGGCGGCCAGGCTGCTGCGATTGCCAGGTCACGTGAAAACCTCGCGGTCCTGGCGGGTTTCGTGGCCGACAACGAATGGATAAGTTTCCTGGCCAGCGAGCCGCAAACCATATCGAATACCAGTGTTTGCTTCACCCTCGATGCCACCGCAGACCAAGTGAAGGCGATGACCAAGCTACTTGATGCGGAAGGCGTTGCTTATGATATCGGCGCTTACCGAGATGCGCCGGCCGGTCTGCGCATCTGGTGCGGAGCCACGGTTGACAAGGCGGACCTGGAAGCACTCCTGCCCTGGTTGAGCTGGGCTTACCAGGAAGCGACTGAATAAGGTTATTGGTTGCTGGAAACAGCCTGCAATAATCAACAAGGCCCGACCGTCGCTGTAATGATGGTCGGGCCTTTTGGTATGTGTCGGTAGTGTAAACTGGTAACCTGCGGATGCAGGCTAGCTCTCCAATACCAGCTTCTTCAGGCAACTGACCCACAGCGGATGGTCGTTCAGGCTTTCCACCAGTTGTATCTTCTCGCCACCATGCTCGGTAAAAATCTGCTGGTATTCATCGCCTATTTCGATCACCGTTTCGAGGCAATCGGCGGTAAACGCCGGCGAGAATACCAGCAGCTTTTTGGCGCCTTTCTTCGCCCAAGCCTCCACGACTTTGTCCGAAAACGGCTCCAGCCAGTTCTTGTCGAGGCGCGACTGGAAGCACACGGTGTAATCGGCTTCCCCAAGCCCCAGTTTGTCCGCCAGTAGCCGCGTGGTCGCGAAGCAGCTGGCTTTATAGCAATACTGGTTCTCCGTGGTGATCTCATGTTCGCAGTCCCGGTCTGCGCACAGGCCTTCCTCATAAACCTTGTCGACATGACGGATGGGCAGGCCGTGGTATGAAAACAGCACATGATCATAATCGCCCAGGTCGTACTTGCTGGCCCGGTCGACGACCGCATCAAGGAAGTCAGGCTGGTCGTAATACTGGCTGATAATCTTGAGTTCCGGAATTGCCCACCACTTGCCGATTTCATCCATCACCATTTCCAGCGCCGAACCGGTTGAAGCCGAGGCGTATTGGGGGAACATGGGCAACACGACGATGCGGGAATAATTGAGCTTTTTCATTTGCGCTAGCACGTCGGGGATGCCCGGGTTTTTGTAACGCATTCCCAGGTGCACGGTGTAATCCTCGCCCAGTGCGTCATCCAGCAATTGGGCTACCTGGTTGCTGTAGTAAAGCAGTGGCGAGCCATTTTCGGTCCACAGTTGCTGGTAGATTTTGGCGGATTTCGGCGCTCGAAACGGCACGATAATCAGGTTCACCAGGATCTTGCGCAACAGCCACGGTAAATCGATGACCCGCGGATCATTAAGGAACTGGAACAGGTATGACCTAACGTCAGCGGTCGACGGGCTGTCCGGAGTGCCCAGGTTTATTAATAGTACGCCGGTTTTGTTTTTCATTGCCAGGGTGTGCCACAGTTGGGAATAGGGTTAGGGGGTCGGCCAATTATAGGGTCGCGCTACCAAAAATAAAGTCCGACAGCCTCCTCATCAGGCGATAAAGCACTGCGCTAACTGTTCGATGAAGGCGTCGATATTCTGCTTGCTGGACGTGTCGACCTTGAGCGTGTGTGCCAGCTCTTCCTCGCTTAACGGGCCGGCCTCGCGTTGCTGCGCGGTATAGACGGCAATATCCGCATCGGAGGGATCCTTTGCCTGCAGTGCACGTGCCTCGATACGGTCCCGCGCCAGTTCATCCGCCAACTCGCAGCTGATAATTTGCAGCGGTACACCCATTTGCCCGGATACCTCGTCAAACAACTTGCGATAGGCGGCGCGGAGGAAGGTGGCGTCCACCACCACCGGTTTTCCCGCCGCCAGGATAGTCCCGGCAAGCTCCGCCAAGTGGTGGAATGTGGCGTCGCTGGCGGCATGGCTATAGATGCCGGCGTCGATGCCTTGCGCTTGCGCAGCGGCGTCAAATAATTGCTTCCTGACCACGTCCGAGCGCAGCCGGATAACACCCAGCGTTTCGATCAGTGCGGAACTGACGGTGGACTTGCCGGTTCCGGAGTAACCGTGCATGAGCATCAGGTAACGATTGGGTATTTGCATATAGTGTTGCGCCAGGTCGGCGTAACGCCGGTAGTCCGAAAAAATTTGCGCGGTTTTGTCAGGCGCGGCGTCGTGCAGCCCGAGCAGCGTAACCTTCGCCCGTACCATTGCGCGATAGGCCTTGTAGAAATCCAGCAGCTTGAGCCCGGCATAATCGCCGGTGCGTTCCAGGTACGCGTTTAAGAATGTGTTGGCAAAGCCCTGCTGGCCTCGCGCTTCGAGGTCCATGATAAAACCGGCCACTTCGCTGAAGACGTCGATCCAGCGATATTCATCATTGAATTCGATGCAATCGAACAGCGTAACCTTGCCATCAATCAGGGCAATATTTCCCAGGTGCAGGTCTCCGTGGCACTCCCTGATGAAACCCTGTCGCTTGCGTTCGACGAGGCTGGTTTCCAACAGGGCATGGGTATCCCGTGCCCAGGCTTCGAGATGCCCAAGCTGCTGGAGGTCTGTCGGGTCTTCAAGCAACGGCCTGATGTGCTCGAAATTATACTGGATGGGTTCGATGACCTGCTTCGGTTCGCTGTAGCGCGTGTCATCCGTCGCGGTGTCTACCTGTTGGTGGAAGTCTGCCACCAAATCGGCAATCTCATTGATGTGCCGAGTCTCCAGTTCGCCCCGCGCCAGAACACGGTCCAGGAGTTGGCGCTGGTCGAACTGCACCATCCTGACGGCATATTCGAAGGGTTCGTCGTTGCCGCCCAGTATGGGCGCGGACGCGTTACCGGTGATGGGCACGATATCGACGTAGAGGTCCGGGGCCAGGCGTCGATTGAGGCGCAGTTCCTCGCGACAAAAGTGGTGGCGTTTTTCGAGCGTCGAGAAATCCAGAAAGCCGAAGTTGCTTGGTTTTTTGATCTTATATGCGTAGGGGCCGGTCAGGATGACCCAGGATATATGGGTTTCGACCAGTTCGAATTGCTCTACCGGGTGGTCGAATAGTGCCTTGTTCTGCAGTGCCTGGATTAACTGCTGACTCACTTTAATCTCCGCATAAATTACTGGACCTTTGCCAGCTGCGAAGTCTACCATCGGAAAATCATTTTTACTGCTCATATCCATTCATAAACTATCGATGCCTGCTAGCAAGAACACCAAGCCAAAAACCACCCGGTCTAAAACCCCCAAGCCCAGGGCTGCCAAGCCGAAAGGCGGGGGCAAGAAAAGGTCCGCGCCCGGGAAGAGTCTGTTCGGCTACGGATTCTGGTTGAAGCTGGCGCTGGTTCTGGGTGTCGTCGCGGTGGTTGTGTTGGCATACCTGGATGCACTGGTAACCGACAAGTTCGAAGGCAGGCGCTGGGCGCTGCCGGCCAAGGTATATGCCCGGCCACTGGAGCTGTTCGCCGGACAGTCCCTGCGCGCCGACAACCTGGCCCACGAATTAAAGCTGCTGGGTTACCGGGAAAGTAGCGAGGTTAACCGGCCGGGCCAGTACCAGCGGCAATGGAATCGATTTAGCCTGTTTACCCGCGATTTCAAGTTATGGAATGAGCAACTTGTGGGGCAGCGCGTCGAGCTGCGCATTAGTGGGGACAAGGTTGCCAGTATTACCGATGCGGCCGGCGCGCCGATCGATTTGATGACGCTCGAACCCTATCACATTGGCGGCATTTACCCGACCCACCATGAAGACCGCTCCCTTATCCGTATCGAGGAGGTGCCTGGTTTTGTGGTGCAGACACTGGTCGCTGTGGAGGACCAGGGTTTCCATTCCCATCACGGGGTTTCCCCGAAAGCGATTTCCCGGGCAATGTGGGCGAACCTGAAATCGGGGCGGGTGGTGCAGGGTGGCAGCACCCTGACCCAGCAGTTGGTAAAGAATTTCTACCTGAGCAGCGAGCAAACCCTGTCGCGCAAAGCCGAGGAAGCGCTGATGGCGATCCTGCTGGATTTTCACTACAGCAAGGACGAGATTCTCGAGGCCTATTTAAACGAGATTTACCTGGGCCAGGCCGGTTCCCGCGCAATTCATGGATTTGGGCTGGGCAGCCAGTATTACTTTGGCCGCTCGGTGCGTGAACTTAAATTGCATCAGGCCGCATTGCTGGTGGCGATCGTCAAGGGGCCCTCCTACTACAATCCGCGTCGTCATCCGCAGCGCGCAATGGCGCGGCGTGACCTGGTACTCGATATCCTGGCGGCCGAAGGCGTTGCGACGGCCGACCAGGTGGAGTGGGCCAAACGCCAGCCGCTCGACGTGATCGCCAAGCCCAGTTGGTCGCCGGCCGCTTATCCCGCCTACATGGACCTGGTGAAACGCCAGCTACACCGTGATTACAACGCCGAGGATTTGACCAGCGAAGGCCTGCACGTATATACCAGTCTCGACCCGATGGTGCAGCGCGATGCCGAACAAAGCCTGGAGCAGGGTATGGCACAGCTAGGCCGAAACTTTGGTGCGCAGGTTGCCAGTGCGGAGGGCGCCATCGTGGTGACCAGCACCGATACCGCCGAAGTGCTGGCGCTGGTGGGTGGCAAGGATACCAAGTACTCCGGTTTTAATCGTGCCCTGGATGCGGTTCGGCCGGTGGGTTCGCTGCTTAAGCCGGCGGTCTACCTGAGTGCGCTGGTGATGCCGGAACGTTATACCCTGGCGACCCTGGTTGATGATGAACCGGTGACCATCACCAGTGAGGGCGGCAAGGATTGGACCCCGCGCAACTTCGACCACAAGAGCCATGGCATGGTGCCGCTGCGTCACGCCCTGGCGCAATCCTATAACCAGGCCACCGCCCGGCTGGGAATGGCGGTGGGTCTGGATCGGGTGCTAAAGACCATCAGCGATTTGGGCGTTACCAGGGAACTGCCGGCTTATCCCTCGATTATGCTGGGGGCCAGTGGACTGGCGCCGATAGAGGTCGCGGGTATGTACCAGACGATTGCCGCAGGTGGTTTTGATGCGCCGTTGCGGTCGATACGGGCGGTCACTAACGCCCATGGTGAACCACTGCGGCGCTACCCGTTAAATATCGAGCAACGCTTCAGTCCCGAGCAAATTCACCTGATATATTACGCCCTGCAGGAAACCATGCGCGAGGGTACGGGTAAGTCGGCTTACAAAATTCTCCCCGCCGATCTCAATATTGCCGGCAAGACCGGCAGTACCGATGATCTCAGGGACAGCTGGTTTGCCGGGTTCACCGGCGATCGGCTGAGCGTGGTGTGGCTGGGCAATGATGACAACAGCCCCATCGGGTTGACCGGCGGCCGGGGAGGCCTGCAGATCTGGGTCGAGCTGATGCGGCGCCTGCAGCCGCAACCCTTTACCGGGGTGATACCTGCAAATATAGAATATATGTGGATCGACGAGGCGACGGGTTTGGCCAGCAGCAAGCGCTGCATGGGCGCGCGTTATATGCCGTTTATTAAAGGCAGCGGTCCGACGCGCAAGGCATCCTGTACCTCTCGGGCCAGTGAGCTGGGCGAGTGGATCAGGTCCTGGTTTGATTAGTGCTCCGTCAAGTTGGTAATGGCGGAGTACTTGTAAAAGTGCTCAGGGAGCAAACATGGTAAGGAAAATAATAATTATGCTGGCATTGCTGGTCGTGGCGGGATGCCAAAGCTCTGCGCCAATTGGTAATGTGCCGGTGCAGGATCGGGATGCTGGTATGGGTAATGAAACCCAGCCGTCTGCGCCGGTTCCGGACGAGGATATTCCGGCTCCCCGCCAGGCCGGGCCGGACCAGCCTAATGCGGCGGTGGTGGCGTTGCTGGGCAAGGCGCAGCGGCAGGAACAAACACTGGATTACGCCGCCGCCGCGGCGGCGCTGGAGCGTGCTATTCGAATAACCCCCCGGGATGCGAACCTGTATTTTCGGCTCGCGGGGGTGCGTTTCAAGCAGGATAGTATCGAGCAGGCTGAACAACTCTGCCGCAAGGCCGTAGCGCTGGCCGATGACAGCCGCTATATGGAGCTGAAATGCGAAGCCCTATTGCAGCCGTTGTAAAAAATCCGAAAAACGCCTAGGAGGATGTCGGACTTAGGTGATCGTAGCGAGGGAAAAATCTGACCCCCCTTCATTACGTGAGCGACTTTTCCGCAGTAGATTCATCCTAAGTCCGACAGTCTCCTAGCCGAGGGTATTGAACACGCTGGCGGCCGCAGCCAGGGTTGCCTCGATGTCGGCGTCGGTATGGGCAGCGGACATGAATCCCGCCTCATAGGCGGCTGGCGCCAGGTACACGCCGTGCTCGAGCATGCCGTGGAAGAATCGATTAAAGCGTTCCAAATCGCAATTCATCACCTGCTCAAAGTTAATGACCTGCGCTTCGTCGGTAAAGAATCCGCCGAACATAGTGCCGACATGGTTGGTGGTGAAGGGGATGCTCGCCGTTCGCGCGGCTGCCTCAAGACCCTCGGCCAGCCGTGTGGTGCGCTCGAAGATGGCCGGGTAAAAATCCGCCGCACTGATTTGTTCGAGGGTGGTAAGTCCCGCGGCCATCGCAACCGGGTTTCCGGACAGGGTGCCCGCCTGGTAGACCGGGCCGAGCGGGGCGATCTGCTCCATGATCTCCGCGCGACCGCCAAAGGCGCCAACCGGCATGCCGCCGCCGACAACCTTGCCCAGCGTCGTGAGGTCCGCCTCAATACCATAGTAGCCCTGTGCACCTTGCAGTCCCAGGCGAAAGCCGGTCATCACTTCGTCGAGAATTAGCAGTGTGCCATATTCGGTGCAAATCTCGCGTAACCCTTCCAGAAAGCCGGGTATCGGCGGGACGCAGTTCATATTGCCGACCACCGGCTCGACGATAATGCAGGCGACCTGTTCACCCACTTCGGCAAAGGCCTTGCGAACGCTGTCGAGATCGTTGTAGGCCAGCGTCAGGGTGTGCTCGGCGAATGCGGCAGGAACCCCGGGGGAGGTCGGGATTCCCAGCGTCAGCGCTCCGGAGCCCGCCTTGACCAATAACGAATCCGAGTGGCCGTGGTAGCAGCCTTCAAACTTGACGATCTTGTCGCGTCCGGTGAAGCCACGGGCCAGGCGCAGGGCGCTCATGGTGGCTTCTGTGCCTGAGCTGACGAATCGTACCAGGTCCATATTGGGCATAATGGTGCAGATCTTTTTTGCCAATTCGGTTTCAATCGCGGTTGGCGCGCCAAAGCTCAGTCCGAACTGTGCCTTGTCGATCACAGCCTGGCGTACCGCCGGATGGTTGTGACCCAGGAGCATCGGTCCCCAGGACAGCACATAGTCGATGTAGCGCTTACCATCGACGTCGAAGATATAGGCGCCGTCGGCGCGCTCGATAAACAGCGGGGTGCCGCCCACTGCACGGAATGCGCGCACGGGGGAATTGACGCCGCCGGGAATATACTGTTTGGCTTGTTCGAATAATTGCTCTGATTTGGTCATCGGTATCGTTGTCTTGTTGCTGGGAAATTGAGTGCCGGGAAGCTGAATGTCTGATTTCGGCGGAAAGGCGATTTTAACCGCTCAGCCGTTAGTGGCCAACAGTTAAACGCGAATCCTCCATGGCGCCGCGTGACCGGTTAGGCTTTTAAGGGATGTGGCCCGGCAGTAGTCGCTAAAACGGCCTGACCACCGCAAGAATAACGACCGCTATCAGTATCAGTACGGGAAATTCGTTGAACCAGCGAAAATAGACGTGGGGCTTGTCACACTGGTCCTCCTTAAGCTGGCGTAAATAGTGGCCGCAAACGAAGTGATACACGACCAGCACAAGCACCAGGGCCAGCTTGACCTGCAGCCACAGTTGCGACTGGTAGTAGCTCCAGTTGCTGAGTATCATCCAGGCACCGAATAAAATGGACAGGACCATGGAAGGCGTCATGATGCCGCGGTATAGCTTGCGCTCCATCACCTTAAAACGCTCACGACTGGCATCGTCTTCGCTCATCACATGGTAGACAAATAGTCGCGGCAGATAGAACAGCCCCGCGAACCAGCAGATAACGGCAATAAGGTGAAAGGCTTTTAACCACAGCATGGCTGTTGTTGTTCCTGGTTACTTGTGCAGGTAATAGTTTTCGATATCGTCCCGGGTAACTATACCCATCACCGAGGTGATCATGGGTGCGTGGACGCGTTCGACGTAGAGTGCCTCGACCTTGGCTTTATGTAGCGTGTCGAAGGCTTCCTGGAGCGTGGCTTGGCGATGGATCGCCGCCAGGTCCCGGCGCCGCGCCGGAATTTCTTTCAAGTCCAGTTTGGTCGGTTCCTGCACATCGGCTTCCGGGTCGGTACCGGTATCTATCGGTGCTTTGTCCGCAAGATGCCGTGCCAGGTCGATGGCGGGTAACAGTGAGATGGGCTTGCGGTCCTTCGTGATGACGATCCAGTCCGGGCTGGTTTTAAGGATTTTGCGTGCGTCTTCAACGCTGGTGATCTGATCCTGGCTGACGCATTTGTCATTCATGAGGCTAACCACACCGACCCGTCTTAAGGCCTGCAGCACGGGAGTTTGGTTCAAGCTGATGCCCCTCAGTCCGAGCATCTCCTGGAACACGGAATGCTGTTTAAACACGGCCCTGGCGGTCAGGTTGGCGACCACGATAATAAGCATGCCGGGCAGAATGATGTTCGGGTTGCCGGTGAGTTCCAGTAGCGCCATCAGGGCCGCCAGCGGCGCCTGCAACACTGCGCCCATCATCGCACCCATGCCGAGCATGCTGTACAGGCCCACCTCTGAGGCATATTGCGGAATCAGCAGGTTGCCCAGGATGCCCAGCGCGGCACCGGCTGCGGCGCCTATTACTACGATCGGGCCAATTAGCCCGTAGGGCATGCCAAGGCCCACCGAGATCGCGGTGGCGAGTATCTTGGCCAGCACCAGGCCGCATAGTATTTGCCAGCCCATCTGTCCGGCCAGGGCGCCGGCGACGGAATCATAGCCAACCCCCATGGATGCCGGCACGAGTACAGCGAGAACGCCGGACACGGTGCCGGCGATGAGTACTCGCAGCATGAAATGGTAATGCTGGAGCTTTGCGCAGAGCTTCACAATCTTGATAAACAACGATGCCAGGGCGCCGAGAATAAAACCCATCAGGATAGTGAAGGGCAGGTCCCATAACGACTGGATGGCCAGCGCCGGCACTTCGAAGGCGACCTCATGGCCGTAAACGATGCGTGTAACCACAGTGGCGGATACCGCCGAAAGAATAACCGGGGTAAATCCGGCGATCGTATACTCCATCATCACCACTTCCATGGCGAAGATCACACCCGCGATGGGCGTGTTAAAGGAGGCGGCAATTGCAGCGGCGGTGCCGCAACCCACTAATACCCGTATGCTGTTATTCGGCAAGCTCAGGCGGCGTCCGACGAACGAGTTGAAGGCTGTTCCTAGATGGATGGCGGGCCCCTCGCGACCTGCCGAATTGCCGCTGACCAGGCTGATTACCCCGACTACAAACTGCACGAACGCATTGCGCAGTGGCAGGTTGGCTTCATGAAAGTTGAGGCGCTCGAGGGTGTGGGTGACGCCAATGGCGCGGTTATCCTTGCCAATATACGACAGCAGCAAGCCGATAATGATGGCGCCCAGTAACGGTGCTATAAATCGGGTTATGGGCTGCAGGGCCTCGAAATTGTCCGGGTCTCCTTCTGCCAGCGCAAGGCGTAGCGGAATCTCAATCGCCATGCGAAACACTACGATGATGACGCCGGTGCCGACTCCGGACAGCACGCCCAATAAGGCGAACTGGGGCAGCGCATCCAGGTTGGATAAACGATTGCGGAAGTTTTCCATTATCGTGGTTGGGCTGAACATAGGAAATCTGTGGCCGCTTTGGTGGTATTGTTTTATTCTTTACCGTTGGACTTTATTATACTGGCATCAATAGAGTAAACGATTAACGTACAATTTCCATGGGGTTTATGTGATTAAGGTTGGCATTGTAGGCGGAACTGGCTACACCGGGGTAGAGTTGCTCAGGATTTTGGCAAATCACCCGTCGGTGACTATTAGTGTTATTACTTCACGCTCGGAGCAGGGCGTGAAAGTGGCGGATATGTTCCCTAATTTGCGCGGTGCGGTCGATCTTGAATTCAAGTTACCGACCCTGGCTGAGTTGGCAGGATGTGACGTGGTATTTTTTGCCACGCCCAATGGCGTAGCGATGGGTCAGGTGCAGGAACTGCTGAATGCGGGGATCAAGGTGGTTGACCTGTCCGCAGATTTCCGGATCAAGGACGCCGCGGAGTGGTCCAAATGGTACGGCCAGGAACACGCCTGCCCGGAATTGCTCGCCGACGCGGTGTATGGATTGCCCGAGGTTAATCGCGAGCAGGTGATTGGCGCGCAATTGGTGGCGAACCCGGGCTGTTATCCCACGGCGGTGCAATTGGGCTTTCTGCCCCTGTTAACTCATGCCCTGGTCGATGCCGGTGGCTTGATTGCCGACTCCAAATCCGGTGTCAGCGGTGCCGGGCGTGGCGCCAGCGTCGGTTCATTATTGGGTGAATGCAGTGAGAGCTTCAAAGCCTACGGGGTTGCGGGACATCGCCACTTACCGGAAATCAGCCAGGGCCTGCAGCAGGCGACGCAGCAGCCCGTTGGTTTGACCTTCGTGCCGCATTTGACGCCGATGATTCGTGGCATTCACGCGACCCTGTACGCGACATTAAATGACCGGGCGTTGACCGACCTCACGTTGAATAATGGTGAGGGTGGGCTACAGTCAATCTATGAGGCGTTTTATCAAGATGAGCCTTTTGTCGATGTGATGCCGGCGGGATCGCATCCTGAAACGCGTAGCGTGAAAGGTGCAAACCACTGCCGAATTGCCGTTCACAGGCCGCAGGGCGGTAACGTGGTTGTGGTTCTTTCAGTCATCGATAACCTGGTCAAGGGCGCAGCGGGTCAAGCGGTCCAGAATATGAACCTGATGTGCGGCCTGGACGAGAATGCGGGGCTTACGGCTATTGCCCTGATGCCTTGAGTACTTTGCCAATATGATAATTGCGAATTCAGTTGGCCGGTCAGCGTTCATGGCAAGGCGCGGCTTGCAGGGAATGGCCACTCCCTTTCCAAACGCTGTAACGCGGTGGAGGGACACCACAGCAACGCTGTATACGCAATTATCATGTTGACAGAGTAGTATAGAGATACTTCATGGCGAAAGTTCGCGGTAGCAAACAAGACAAACTGGTTGTGAAGTCTCACCGGCCATGGCGGGGCGTTGTTTCATTTTTGGCATTGTTGGTGATCGGCGCCGTGCTGGGTGCGGGTGGTTTTGTTTCCGGCCTGTATTACGAGGCCAGGATGCAGGCGATTGGCCCGAGCGAGCGTACTACGTTGCGCACAATGGAACAGCAGGTGATGACCCTTGAGCGTGATCGTATAGTCGATAAAGTGGCGGTTGAGAGCTCGCGCAAGGGGATCAAGAATATGGAAGAACAGTTGCACCGGATGGGTAAGGAGATCGCTTTTTACAAAAGTGTAATGAGCCCGGAAAGTGATGTGAAGGGACTGCATGTGCAAGGCATGGATATCTCTCGCGGCGGGCAGGCAAATGAGTATGTGGTGAGCTGGGTTATGACCCAGGTCGGCAAGAACGATGCATTCCTTGCGGGAGCCACCAACCTGCGGCTGGTGGGGTCGACGGCGGGGGTGCCCGGCGTGCTTGAAATGAGCGAGGTTGCCGCGCAGAAGGACAAGGCGAAATTCAAGTTTCGTTATTTCCAGAATGTCTCGATAGATATTGTTGTTCCGTCGGAATTTGTGGTCGAAAAGATAGAAATAGCTGCCCAATCCGATGGGAAAAAGCCACAATCCATAACCCGGGAATTTGATTGGATAGTACAGGAGGCACTTGTTGATGTTCGGCAGTGATAAGAAGAAGGCTCGCCAAAATAGCAGGCACCATTATGACACGCTGGTCTCCAGCAAGACCGAGATCATCGGTGATCTGCACTTTACCGGCGGGCTGCACGTCGATGGCAAGATAAAGGGCTGCGTTATCGCAGACGATGATTCGGCAGCGGTGGTCCGGATCAGTGATCATGGGGTCATTGAGGGAGAGGTCCGCGCGCCGAACGTTATCATCAATGGCCAGGTAATGGGCGATGTATATTCTTCCGAGCATGTCGAACTCGCTGCCAATGCCGTGGTAAACGGCACGGTACATTATAATCTCATCGAAATGGTGATGGGCGCCCAGGTGAACGGCAGTCTGGTGCATGGTGGAGCCGGTGTGCAGGAAGCCATCGCTACAAAAAACATGTCGAGTGCACCGCTGCATGACAGCGACACGCAGAGCGCGGTAAATACTTGACTAAATTACTCAGGTAAATAGATAATACCCTCCTTGTTAAGAAAATCTGAGGTAATTTTTATGTCTGGCGATGTTGTTCAGGCTCCCCTGACATTCTGTGATGCGGCTGCGACCAAAGTAAGGACGCTGATCGAGAGTGAGGGTAATGACGAGCTTTTGTTGCGGGTCTTTGTGACCGGCGGCGGCTGTTCGGGTTTTTCGTACGGCTTCACTTTTGATGATGAAGTTGCGGAGGATGACACCCGGGTAGAAAACCATGGGGTGGCAATGGTCGTCGATCCCATGAGTTTTCAGTACTTACTGGGCTCTGAAGTCGATTATGAAGAGGGTCTGGAAGGTTCCCGCTTTGTGATCCGTAATCCCAGCGCAAAAACTACCTGTGGTTGTGGCTCGTCTTTCTCGATTTAGGGCTTCCTTAGATTCCAGGCCGTTCTCGCCGGCGCCATTCATACATAATAAACCCCGCCCAGGATGCAGGCGTTTTGCGCGCCCGTAACCGATGGCAGGTTGCCGGGTTTTCGCTCCATGGTTTGCTTGGCCAGCCACGCGAAAGCCAGCGCTTCCACCCAGTCCGGATCAACGCCCAATGCCTGGGTGGACTGAATGTTGATCGTGGGCAGTAATGCGTCGATGCGAGCACGCAAGGTGAGGTTATGGACGCCGCCGCCACAAATATAGAGTTCATCACACGCCGGGAAATGGCGTTCGAGCGCGTCGCGTACCGATTGCGCCACCAGCTCAACCAATGTTGCGGCAACATCTTGAGCCGCATAATCCGTATGGCCGCGCTCAAGGATGTGTTCCAGCCACTGCGGATTAAAGTACTGCCTTCCCGTACTCTTGGGTGGTGCTAAACCAAAATATGGATCTTGCAGCATCTGCTCCAGCAGTCTTGCCTGGCAGGTGCCGGTCGCTGCCCATTGGCCGCCGGCGTCATATGTTTTACCCAGGTGCTGCAGAACCCAGCTGTTAAGGAGGCCGTTCCCGGGGCCGGTATCGAATCCACCGATGGGCTGCGCCGGATCATCGGGTAGTAACGTCAAGTTGGCTACACCACCGATATTGAGAATGGCGCGATTGTGCCCCTTGCCCTGAAAAGCCCGGACGTGGAAAGCCGGTACCAGCGGCGCACCCTGGCCGCCCGCGGCCATATCATGGCGCCGGAAATCCGCCACCGTGGTAATACCCGTTAGCTGGGCGATTGTATTGGGGTCGGCGATTTGCAGGCTAAAGGGGTTTGTGACGTTCGGTTGGTGTCGAATCGTTTGGCCGTGGCTGCCAATAGCGATGATCTGTTGCGGGCTTACCCCGGCCTTATCAATCAGCTCAAGCGTTGCCTGGGCAAACAGCTGGCCCATTTCGATATCGAGCTGGCCAAAGCGTTCGATTTCGTTATTTCCGGGCGTGGTCAGCGCCGCGATTCGCTGGCGCAGTTCGCCGGGCATCTCGGTTTCATGTTGTTCGACCAGGCAGGTGCTGCCATTGCGGAATTCGACTAGCGCGGCATCCACGCCGTCCATGCTGGTGCCTGACATCAAGCCGATATAGTAGCCCGCGTGCTGGTTGGTCATCTCGTGCTCTTCTAATCCCTTAATTGATATGGGCTCAGCCGGTGTATCGTTGTTGGCGGCAGCATGGGTCTGTCCGGGAAAGGCTGTATTGCTGCCGAGGGTGGTCGTTTACTGATTGGATGCGAGTAAACGGTCATGCGCTTCAAGTTGTGCTAACAGGGATTGAGTCTCTGCTTGAAAGCGCGCCATTTCTTGCTTGGGAATCGATTTGGCTTTGGGTAGTTTGTTCAGGATGGTGCGGGGATTACGGTGCACCCCGTTCATCAGGAATTCATAATGCAAGTGAGGACCGGTCGCATAGCCGGTTGAGCCAACCTGGCCGATAATTTGTCGCTGCTTGACCTTTTGTCCGGTCTTTACACTTTTCTTATGCAGGTGCAGGTACTTGGTTACGTACTTCTCACCGTGTTTGATAAACACATAGTTGCCGTTGGCTCGCGAATAACCTGCTTCAGTGACGCGCCCGTCACCGGCGGAAAAAATTGTCGTGCCGCGCGGTGCGGCATAGTCGGTGCCGCGGTGCGCCTTGATTTTCTTGTGGATAGGGTGCTTGCGGCGCAAGTTGAAGTTTGAGCTGATGCGGGTGAAATCCAGCGGCGCGCGCAGGAATGCCTTGTGCATGCTGACGCCCTCGGGCGAATAATAACCTGCATCACCCTTGCTATCGATGTATCGCAGCGCGACATGGGTTTCGCCCTGGTTGTTATAGCGTGCGGCCATTACCTTGCCGTTGGCGATCTTCTCGCCGTTGAGGAATTTCTCTTGATACAGCACGTTAAAGGTATCGCCCTTGCGGGGGTCATATATGAAGTCGATCACACCGCCGAATACGTGAGCCATTTCCATAATCACGCTGTGTGGAATGCCGGCCCTCTGGCCTGCCAGGAATAACGAGCTGTCCAGCGTGGCAGCGACAAATCGCGTGTCGATTTCAGGCTCAATAAACTGCTCCTCAATAGAGTAGCCGGTAGCCGACCTGACATACTCAACGCTTTCCAGCGGGTTTTTGATGTGGCGCAGCGCATTCAGCTTGCCATCTTCAACATACAGCGCCAACGTTTGTTTTGGCAGGAGTGTTCTGAGGCTATTAAGCTCATGCTTTTTGGTCGCCCTGGAAACTTCATATACGTCACGTGCCGAAAGGCCGGCCCGCTTGAATACAGTGGTCAGGTTGTCGCCGTTCCTGATGGTGTAGTTCGCCCAGTCAGTCTCGACCAGCTGCGTGACGGTTGTTTTGAGCAAATCCCAGTTGGGAGAAGGGGTTTGCGCAACCGCATCAGGGGTGGTGTTTTTAACCGTAACGGATTTGACCGCAAAGCCTTTTGCTGCTTTCTGGTATTCGAAGCCTTTGCTTGCGGTTCGAAAATGCCGCAAACCGGTAAGTTTACCTTCCTCTATGAGGAATGAGAGAGTCTGGCCGGGCTGCAAATACTTGAAGTTAGCGCGTTTATATCTTTTGGCAGCGCGGGAAATTGCATAGACATCCTGTTCGTCCAGCCCCGCTGCCATGAATAAGGTGGTGAGTGTGTCGCCCGCTGTAACTACAACCGTATGCCAGTCTGATTTGGCAGGCGCCGCCTGGGGGGTTGCGTGGTGAAGGGTTACCTGCTCGACTTGAGGCGCCGGCATGGCTTGCGCGGATTCTGCTTCTACAGGCGCCTGGCCGCTGTAGTCGGCGCTCGATGAATCAACCGACGCTGGCGCGATGGCAGTGTGCTTCTTTGCTGACACCTCTTTCCCCGGCGTTGCCAGCAACAGGAAGCCGAGACAGACTGAGATAGTGGTCACCACAAGCAGGTGAGTTCTTGGCATGTATTTGTACATATTTCCTAACACAATTTTTATAAGCACAAAAAATCTGGACTACCAGTGATAATCCAATCTATCGCCCGGCCCTATTAATCATAAGTATGGACCACGCAATCGAAATTATACCAATTTTTTTCGCCTAAGACAGCAATCAAAGTAGGCGGGGCTTGAAGGGGTGCTATAATGCGCGGCCGTTTTTGCCATGCATGGCAAGTTTGTTGAGCTTATTTGGAATAGATTTCGTGACGCTAGATACTGGATTGTTGGATGATCTTCAAGCCCGTGGTTTGATTGCGCAGCTTACCGCCGATGAGGCGTTGGTCGAGCACCTCGCAGAATCCCGCGCGGTTTATTGCGGATTCGATCCCACCGCGGATAGTCTGCATCTGGGCCATCTTGTACCGTTGCTGGTATTGAAACGCTTCCAGGAGGCGGGCCATAAGCCGATCGCCCTGGTTGGTGGCGCCACCGGTTTGATTGGCGACCCAAGCTTCAAGACGGAAGAGCGCCAGCTAAATACTCCGGAAATCGTCGCTGGTTGGACGGAAAAGATTCGCGGTCAGGTGAGTCAGTTCATTGATTTCTCATGTGGCGACAATTCTGCAGAGGTAGTCAACAACCTCGAGTGGGTCGGGCAAATGAATGCGCTCGAATTTTTGCGTGACGTCGGCAAGCACTTTTCGGTCAACGCCATGATTAACAAAGAATCGGTGCAGCAGCGCCTGCAGCGTGAAGGTAGTGGCATTTCCTATACCGAGTTCTCCTATGCCCTGTTGCAGGGGATGGATTTTGCAGAGCTCAATCGGCGTTATGGTTGCACCGTGCAGGTCGGTGGTAGCGACCAGTGGGGTAATATTGTCGGCGGCATTGACCTGACGCGTCGCCAGAACAGGGCGCAGACGTTTGGTGTAACCGTACCGTTGGTCACAAAGGCGGACGGGACCAAGTTTGGTAAGACTGAAGCGGGGGCGATCTGGCTGGATGCTCGCAAGACGTCGCCTTATAGCTTCTACCAATTCTGGATTAACGCATCGGATGCGGACGTTTATAAATTCCTGAAGTACTTCACGTTCCTGTCGGTCGACGAGATCGATGCGATCGAGAAGGCGGACGCCGAGCGCCAGGGGCGCAAGCAGGCGCAATCGATCCTCGCGCGCGAAGCGACTCAATTGGTGCATGGCGCCAAGGGATTGGCTTCAGCAGAGCGAATTAGCGGGGCGTTGTTTTCCGGGGATCTGGATAGTCTTGCCGAACAGGATCTGCAGCAGTTGGCGTTGGATGGTATGCCGTCAACGACAATTGCGGGCACGGAAGTTGAAATTGCGCAGGCGCTGGTTGAGACCGGGCTGGCGATCAATCCCAGGGGCCAGGTAAGCCTGGGTCAGGCCAGGAAACTGATATCGGGCAATGCCATTAGTGTGAACGGCGCAAAGATTGCCGATGCGGAGCTGGTATTGTCTCCGGGTAACGGGCTTTGCCAGCGTTATCACCTGCTTGGTCGCGGTAAGAAAAATTATCATCTGTTGATCTGGTCTGGTCAGTAATAAGCGCAGCAAAGTGGGGCCGCTTGCGTGGCTGGATGGGCGCTCCAGAGGCTCGTAATTCGGCGCGCTGTCGGGGTTTTAATTGGCGTGCAATCGCACGGTTTTTTTCGTCTCGATCGTAATAGTTATTTTTCCGTAATAAAAATGACCTTTAGTCTTGTTATGCCAAGATCGCTGTGTATAATGCGCCCTCTCTCGAGCTGACCACAAACGCGGTTAGCCATGTTCTTTAAAAATTTAGTTGGATAGAAACAATACGTGTGGGTACTTGCTGAGGTTAATTCAGGCGATGAATTATCGTAAAGCGAGTGTCCATAGACTCATAACTATTTAGGTAGTGAAGAGTTGTTGTACATTTGTTTATTCCGAGCCGAGATTTTAGTAAGTCAAGCGGGTCCTTCGGGTAGCTGCGTAACTTACTCCTCTGTAGGA
>CAXMOT010000089.1:0-5203 GCA_964195105.1 uncultured Gemmatimonadales bacterium | reverse complement strand
GAAAAAGCGCCTGATTTCTGCTTCCTGTTCCATTGCATCTTCATAGCCATGCGTTATTAAGGCGCGGCAAAATTCCGGTTCGAACAGCAGGTAGCTCGCCATGCTGGCTCCGCCGGCTGCTCCGGTGGCGCCGGTAATTTTCATTACGGCCCGCATGCCGGGAGGCAGGTCATGGACATGCTGGTCGGCAATTTCATCGAACTGGATCGAAGGATTGATGGCCAGCAGTTCAATATTGCGCAGCCCGCCACAATCGGCATTGGCACTTTCCATCTTTCCAACCATTTTATTAACCTGGCGCAGGTGCGCGATATCCGCTTCCAGGCTGTCGATAAAGGCGCATGTAAAAAGGTGGCCGACCATTTGTGCCAGGGAAGGGGAATGGGCGTCATGTTGCTGCTGCGGCGCTTGCCGCAGATTACCGCTGACGCCCACCACAAAAATTTTGTCAGCGCCCATATGGATCAGCGGACTGGTCGGGGATAATTGGCGCAAGGATCCATCACCAAAATACTCGCGGCTTATCTTCCTGGCCGGCAGGATGGTCGGTATAGCCGATGATGCCAGCAGGTGATCCACGTTTAGTTGGGTCGGCACGCCCACACTGCGTGTACGACGCCACTTGGTGAGTTCCGGATTACCCTGGAAAAAGGTCACACTTTCCCCGGAACTGTATCCGCAGGCAGTGATAGCTACGGCTTCCAGGAAGCCGCTATCGATCCGTTTCTTTATATTGCGGAACTGGATGGTTTGTTCGAGTAGCGATTTCAACGGATCGTTATTTAACAGGGCGATCGGTCGGCTTCTGCCAATACCTCGGTTAAACAGGGACGCGGTGAGACGGCCGCCGCTGGCGAGTATGTCCATTACCCCGGCCCTGTACACGCGGTCGACATGCAGGTTGTGCCAGATGCGTTCGACTTTCTTCACCGCGAGGCGAAAGTTGTTGGCCGACGCGGCCAGTGCAACCGCGTTGATCGCGCCCGAAGAGGTACCGCTAATGATCGAAAACGGGTTATGGGCATTTTTGCCATGCAACTCGGCGACGGCTTTCAGTACGCCAACCTGGTAAGCGCCGCGCGCCCCGCCCCCGGACAGCAAGAGCGCCGATTTCATAATAAAATGATCATGTGGTTCGAGTGCATCGGATCCCGCTGTTTATGAGTGGAATTGTGATTATGATTAAGTATCGGCCGGCAGGGCAACCTGTCAAGGGCTGGCGTCGCGTATACGCCGCTTAAGTCTTGTTTTTTAGCGGCTTTGGGTTAAGCTATCGCCCCCTTATGATGGCTAGATGTGTTGATTGGTATGGATTTATTTGATTTTAAAGATGGCCGGGAAGGTTACTACGGTCAATTCGGCGGGACTTTCCTGCCGGAAATTTTGACGTCCACCGTTGAAGAGCTGAGCGAGTGCTTTCACACCTGTAAAAAGGATCCGGCCTTCTGGGCGGAATACGAGCAACTCATGCAGGAGTATTCCGGCCGACCGACACCCGTGACTCATCTGCCCAACCTGTCGAAGCAACTCGGTGGCGCGCAGATTTACGTGAAGCGCGAGGACCTCAACCATACCGGTTCGCACAAGATCAATAATGTCATGGGTCAGGGCTTGCTGGCCAAGCGCCTTGGCAAGACCCGCGTTATCGCCGAAACCGGAGCGGGCCAGCATGGCTACGCGACGGCCACTATGGCCGCCAAGTTTGGTTTTGATTGCACGATTTACATGGGTGAAGTCGACGTCAAGCGGCAGCGACCCAATGTGTTCTGGATGGAAAACATGGGCGCCAAGGTGGTGGCGGTGCAGGACGGCCAGAGAACGCTCAAGGATGCCATCAACGAAGCCCTGCGGGATTGGGTCAGTAATATGGGTAATACCCATTATGTACTGGGCACCGCCTGCGGACCGCATCCGTTTCCGGAATTGGTAAGTTATTTCCAATCCATTATTGGTAAGGAGGCGAAGCACCAGATTTTGGAATTATCGGGTCGCCTGCCCAGTCGTGTATACGCCTGCGTGGGCGGTGGTTCCAATGCGATGGGCTTGTTTCAGGGGTTCCTGGACGATGATGGTGTCGAGCTGGTGGGGGTCGAAGCCGGTGGCTTGGGCGAAGGCCTGGGTCGCCATGCCTCGCGGCTGGCATATCATGACGCGTCCATCGGTGTAGCGCAGGGCTACAAGACCTATTTCCTGCAGAACGAGGAAGGCAATATGCTGGAAACCCAGTCGGTGGCGGCAGGCCTGGACTATATCGGCATCAACCCGATCCTCGCTTACCTGTGGGAAGAAAAACGGGTACGGTTTGAAGCCGCGACTAATGACCAGGTCACCGAGGCGCTCAAATTATGCATGACCACCGAGGGCCTGATTCCGGCGCTGGAAAGCACTCATGCGTTCGTCCAGGCTATCGAGGAAGCACCACATATGGGCAAAGATGAGACGGTCCTGATTAATATGTCGGGGCGTGGTGATAAGGATATTTTCACCATCGCGGATGCGCTCGATGATGCGAAATGGAAATCCTTTATCCAGCAGAAGGCGACAGAATATGGATCTTAAGGCTTATATCGAGGAGCGCCGCCAGCGCAAGTCACCGCTGGTGATGACCCACGTGGTGTGCGGTTATCCGTCCTTTGAGGACAACCTGAAAGAGCTGGAAATCATGAATGATTTCGGCGTCGATATCGTCGAATTGCAGTTCCCGTTTACCGAACCGTCGGCCGATGGGCCGCTGTTTGTGAAGGCGAACCAGGTGTCTATCGAACAGGGCACGACCGTCGCGCAATGTTTCGAGTTTATGGCCGAGGTGACCGCGCGGTTCGATTTCCAGGTATTGATGATGGGGTATTACAATACCGCCTTTAAGATGGGACACGAGAAGTATATCAACCGGCTCAAGGCGGCTGGGGCCTGCGGATTTATCCTGCCCGACCTGCCGATAGAAGAAGCCGGGGAATTGCATGGCCTGGCCAGGGCAGCCGGCCTCTCGCCGATTATCCTGATGACCCCGACCAATTCGGATAAGCGTTTACGCCAGCTTGGCGAGGCTGCGGTTGGCTTCGTCTATGCGGTGGCCCGCAAGGGTGTGACCGGTACCAAAACCGATATGTCCAACGAGGTGGCAGAGTTCCTTGATCGTTGCCGTTCCATGATCGACGTGCCGCTTGGGGTGGGCTTCGGTGTGGCGGAGCGCGCCGATATTGAATTTATCGGTGCCAACGGAGATATTGCCATTATCGGTACGGCGGCGCTGCGGGCCTGGGAAGAGGGCGGCGAACCTGCGTTGCGGTTATTTTTTGAGCAATTGGGGATATAATGGAGCGCGCACGATAGCCTGGTAGATAGTTGTAAAACGTTTTCGAGGCAGAGGAGACAAGGCAAAAATTGCCGAATAAGCGCAGTTTATATTAATAAATGAGCATTTTGAGGCTATTTTTAACGCCGTATCAGCAACGCAGATAGTTTGTCAGCAGCCTGCCAGGAGGTGTGTCATGAAGACTCTCCATAACAAGCGTTTCCCCAATGAATCCGACGAGTACCGCCGGGCGCGCAATGTGCTGCTCGAGTTCGAAGTCGACTTGCGAGCGCGTATTGACGCCCTCGGTAAAATGCGCCGGGAGCTGCCGCCCGGTGGCGCGCTTAAAGAAGATTATGTGTTCCAGGAAATGGTTGCCGGCGGCACCATCAGGGACGTGGCGTTTTCCGAGTTGTTTGCACCCGCAAAGCCGGCTTTATTTGCCTACAGTTTTATGTTCGGTCCTGATATGGCCCAACCTTGCCCGGCCTGCACCTCATTGATCGACGGTTTTAGCGGAATTGCACAACACCTGGCGGATCGCATTAATATGGTGGTGATCGTCAAGTCGCCGATAGAGCGGGTCATGGAATTTGCCGAATCGCGCCCCTGGGCCAATATACGGTTGTTATCTTCGGCCAATAATACCTACAACGCGGACTATTTTGGCGAGAATGCCGACGGCGTGCAGATTCCGGCAGCCAACGTGTTCACTCAGTCCATTCAGGGGATACTTCATTTCTTCAGTACTGAGTTGCTGTATGCCGACCTGCAGGGTCATCCGCGTCATATGGACCTTGCCTGGCCAATCTGGAATATTCTTGATATGACGCCAGAGGGACGTGGCGCAGACTGGTTTCCGAGGCTGGATTACGATTGATTTTCGTTAGGTGTCAGCATGACTGGGAGAGTGCCAGGGGGTATTTTACAACGCGCTCAAGCATCGGCGGGGCAACTGTACATCACGAAGCAAAGTCGGTATCTTCTCACGTTGCATGACACTCGGGTTGTAAATCATACCTGCGGAATTTGGGTGTTAAAATGTGCCCACTAAAAAGACTTGGCAACTCAAGTAAAGCTAAATAAATGATTAACAAGGCAGCGTCCATGAGCGATACACAATCCCGCGAGCAATTATTGACCTGGATGAAGGTGTTGGAAAGTTATGGCCGGGACTGGGACGAGACCTTTAGTAACTGCTATACCCAGGAGTTCTGGCACTTGCTGGTTGGCTGCGTGGTCGCCAACTGGGAGGGCCAGCCGCTCACTGTAAGTGCGGCGTGCCAAACCATGAAAGCCGGCTCTAACAGGACGCGCGAAGAGCGGATCAAGAAGGCGGTGTTGGACGGTTACCTGGTTAAAGAAAAGAGCACGGCGGACGGCAGGGAAGCGAGGGTTGTGCCCACGCCTAAATTGGATGAGCTGGTTATGGGGCATTTCCAGCGCACTCTGGATATGGCGCTCGAAAAATTGAGTGAGTCCAGGGTGCAAATATATTTTGGCCCTGGTCGAGTTTCTCGATAGTTTGTTGCCGATAGTTTGTTGCCGATAGTTCAGCTCCGATAGTTAGTTCAAGGTCGTTTATTTCGAAGAACGCATTCTCGATTTTCTTATCATCATAGCCACTGTGTGGTGCTCGCTTGCTCACGCTTGATTGATCCAGCACACACTAGGCCGTTATGAGGTTTAGCCCATTCTAGTGGTTGGTTTGAACTGATGGTGGTTTGAACTGACGGTATAAAGCGCGGTGACTGGAAAGAACGGCCGTTGTTTATAAGGGATGTAGTTAGAAAGGGTGTAGTTAAAAAGGAATCCAGCAAGGGGTAATAATTATCTCGCGGTTACACATCCCTGTGCACGCACATCCGTATGCACAAAATCCCTTTCGGGTAAATATCCGGGGACTCT
>CAXMOT010000088.1:0-6321 GCA_964195105.1 uncultured Gemmatimonadales bacterium | reverse complement strand
ACCCGGTCGCCGCTGGCCATGACCGCCGCCATCTGGCGAATAAAGCCGGCCGGGTAAAAGGAGCGCTCGAAACCGGCAACGATCTGCTTATACAGTTCTGAGTCGCTCATCGGATAAGCCGGGCTCTCGATCATCCGCCAGGTCTCCACGGCCTTTTGCACGTAATCCGCTCTGTCGGGTCCAGACTTACTGGTCATGTGCCGCGTCACCCGAAGCTCCGGCAAACGCAAGTGGCGGGCACCGCTGGTAGAACTCATCGATGTCAACGACAACACCCGGTCGGGAAATTGGCCAGCGACGATCTGCGCGATCATGGCGCCCATCGAGATCCCCACCAAATGCGCGGCATCGATATCCAGCGCATCCAGGACACCCACCGCATCCAGGGCCATATCGAATATCTTATAGGGTACCTTGACCGGAACGCCGAAATTGGCGGCCATCGCCAGTTGCATCATCCCGGGCGCCCGGGCGCCGGAAATCTTGTCAGACAACCCGACATCCCGATTGTCAAAACGAATAACCCGAAAGCCTTCTCGCGCCAGGCCTGTGCAGAACTCGTCAGGCCACTCTGTCAATTGTTGGCCCAGGCCCATAATCAGCACGATGGCCGGATCTGACGGCTCACCAAACTCTTCATAGGCGATACGCAAGCCATTGGCCTGCAGGTACTTTGCTTCGACCATCGATGCTGTCTCCAGCTTATGATCTGCCAGATTACTCGCCCGGTTTGTTTATTTCAATCAGGCTACCTCGAACAGGCCAGCCGCGCCCATGCCGCCGCCGACGCACATGGTAATCACCACGTACTTCACGCCACGGCGCTTGCCTTCCATAAGTGCATGCATTGTCATCCGGGCACCACTCATGCCATAGGGGTGACCAATGGAAATCGAGCCACCATTGACGTTAAGGTTTTCGTTGGGAATCCCGAGTTTGTCGCGGCAATAAATAACCTGTACGGCAAACGCTTCGTTGAGTTCCCACAAGCCAATATCATCCATAGTCAAACCATTGCGCTGCAATAATTTAGGAACCGCGAAGACCGGGCCAATGCCCATCTCATCGGGCTCGCAACCGGCAACCGCCATGCCGCGATAGATGCCTAGCGGCTCTATATTGCGCTGCTGCGCCAGCGTGCCATCCATCATAACGACCGCCGCTGCGCCGTCCGACAGTTGCGAGGCGTTACCACCGGTAATCGTGCCGCCATCGCGAACTGCGCCGAGTCCCGCCAACCCTTCGAGGGTGGTGGATGGGCGATTACCTTCGTCTTTAGTGAGCGTAACTTCTTCCTTGGACTTCTCGCCGGTTTCCCTGTTAACCACAACCTTGGTCGCAGTGACCGGGACAATCTCGTCGTCGAACTTACCCGCTTCCTGGGCGGCGGCGGTACGCAGCTGTGATTGCAACGCATACTCGTCCTGGGCTTCTCGCGAGATCGCGTACCGGTTGGCAACCACTTCGGCGGTATCCAGCATCGGCATCCAGTTGGCAGGCACTGTAGCCATGACCCGCGGGTCTATCATGCGGTGCGCATTGAAATGCTCATTCTGCACCAGGCTAATCGACTCACAACCGCCCGCGACCAGAACCGGTACACCATCCATAACGATTTGCTTGGCGCCGGTAGCGATACTCATCAGGCCCGATGAGCACTGACGGTCCATGGTTATGCCGGAGACTGTGACCGGCAAGCCCGCAGCCAAGGCCGCCTGGCGACCCAGGTTACTGGCCTGGGTGCCCTGTTCAATGGCGGCACCGAACAGGCAGTCATCAATTTCACCGGGATCCACACCGGCGCGTTCCACCGCCGCCCTCACGGCATGGCCGGATAGCGTTGGTGCTTCCAGATCGTTAAAGGCGCCGCGGTAGGCCTTACCAATCGGGGTGCGGGCTGCTGCTACAATTACTGCGTCTTTCATAGGAAATTCCTTTGCTGATTGGTCACCCTTCCGGCAGGCGACCGTGAGAGTTTGATTGCTACTTCGACTGCAAATAGGCCATTGCTTTATGGATAAACTTCTCGGTTTGCTTGGCACCGACCAGCAATGCCGCCTGGTTGGAGGTATCAGTAATTGCCTCCCAGTTTTCAACTACAGCTTCCGGCGATTGCTGGTTCGCGGGCAAAAAGATTCCGTCCGTTTCGAACATGCTCGATGAGGCGTAACCACCGGCGCCTGCACACAGGATCATCCTGTTAGGCGCGTCTTCATGACACAGCACCAACGCACCCGCGGTCACCGCTTCCGGGGTCATCATGGCCAGCAAATCGGGCGGCAGCAGGTCTTCTGTCATACGGGTTCCGGCGGTCGGCGCCAGGGCGTTAATTCGCATGTTGTACTTGGCGCTTTCCAGCACCAGCGTATTCATCAATCCCAACACGGCCATCTTTGCGGCACCGTAATTAGACTGGCCAAAGTTGCCATACATTCCACTGGAAGAGGTAGTCACCACAATGCGGCCGTAATCCTGCTCGCGCATGATGTCCCAAACCGCTTTAGTGCAGTTCACGCTACCCATCAAGTGCACGTTCAGCACCAGCTTGAAGTCAGCCAGGTCCATTTTGGTGAAAGATTTATCGCGCAGGATACCGGCATTATTGATCAGGATATCGACCCGACCCCAGCGCTCCATGGTCTGGCTAACCATATCCTGCACTTCATCGAAGTTAGCTACGTTAGCGCCATGGGCGAACGCTTCACCACCCTTTTCCTCTATCAAGCACACAACTTCCTGGGCGGCATCCGAAGACGCGCCGGTACCATCGCGAGCGCCACCCAGGTCGTTAACCACAACCTTGGCGCCACGTTCGGCCAATGCCAGCGCATGTGAGCGACCCAGGCCATTACCAGCGCCCGTCACAATTGCCACTCTACCTTCAAAATTAATACTCATAGGTACTCCGTCAATTTGATAATTTTGGATTCAGTTGGTGTGTCAGCGTTCATGGCAAGGCGCGACTCGCAGGCAACGGCCACTCCCTTGGCAAGAGGCACAACGCGGTCCATGGGCGCTGACACGCCAACCCAAAGGGCGCTGCTCAGGCGACCATCTGCACACTCAACCATTCGGCAACCAGGGCCGGTTTGTCTTCGCCTTCAATCTCGATGGTTACTTCGGTTTTGAAGCTAAATTGACCCGGCTTGGCCTCTTCTATGGCCACTACCTTGGCGAGGGCACGAATACGGCTATTGACCTTCACCGGCGAGACAAAGCGTACTTTGTCGAAGCCCTTGTTGACGCCCATGTAAAAACCCTGGATCAGCACACTGAAACTTTCAGCAAAATAGGACAGCATGGAGAGGGTCAGGAAACCATGCGCGATAGTGCCGCCAAAGGGTGTTTCCTTAGCTCGCTCCGGGTCAATATGAATAAACTGCCGGTCGAGCGTGCACTCGGCAAACTCGTTGATCTGCTCCTGGGTTACGGTGAACCAGTCGGTCGGTTCGACGACATACCCGATATGGGCTTCCACTTCGCTTTTTTCTATAAGTTTTACCACTGTTCTGCTCTCTTGATTAAAATTGTCTGGGATTGGTTGAAAATTGATCAGGCTCGCGATACCAGCCGAAATTGGCAGCTATTATGCCTATAGTTTATCGACGCCACAACGACATTCCATGTCTGGTTCAGCGGCGGGAAAGTGGCATTCAGTTCAGGCAGACAGATTCTATTTGCTGGCAGGATCTCTGGAAACTTAAGCCGGATTAACGGTAATGGTCAGGATACATTGCACACAGCCATTTGGGTGCCTTGAACGGGCGCCAACTACCTTCGCTTTGAGCCAACCGGTCCGCAACGATGTAATAGACAGCGGGGTTAAACCCCATTCCGCCATGACTGCCGTGGACGCGCACGTTTTCCGCAGTGCCGCTGGGTGATTCCTTTTGGGTACAGGTATTCCAGTGCACGATGCCGTCCTGCTTGCTGTAGATCATCGTGGTAGGCACAGGCGGCTCCTCGGACAATTGGTCGGCGTGCGAATCGCTGTCCTTCTTGATGTATTCCCGATTCACCATTTCATACAATTCGGACACCCGTGAACCATCGCCATTCCGACCATCAGCCGGGCTCCCCAGACAAATGACCTGCCGGGCATGGGGAGTGAATTTCGCCAATTCCCGGGCATAGATGCCACCCAGGCTCTGCCCGATGAGGGAGACTTTTTTGCCATGCTGCGAGTGGAGTTCGTCGATGCGCTGCACACAATTGATGAAGTATTCATCCCGGGCCCCGAGATTGGTACCCTGGCCCCAGCCATGTGGATGACAGCCGCGGG
The DNA here is from genome assembly GCA_964195105.1 of uncultured Gemmatimonadales bacterium. Classification (GTDB taxonomy): domain Bacteria; phylum Pseudomonadota; class Gammaproteobacteria; order Pseudomonadales; family IMCC2047; genus CAMYKE01. Next base: position 2,039 of record CAXMOT010000088.1, on the reverse strand, counting down.
AAAGGAGGAAATTGCGCAATGAACTGGTCGAGCGATCCCCGGCCATAAACCCGGGAAACACCATGACCGGATGACTATCCACGTTCGGCAACGTACGCAGGGCCGGCATGAATGCAGGCAGCGTCATCATCTCAAACATGGACCGCAAGGGATCGGTGTAAAACGCCAGGTCACTGGGCTTGGAGCCGTCGTGCATATCGTATCGCGTATTGCATTTCACTCTAAATTACATCGATTACGCTAGCGGCACTAAGGTCTCGCCAGCATTGATTGTGCTGCCCTCCTGGCTTATGAGGTTGTTGCTGTACTCTTTTCAGGCGCGGCTTTACGGGCCGCCGGCCTTTTTGTTGCAGTTTTCGGGACCGCAGGTTTACGGGCTCCCGATTTTTTAGCAGTTGTTGCCTTATTGACAGCCGTCTTAGCAGCAGGTTTCCTGGCCACGAGCTTTTTCGCTGCAGGGTTTTTAGCCGCACGCTTGCGTGCGGCAGGTTGTTTGGTTACGGGTTTGGCGGTGGCCGGCTTTGCTAAGCCGCGTGACTATTAAGGAACTTCCCGATCTCCTCCAGGGCCTCACGACCCTCGGTCAATTCGTCATAATAAATATGCCATACGTGGGGCACATGGGACCAAACGTGCAGCGTCGCCGGTGAGCCCGCCTCCCGCGCTTTGTTGACATAACGACGGGCGTCGTCGAGCAGCACTTCGTGGGCGCTGGCATGCACCAGCAGTGGTGGCAGCCCTGATAAATCGCCCAACAACGGCGATATTACAGGGTTCGTGGGCCGGATGCGGGTATGAATCAAGCTTCCCAGCAACAGGATAAAGCGCGGAATTTTCATTAACGGTTCAAACAGTGGCCTGAGCATCACGTCGTGCTCCAGATTGTCCCGCAAGCTCGGGCTTGCCAATGTCGAATCGGTTATGGGAGATAATGCCACCGCTGCATTGGGCGCCCTCAAGCCCTGGTCGCGAAGCCATGCAAGGAGGGACAAGGTCAGGTTCCCACCGGCGGAGTCACCGGCAACGAACACGCTACTGGCCGGCGCCACGCCATCAGGGCCGTTAGCAAGTATCCAGCGATAGGCGGTGCGGCTGTCCTCAACAGAGTCCATGCGTCGGTGTTCCGGCATCAGGCGATAATCGATCGCCAACACCGACATATTGGCAATCTCCGAAAGTTTGCTGGTAATAACCCGGTGGCTTTTTCGGCTGCCCATGAAAAACGCCCCGCCGTGCAAATACAACAGGCGGCGCCCCGCATCAGCATTTGGCGCCCTCACCCATTCCCCCGGCACCCCGTCAACATCCACCGGCGTAAGGCTGCTGGCAAGCGGACGATCTGCGAACACCGTGTCCAGATGTTCGCGCATCATCATCAACCGCTCCTTCTGAGACAAGCCCTTGATCTGGCCCAGGCCGTCATTGATAGCGGCGTTTATCGCACGATGCTCCTCATTGAATACCCTGTCGGCAGCAAAATACTTGCCGGCGGGGGAATCATACTGGCCATGATCTTTGCCACGCAGCAACAAAAACCAGGCCGCACAGCCCAATAATACCAACAACACTATCCAGCTCATTAAATCTCCGTAGTAAGGTTCGGGTAACAAATCATATCAGTAACTGACCCGGTGCAGGCCAAATACAGGATGGAATCTAACCATATTCCAACCGGTTCATCAGGCGCTGGTGATGGTCGGCATTACCAAATGCAGCACCAAGCACCATGAGTCGTTTAACATAGTGACCCACATTGAGCTCATCGGTCATGCCGATCCCGCCATGGATCTGGATGGCTTCCTGGCCGATCAGCTTGCCGGCGCGGCCCACCATTACCTTCAAGGCATGCATGGTTTTACGGGACTGGGTATCATCAGCACCCGGTTCCCGGCTGGCCTTGTAATCACAGATAGCCCGGTACAACAGCGACTTGGTTTGCTCATACGCCATAAACGTATCCACCATCCGGTGCTGCAAGGCCTGGAACGAACCGATTGGCACCCCGAATTGCGTCCGGGTCTGGGCATACTCGGCAGTGA
>CAXMOT010000087.1:0-6940 GCA_964195105.1 uncultured Gemmatimonadales bacterium | reverse complement strand
CTCATGCCGATACTGGTCGTGTATTTCCAGCAGGTATCGCTGGTCGGGCCCCTCGCCAACCTGTTGGCGATTCCGGTGGTCGGTTTTGTGGTGGTCCCTTTATCGCTTCTGGGCGGGTTGCTGACGCTGGTTCACGTCGCCGCGGCGCAGTTTGTGTTCCAATGCGCCGATCAAATATTGGGCGTGGTAATGGCTTACCTGGAATTTCTTGATCAATGGGCCTGGATCAGCCAAGCGGTGCAACTGGATGGCCCGACCGCGGTGTTTGCCCTGTGTGGCGCGCTGTTGCTGATGCTGCCGGCGGGTTTGCCTGCGCGTAGCCTGGGCATCGTCTGCCTGTTGGGGTTATTTGTGAAGCACCCTGAACCGCTTGCGCCGCAAAGCTATCGGGTGCTGGTATTTGACGTGGGCCAGGGGTTCGCGGCATTGGTGCAGGCTCCCGGTCATAATCTGCTCTACGATACCGGCCCCAAATTCAGCGATCGCTTTAACGCCGCGGAGGCTGTGATACTGCCGTATTTGCGACAGCAGGGCATTAGCCGCGTGGATCGGTTGGTCGTCAGTCATGGCGACCAGGATCACGCCGGTGCAATCGAGCCGTTGCTGCAGGGAATGATGATCGATGCGGTTATCAGTGATGCGGAACTGCATCTGGAGCATGCCGCGCGTAGTTGCTCCAGCGCGCAGCATTGGCAATGGGGTGGTGTCGAGTTTACCCTGATGAGTGCGGTGGCGGACGCTCGCACCAATGCGAACAATAGCTCCTGCGTGCTGCGCATCAGTAACGGCCAGCATGCCGTGTTATTGGCGGGTGATATTGAATCACGCGCCGAATTTGACCTGGTCAGGCAGTTTGGTGAGCGTTTGAAGGTCGATATCCTGATGGCGCCTCACCATGGTAGCCTGACCTCGTCGAGCGAATGGTTCCTCAATCGGGTGCGCCCGAAACATGTGGTGGTCAGCAGCGGTTACCGTAACCGGTTTGGCCATCCTCACCCGAAAATAGTCCAACGCTACAATGAGCGGGATATTGTCCAGCATCGCACGGCGCGTGATGGCGCAATCCTGTTTGAATTTGACGCAACATCGGAACTGCCGAAAATATCAGCGTATCGTCGCCAGGCGCGGCGTTATTGGCTGGAGTGAAAATTTGTCTGGGAGCCTGTCGGGTTTAGGTGATCGTAGCGAGGGAAAGTCCGATTTGAGGCAGATTTTTCGATTGTTTGAGGTGAATAGCTGGCTATTTAACGAGAAGAATCGAAAAATCTCACCAAATTCGGCTTTGCCGCAGTAGATTAATCCTAAATCCGACAGGCTCCTGGCGCTTGAATTCATTGCCGCTTCAGGATTAAAAACAGGATATTCTGTGCTAGAGTTAAAGCTTGATTAAGCCGCGGTCCAAAGTGGACGCAGTTGTCCTCAAGGACGGGCAGGAGCCGGTCTTGCGCAGGGTTGGATTGGACGCTGATTAACCTGGAAACCTCAGTTGGATCACGAAAGTATGCACAACCTCTTGACGCACCTGGAAAATTTGAAAAAGCTCTCATCACCAATAAGGTGACCAAGAGTTTTTCAAATTCCCCATGCACATCAATATGTTGCACATCTTTTTCGCGCCCATCTGAGGTTTCTAGGATTAACGTAACTGGATGCCGGTTGCTGGATATTACCGGTATTTTTTTATCGGGACGAATTTCGGTGTAAAGCATTGGCTGTCGTTAGCCGATGTATAACTATCAAATGGGTTAGAGGATTCGCGTGTGCTAGAAATGATTAAATCGGGTGGCTGGTTGATGCTGCCCATCCTAATTTGTTCGGTGGTCGCGGTTGCGATTGTAATGGAGCGCTTCTGGACCTTACGTCCCAGCAAGATTGCCCCGAAGAATCTGCTCGCCGATGTGTGGGCGTGGATACGCAGCAATCAGCTGACCTCCGAACGCATGCGTGTTTTGCGAACCTCAACGCCCCTCGGACAGATTCTTGCTGCGGGTTTGAGTAACTCGAAGTACGGCCGCGATATCATGAAGGAGAGTATCGAGGAGGTCGCCAGCCATGTTATTCATGAGATGGAGCGTTACCTCAGTACCCTTGGTACGATTGCGCTGGTGACACCGTTGCTCGGTCTGCTGGGTACCGTAATTGGTATGATCAAGGTGTTTACCGCAATTATGGTGCAGGGTACCGGTAATGCGAGTGTCCTGGCAGGTGGTATTTCCGAAGCATTGATTACCACCGCGGCGGGCCTGTCGGTCGCGATTCCTGCCTTGATATTCCACCGCATGTTCCAGCGCCGCATCGATGATATCGTTGTCGATATGGAGCAGGAGGCGGTCAAGCTGGTCGATGTATTCCACGGTGACCGTGGTAAACAGGACGAGACAAGGACGGGCGCATAGATGAAATTTCGTCGCCAGCGGGGCGAGGAAGTTGGCGTTAACCTGACGCCGCTGATCGACGTCGTATTCCTGCTCCTGATCTTCTTTATGGTCTCTACCACCTTCAAGAAGGAATCCCATATAAGCCTTAACCTGCCGGAAGCCAGTGGCGAACCGTCGCCGGTGGAAGCCAGCCAGATTGAGATTGTTATTGCCGCCGATGGGAGCTATGCAATTAACCAGCAGCAGTTGGTGAACAATAAGTTTGAAACGCTGCAGGCGGCGATCAAGAAAATTTCCCAGGGCGATACCAAGCTGCCGGTTGTGATAGCTGCCGACGCAAAGTCTCCGCACCAGTCGGTGGTCACCGCGATGGATGCCGCAGGGCAACTGGGGTACAACCGCCTGACAATCACTACCCGACAGCGTGACGATTCGAACTAATATCCCCTTCTATTCGCCAAGTCGCGCCAGGTCGCCTGACGTGGACTATTCATGAGAGCGGCACTGGAGCGGGCCTGGTACCACGGCAGCCCCTGGCTGGTGTTGCTGAAGCCCTTCGAGCGGCTGTTTCAATATCTCGCCGGCCGGCGTCGTCATGACTATGAAACAGGCAAGAAGATTTCCTGGCAGGCGCCAGTTCCGGTTATTGTGGTGGGCAATATCAGTGTCGGCGGGGTAGGCAAGACGCCACTGGTCGCGGCCCTGGTCGAGCATTTTTCCAAAGCGGGAATGAAGCCGGGCATCGTCAGCCGTGGTTACGGCGCCAAAGCCACGAAATACCCCTGCCTGGTAACTCCGGACTCAGCGGCTTCTGAAGTCGGTGATGAGCCGCTGCTGCTGGCAAGGCGCAGTGGTTGTCCAGTGGTAATCGACCCGGACCGACCCCGCGCGGCACGCTACCTGCTGGAAAACTGTGCCTGTGACCTGGTCATCAGTGACGACGGGCTGCAACACTACGCATTACGCAGAGATATTGAAATTGCCGTGATTGACGGCAAGCGTGGCCTTGGCAACGGGATGATGCTCCCGGCGGGTCCGTTGCGGGAGCCTCCCGAGCGTCTCAGCGAGGTGCAGTGGGTGGTGGTGAACGGTGGGGATGGAAGGTTAAGTCTGCCCGTTAATCCCGGGCAACAGGTCAGCATGCGCCTGGAAGCCAGCGAAATCGTGAAACTGGATTCGGGCGAGAGTCATGCGCTGCAACCGCTGCTCGGCGATGGTGAGGTGCATGCGGTGGCCGGCATTGGTAACCCCGGACGCTTCTATGCCACGCTTAAGGAGGTGGGATACCGGGTCATCGAGCACAGCTTCGCGGATCATCACCCGTTTAGCGCAGCCGATCTGCAGTTCGCGGAGCAAATACCTATTATTATGACGGAGAAAGATGCGGTAAAATGCGCAGCGATGGCGACCAATGATTGCTGGTACCTGCGTGTTAATGCGGTTTTGGATAACGGGTTCCTGGAACAGTTGTCGGTGCAGGTAGAGAACGCCAGGTCCGCGCGGCTGGATTGATAAAGTGTCGATGTTACGGTGTGACTGCAGGAGACCCTGCAATGGCCTGCCAATTTTGAATGAATAACTGAGGTTTCCCAACTTTAATGGACAGAAAATTGCTGGATATATTGGCATGCCCGATCTGCAAGGGCGAGCTAAAGTACGACAAGGTAAAGAGTGAGCTAATTTGCAAGTTGGACGGACTGGCGTTCCCGGTGCGGGACAATATCCCGGTCATGCTCGATACTGAAGCGCGCACCCTGTCTACTGACGAACGCCTGGACAAGTAGCCGGTGTCCGTCCCCGTGAAGCCTCGTTTTAGCGTCATCATTCCAGCGCGCTTTGGGTCTACCCGATTGCCAGGTAAACCGCTGTTGGATATTTGCGGTAAGCCGATGATTCAATGGGTCTATGAGCAGGCGTGCAGGAGTTGTGCCAGCGACGTGATCATAGCGACCGACGATGAACGGATTGTCGATGTGGCGCGCGGCTTCGATGCACGGGTCACCTTGACCTCTCCGGATCACGTGTCGGGCACGGACCGGCTCCAGGAAGTCGTCTCGCAACTGGCTCTTGGCAGTGACGAGATCGTGGTCAATGTGCAGGGCGATGAGCCGCTTATCCCGCCAGAAAATATTAACCAGGTTGCGGCACTGCTTGAGTCCGAGCCGGATGCCGGCATTGCGACGTTGAGCGAAACCATTACCGATATGCAGGACGTGTTTAACCCCAACGTGGTTAAGGTGGTGGCGAATGGGCAGCATGAAGCCCTGTATTTTAGTCGCGCCCCGATTCCCTGGCAGCGCGATGAATTCAAGGATGGCGTGTCCGCGCCTGGCTCCGGTAAGCCCGAATTTCCGTTCCAGCGGCACATCGGCATTTATGCCTACCGGGTCGAACTGTTGCACAGATTTATCCAGTGGCCGCCATCACCTATCGAAGTGGCCGAGTCACTGGAACAGCTGCGCGCAATGTGGAACGGCGTAAAGATAAAGGTCGCTACTGCCGTCATACCGCCGCCGCCTGGCATCGATACCCGGCAGGACCTGGAGCAGTTGCGAGCGCTGGTGATGCGACGTCAGGATGAGGGGTAGCGCACAGTGACTAAAGTCCTGTTCGTCTGCCTGGGTAATATCTGTCGTTCCCCGACCGCCGACGGTGTGTTTCGCAAGCTGCTCGCAGGCAGTGATGCTGCCGCGCATGTCGAGGTTGATTCTGCAGGCACCGGAGACTGGCATATTGGTAGCGGTCCGGACCGGCGGGCCAGCGCGGCGGCTTCGCAGCGCGGCTATGACCTGTCATCGCTGCGCTCGCGCCAGGTTACCCCGCACGACTTTGTCGAGTTTGACCACATCCTGGCGATGGACCTGACCAACCTGAACGATTTACGGCAACTCTGTCCACCGCAACACCATCACAAGTTGCGCCTGTTTCTGGACTACGCTGCGGGCTTTTCCGAGCAGGAAGTTCCCGACCCATACTACGGTGGCGCCGACGGTTTTGGTCATGTCCTCGACCTTGTAGAGGCTGCTTCAGCCGGATTGCTCGAACACTTGCAAGCAGGGTCCTGAATGCTGGACATTCTGGAGAACCAGTCACTGCGTGAGTTTAATACGCTTGGCTTCGATGTTAAGGCCCGATATTTCGCTATGGCCGCGTCATCCAGCGATGTGCGTGAGGCGCTGGCCTTTGCTAACCAGCATCAGCTCGGTCTCATCGTACTCGGCGGAGGCAGTAACATGGTGCTCACCGCAGACCATCCAGGCCTGGTCATTAAACTGGATATCTGTGGCAAAGACGCGCAAGTTGTCGATGCTGAGCGGGTGAGAGTGCGTGTTGGTGGGGGCGAAAACTGGCATGGACTGGTCTGCTGGTGTCTGGAGAACAGCTATTACGGGATAGAAAACCTGTCCCTCATTCCGGGCTCAGTGGGTGCCTCGCCGATCCAGAATATTGGCGCCTATGGCGTCGAACTGGCCGATTTTTTTCATGAGCTTGAAGCGATCGAAGTGGCGTCAGGAACTGCGCGGACCTTTTCGCGGGACGCATGTCGATTCGGTTACCGGGATAGCATCTTCAAGAACGAGCTGCTGGATCAATATGTGGTTACCCACGTGACCTTTGATTTATGCCTGCAGCCGCGCCTCAATGTCGCCTATCGGTCGCTGGCCGCTGAATTGGCCTCGGTACCGGAAGCTGAGCTTGATCCGCAGAGGGTCAGTGAGACGGTATGCAGGATTCGCTCAAGCAAACTGCCTGATCCCGAGCAACTGGGCAATGTGGGCAGTTTCTTTAAGAACCCGGTTATTTCGCAGCAGCAATTTACCCGATTACAGGTGGAGCATCCGGCGCTAGTGGGATATCCGGACGGTAACGCAGTGATCAAGGTCGCCGCAGGCTGGCTAATCGAAGCATGTGGTTGGCGGGGGCATCGCGCGGATGATATCGGCGTCTATCCGCACCAGGCACTGGTGCTGGTTAACTATGGCGCAGGTTCGAGTGTGGCATTTATGGCCCTGGCTGAGGATATTCGAGCCTCGGTTCAAAGCAAGTTTGATATTAAGCTAGAGATCGAGCCGAGAATTTATCCGGCGCCCCGTTAATCGGGACGCCGGATGATCTGGTAACGGCTAACTGACCAGGTTGCCTGGCCAGTTTTTGCGGGTGTTCTTCGGATGGTCAATCTTCGGCAAGCGATCTTCGTTGCCAAATTCCGAACCCGGTGAAGCGTTGGCGAGTTACTCGGACGCTTCCTCGGTTTGTTCAGCTAGCTGCTTCCTACGTTTTAGCCGCGGATCATTTGCGGCCCGAACAGGACCTGAAGGTTTTGCAGCAACAGGTTCTTCGGCAACAGGCTCTTCGGGAGCAGGTTCTTCAGCAACAGGTTCTTCAGCAACAGGCTCTTCAGTAGCAGACTCCTCACTCGCTAAAGGCTTCTCAGCAACAGGCTCCTCAGCAACAGGCTCCTCAGTAACAGGCTCTTCGGCAACAGGTTCTTCAGAAACAGGTTCTTCAGAAACAGGTTCTTCGGCAACAGGTTCTTCAGTAGCAGGTTCTTCCGCAACAGG
>CAXMOT010000086.1:0-14990 GCA_964195105.1 uncultured Gemmatimonadales bacterium | reverse complement strand
ACCAATGGCACAACCGCCGGGCAACGATACTTCGGCCTCGCCAAAATGTGTCAGCATAGGCCCCAGCACCAGGATCGATGCACGCATGGTCTTTACCAGCTCGTAGGGCGCGTTATAGTGCTTGATTGTACTGCCGTCGATTTGGACATTCATTTTTTCATCCATTACGGCTTCAATGCCCATGACGCCCAGCAACTCAATCATGGTGGTAATGTCATGCAGGTGCGGCAGGTTACCAACCACCAGCGGCTCATCAGCCAACAGGCCAGCCGCAAGGATTGGTAGTGCCGAGTTCTTCGCTCCGGAGATGCGAACATCACCTTCCAGCGGCGTACCACCTTCAATAATTAATTTATCCATATCAGTATCCGGTTATTGTTGTTCTTCTTGTTATTGTCACGACTGGCTGGCCCATTCGGCGGGCGTATAGGTCTGGATCGTAACCGCGTGAATGGCTCCAGCGGAGATCTGCTCATTGATGGCGGCATACACTGCCTGCTGCCGCTTTACTGCATTAAGGGATTCAAATACCGGGCCGACGACCCTGATCTGGAACTTGGCGCCCTCTCCTGCGACATTCACCTGGCAGCCCGGCAAGTGTGCGTCCAGTAATACTTTGACTTCTTCGGGTTGCATCGAATACGGCGACCTTTATGAACGTGAACAAAGGGATGTAAATTAGCAGATTAGCCGTGCTTTGGCGACTCTCAAACCGCCTGATTCTGTTTGATGGGCAAAATTTGATCAATACCGCTAACCTGGGCAACCCCGGTCAGTCCTGGCGGTAAGTTGCTGAACATCACTTCAATACGTCGGGCCCTGGCATAGCGCGCCCAGCTGAGCAGCAACGACACCCCGGCGCTGCCTGCCTGGGTCACCCCCGACAAGTCAAACACACATGGACTAACTTTCGATTTATCCAGCAGCTTTTTGCCGCGCTCACTGAGCCGCACCACGTTATCAAAGGTCAGCTGGCCGGTTACCAGGATGCAGCCGTCAGCGCCGAGTTGCAGATTGTCGTTCGACATAGCCTGTTTATTTCGCATCAGGCTAATCGACCACCTTGCTCGACCATTCGGTGATAACCAGGTCGATGTCATTCTTGTTTACTTTCATCAAGCGTGCGAACTGGTTGCGATAGGTAAGCCCGATGTTGATGCCATTCACAATAACGTTTTCAATTTTCCACTCGGCATCCTTGGTCAGGAACATTGAGTAGCTTATGGGAAACTTGTTACCGCTGTCGGTATACAATTCCACATCGACCTTTTGCTTCTTGGGATTAGGCTTCTTTGGGGTTTTAGGCGGCAACACCACGATGCGCTGGTTTTCATATTCAAGCAGGCCCTTGGAATACAACTGCATCAGGCTGTCCTTGAACACCGCGGCAAACCTGTCGCGCTGCTCGGCGCTGGCCTTCTTATAGTGTTTCGCCATTACCCGGCGGGCAATGCGTTTGAAGTCCATGCGCGGACCGAGCAAGCGCTCGATTTCTGCAAAATACAGGTCCAGGTCTTCCAGGTATTGCTCGCGATTCTCGAGAATCTGCTTCAGCACTTCGTCCTGGGTCGACGCGACAATATCGAAAGCCTGCTGGTTTGGCACGGAAGCCGGGGCCATTGCAGCCCAGCACAGCGCTAAAAGGCCAATAACAGAAAATTTCAGTATTTTTTTCATGATTAATTCCTTAGGGGTGCCTTAGCTCGTTGCTCGGACCCGGGGTGCGAGGAAACGTTCTATTTTACTCCTTTGCCGATTCAAACAGAAACTGGCCGATCAGGTCTTCAAGCACCAGCGCTGACTGGGTATCCTCGATCAGGTCACCCTCCATCAGGAACTCCTCATCCGCCCCCGTCACCAACCCGACATACTTCTCGCCCAGCAAGCCTGAGGTCAGGATAGCCGCAGCGGTATCGGTGGACAGGTTGTCATAGTCGTCCTTGATCTGCATTTCCACTACGCCTGAGAACGTATCCATGTCCAGTTCAATTCCCGTAACCCGACCAATCGTCACACCTGCGACGGTCACCTTGGAGCGCGCGGTTAAGCCACCGATATTTTCAAACGTGGCATAGAGCGTATAGTAGGAATCGCGTTTCGTTGTCAGACCACTGACATTCAGGGCGAGCACAAGCAACGCAATCAACCCGGCCAGCATAAACAAGCCGACCCCTATTTCAATCGTACTGGTCCGCATCTTCAAAGATCTCCAAACATGACAGCGGTTAAAATAAAGTCCAACCCCAATATCGCCAGCGACCCGTAAACCACTGTTTTAGTGGTGGCGCGGCCGATACCCTCAGAGGTAGGCACTGCATCAAAGCCCTGGAACACGGCGATCCAGGACACTACAAAAGCAAATACGACGGTTTTTATGATTCCATTCAATACATCTTCACCGAATTCGGTCGCCCCCTGCATATTGGACCAGAACGAGCCAGAATCCACATTGAGCCATTCTACCGACACCAGGTAGCCGCCCCAGATACCGACGGCATTAAAAATAAGCGCAAGGATGGGCATCGCGATAAACCCGGCGAGCAAGCGCGGCGCGATCACATAGCGCAGCGGGTCAACACTGAGCATTTCCATGCTGGTGATTTGCTCGGTAGCCTTCATCAAGCCAATCTCCGCCGTCAGCGAGGATCCGGCGCGGCCGGCGAACAGCAATCCGGTGACCACCGGCCCAAGCTCCCGGGTCAGGCTAAGCGCCAACATGGTGCCTACCGCCTGCTCGGCACCGAAATCGACCAGGATGGTATAGCCCTGCAGGCTGAGCACCATGCCTATAAAAATTCCCGATACCACAATAATCGGCAGCGATAGCACCCCGACCATATACAGCTGTTTGATCAACAGCGGCGTACCCTTGCGGATATTGGGGACACGGAACAACGAAAGTGCCACAAAAGACCCGGAACGACCTAGCACCTGTAGCAATCCCAGGACCATCTTCCCGAGCATGCGCAGTCGCGCAATCATTGGTGCTCTCCTAACATGTCATCGCCGAAATCCTGCGCCGGGTAGTGAAACGGCACCGGGCCATCTGGCAGCCCCTGCATAAACTGGCGCACCATCGGCGATTGATCTTCCCTGAGCTGCTGAGGGCTGCCCTTCCCGATCACTTTGCCCTCGGCTATGACGTAAATTTTGTCTGCAATGCTGGCGGTTTCCTGGATATCGTGGGAAACCACGATACTGGTCATCGACAACGAGCTATTCAAGAGCCTTATCAGCTCCAGCAATACCCCCATCCCGATGGGATCCTGGCCTGCAAAGGGTTCATCGTACATGATGATTTCCGGATCCAGTGCAATTGTGCGCGCCAGTGCGGCGCGTCGGTTCATACCACCCGACAGCTCACTCGGCATCATATCCCTGGCGCCACGCAAACCGACGGCTTGCAACTTCATCAGCACAATGTCCCGAATCATCGCTTCAGGCAGCCGGGTATGCTCACGCAGCGGGAATGCGACATTGTCGTAAACGGTCCGGTCGGTAAACAGCGCGCCGCTCTGGAACAACATACCCATGCGTCGCCTTAACGCATACAAGTCCTTACGTCCCAGTTCGCAGACATTCTGGCCATCGATTAAAATTTCGCCCGCGGTGGGTCTCAGCTGCCGACCGATCAAGCGCAACAGGGTCGTTTTCCCGGTGCCACTCGGGCCCATCACCGCAGTGATCTGGCCACGCGGCACGTCAATATCTATATTATCGAAGATCACGCGATCGCCCTGCGCGAAGCATAGGCCACGTATCTCAATGAAATTATCGGAAGTTGCTGACATCAAATCTGGGTGGTAAAGCCAAGCCCTGGCAAACTGGATCGGGTCGTAAGAGATCACACGGACGTTTCAAGGGCGCGACTATAACATTTGTTGGAATGGAAACAAAACGGACAAGCGGTTATTTTGCATGTTCTTAACCCGCATGATTTAGGCAACGGTTTGCTTGCATTAATCCGGGAATCCCCCTTTAATAGCCGCGATTAATTAGCCTCCAACGGCGCTGGGACTCGAAACGTGATACTGCCCGTCATAGCAATTTTTATCGGCACAGCCCTCCTGCTCTGGAGCGCTGACAGGTTCGTCACGGGTGCGGCTTCGCTGGCTCGAAATTGGGGCATGTCGCCGCTGCTGATCGGCTTGACCGTTGTATCACTCGGCACTTCCGCACCCGAAATACTCATTTCCTTTACCGCATCCCTGGTAGGCGCCAGCGGCATCGCCGTCGGTAATGCGATCGGCTCAAACATTGCCAACATCGGGCTGGTACTCGGCGTAACGGCCCTGGTCGCGCCGCTACCGGTGCGCTCCGCCTTGATGCGCAAGGAATTTCCGATCCTGGCGATCGTCACGGGCCTTGCCGGCGTCCTTATATTCGACCTCAGCCTGGATCGTATTGACGGACTGGTGCTACTCGCCGGCCTGGTCGTTGCGATGTATCTGCTGGTCCATTTTCAACCACCTCCCCAGGCCGCAGAGGAACTGGCTTCAGAAGAGCAGGAGATGGAACACCTTACTACGCGCCGGGCTGTATTCTGGTTTAGCGTGGGCCTGCTGTTGCTGGTCCTGAGCTCCCGGGTGCTGGTCTGGGCGGCAACCGATATTGCCCTGCTACTCGGGGTGAGCGATCTGGTGATCGGCCTCACGATTGTTGCTATCGGCACCAGCCTGCCTGAATTGGCCGCGTCGATAACCAGTGCCCTGAAGGGGCATCACGATATTGCAATCGGCAATGTCATTGGTTCGAATATTTTTAACCTGCTGGCAGTGATGGCCATACCGGGCATCATCGCACCCTATGAATTTGCCCCGGAATTGCTGTGGCGTGACTACGGGCTGATGCTGACAATGACCCTGTTGCTGCTGTTCCTGGCCTATCACGGGGGCAAGCATGGCAAACAGAATACCCTCGGTCGCGGCACGGGCATTTTGTTTAGCGGCGCGTATATCGGCTATTTAGTCCTGCTCTATATGCAGCATTAAGCCGCGAGATGGGTATAATGAGCCGAACTCTGGCACCGGTTAAAGAATGACAAACACTGAGACACTGATTGATTCAGCCAAACGGACGATCACCATGGAGGGTGATGCGGTAATTGCGCTGCTGTCACGCATCGACACCGAGTTTGCGCGGGCTTGCGAATTAATGCTCAATTGTGAAGGCCGGGTGATCGTTACTGGCATGGGCAAGTCCGGGCATATTTGCAACAAGATCGCTGCAACTCTGGCGAGCACCGGAACCCCCGCCTTCTTCGTCCACCCCGGCGAAGCCAGCCACGGCGACCTTGGCATGGTGACCAGCAAGGACGTGGTGCTGGCAGTCTCCAATTCCGGCAAGACCCATGAAGTCCTTACCATCGTACCCCTGATTAAGCGCATGGGCGCCCAACTGATTAGCATGACCGGTGTACCCGAATCGCCCCTGGCGATCCAGGCGCAGGTTCATCTCGATGTCAGTGTCGCCGAAGAAGCCTGTCCGCTGGGCCTGGCCCCTACGTCAAGTACCACGGTAGCACTGGTGATGGGTGACGCTCTCGCGGTGGCGCTGCTCGAAGCACGCGGTTTCAGCGCAGAACAATTCGCCTTTTCGCATCCCGGCGGCACGCTGGGGCGCCGCCTGCTGCTCAAGGTCGAAGACATCATGCATACCGATGACGCCGTTCCGGTGGTCAGCGCAACCACCCGTCTCGGTGATGCACTAATGGAAGTTACCCAAAAGAAGCTGGGCATGACGGCGGTAGTAGATGACGATGGACAATTGCTCGGCATATTTACCGATGGCGACCTGCGCCGCACCCTCGACCAAAATGTTGATATCCAGAAAACCCCGATCAGCGAGGTAATGACCAGGGATTGCAAGGTTGTCCGTGCAGATATCCTGGCCGCCGAAGCATTGCAGATCATGGAGAGCACCATGATCAATGCGTTGATTGTGGTGGATGCTGACAATATACCCGTGGGCGCGCTCAATACGCATGATTTACTGCGCGCGGGCGTCATCTGAACCGACCAGGCCACGCACACCCTAACTGAAAAGCGAGCATGACAGAACATAACCATACCGACATCGAACTGACCCAGGAGCAGGTCGCACATTTAGGTGACGACCTGCCGGATCTGCCCCTGATCAGCAGGGTTGGACCGGGTGTGACCGTGACCAATAGTTACGCATTTGTAAAACAGCATAGCGACTGGTGCAGCCTGGGCGCGAGGCGTGTGATTTCACTATGGCTGCGCAGGGCACATTGGAGCACGCCCTGGCCGGCTACCTGGAAGATTCCGAATAGGTCATGTCCATGCAACGCCTCATCCTGATAACCGCTGTCTGCATAGGCCTGTTCCTGGTCTCAATGATATTCCAGTATCGTCAGCCGGCAGCGCCCGAACAGCAACTCGCCCAAACCGAACCGGAACCCGAGGCCGATTATTATTTTGTTGGCACCTTGAGCAAACACTATAACGAGCAGGGCCGCTTCGACTACGAATTCCACGCCCGTCGCGTCGAGCATTTCGTGACCGGCGACTTTACCCTGGTCGAGGCGCCGACTATGATCCTGTATCCGGAAACTGGCGTGCCCTGGCAGGTACAGGCACAGCAGGGTCGAGGCGTTGCGGGCAACGAAACGGTGGAACTGTGGGAAGATGTGCTGGTCAACCGTGACTCGCCGGATAACCCGCTGCAAATGACTACTGAAATGCTTACCCTGCAGCCGGCCCGCAACCTCGCCACCACGGAGGATGACATCGTGATCACCAGCGCACAGGGGCGCGTCGACGCCACGGGCATGAAAGTCTACATCGACAAAAACCGGCTTGAATTGCTATCTAACGTGAGAGTTCAACATGACCCGAACCAGATCAACTAGCTTAATGAGTCTGGTGATTGCGGGCGCGATACTCGTGCCGGCGTCGTTGTGGGCGCTGCCTGATGACCAGCAACAACCGATACGCATTCAATCCAACTCCGCCGAGATCGATGATAACAAGGGCGTATCGATCTACCGGGGTAACGTGAACGTATTACAGGGTTCAATCAAGGTCCTCGCAGACACGGTGACGGTCCACAACGGCGCAAATGGTATCACCAAGGTCGTTGCAGTCGGGGCGCCCGCCCATTACCAACAGCAACGCGAAACCGACAGCACCGTCACCAATGCCTACGGCAATATCGTGGAATACCGTATTATTGACCAATTCATCCGGATCCACAAAAACGCCAAGCTTGAAGAAGATGGTAACTCTTTCAGCGGCGAACGCATTGATTACGACATGAAACACCGGACCGTCAAAGCCTACAGTGACACCAATGCGCCAAGCGGTGACAAGAGCTCGAGGGTAGAGATCATTATTCAACCCAAGGCCGTCACTGATACTAAAGAGCCTGGTGGTGAAGCGTCCGATGATGCAGCGCCCGACAGCAAAGAATCCAACATCCAAGAATCCAACAACCAAGAATAAGGCCGCACATGACCCGATTGAGCGCTAACCACCTGGCCAAGAGCTTCAAGGAACGACGCGTCGTTGAGGACGTATCCTTTTCCATCGAGGAAGGACAAATCGTTGGCCTTCTGGGTCCCAATGGCGCAGGCAAAACCACCTGCTTTTATATGATTGTCGGGCTGATCAAGAGTGACGAAGGCATCATCACGTTGGGTGACGAGGATATCTCGCAACTCGCGATGCACCAGCGCGCCCGCAAGGGTATTGGCTATCTGCCGCAGGAGCCGTCGATTTTTCGCAAGCTGACGGTCGCGGAAAACATTCTGGCGATCCTCGAAACCCGCAAGGAACTGAGCCGGGCGGAGCGCCACGCCAAGCTCGAGGAATTGCTCGAGGAATTCCATATCACCCATATCCGTGACAGCAAGGGGATGAGTTTATCGGGCGGGGAAAGACGCCGCGCCGAAATTGCCCGGGCACTGGCCATCGAGCCTTCCTACATCCTTTTGGATGAACCCTTTGCCGGCGTAGACCCGATCTCGATCAACGATATCAAACAGATCATCCTGCATTTGAAAAGTCGCGGCATCGGCGTATTGATTACCGACCATAACGTCCGCGAGACCCTGGATATCTGTGAAAACGCCTACATCGTCAGCGAGGGGCACATCATTGCCGAGGGTGACTCCCACGCAATCCTCTCCAGCCAGCGCGTAAAAGATGTTTATTTGGGCGAAGGATTCGCGCTGTAGCGAGGGTTCCAGCGCCCTCGTCACATCGGCAATTCAAATAACAAGCAAATTCTGTTCCTAAACCCCCCAGCTTGTCCTAGAATTAAAAAACATGCATCTGCCGGGCGTCTGAAAAATTAACGCACCGGGATGCCGAACAGGGATCCCCCTGACCTTTACCAGGACTAATAAGGGCATCAGCCATTAAACCTTCGTTACAGCTAAAGATCGGTCAGCACCTGACCATGACGCCGCAGTTGCAACAGGCCATTCGCCTGTTGCAGTTATCGACGCTGGATCTCCAGCAGGAGATTCAGGAGAATCTGGAAGCCAATCCGATGCTTGAGGCCGGCGAAGACAGCGACGATCAAGGCAACTCCGAAGCCGCTGATGCCAATGACCTGGGCGCCAGCACTGAAACCGAATCCGCGCCAACTCGCGACAATGAAAACGATGTAAACGCCGCGCCGGAGGATGCGATTGCAGCTCCGGCGGAATCTTCCGACGAGATGACAGCCGCTGACGACACCGATTGGGGCGAAAATATTCCAGAGAACCTGCCGGTAGACAGCCAATGGGATGATGTGTACCAGAGCACATCGGCGCCCTCGCTCTCTGCCCCCTCCGACGACTTGCCCGGATTTGAATCCAGCACCAGCGCCTCTGAATCAATCCAGGATCATTTATTTTGGCAGCTGAACCTAACGCCCATGTCAAAACTCGACCGGGTGATCGCGTACAATATTATTGATAGCGTGCAACTGGACGGCTATCTGGATACCGACGTCGAGACCCTGCTGGCGACCATTAATCGCCAGCTTGAGGAAACCGGTTTCGAAGAACCCGTCGAAGCTGACGAGATCGAGGCGGTACTGCGGCGCCTGCAAAATTTTGACCCGGTGGGTGTGTGCGCCCGCGACCTGGCAGAATGCCTGCTCATCCAGCTCAACCAGCTGAGCGCCGACACCCCCTGGCTGAAAGAAGCCAAGTTGATTGTTGAGGATTATTTACCACTGTTAGGCACACGCGATTTCAACCAACTGATGCGTCGCACCAAACTCAAGGACAAGGGCCTGCAGCAGACTATTACGCTGATCCAGAGCCTGAACCCAAAACCGGGCGAGACGATCGATACTACCGAAACTGAATATGTGATTCCGGACGTGATTGTTGACCAGAAAAACGGCACCTGGCGGGTGCGACTGAACCCGGAAGTGATGCCAAAAGTACGCATCAACTCAACCTACGCATCGATGGTAAAGCGCGCGGACACCAGCAATGACAATACCTATATGCGCAACCACCTACAGGAAGCGCGCTGGTTCCTGAAGAGCCTGCAGAGTCGCAATGAGACCCTGCTCAAGGTGGCCTCTGAAATCGTGGAGATCCAGCGTGGTTTTCTCGAGTACGGCGACGAAGCGATGCGGCCACTGGTGCTGCACGATATCGCCGAGGCCGTGGAAATGCATGAGTCGACGATCTCACGGGTCACGACTCAAAAATACATGCATACCCCGCGCGGAATCTTTGAACTGAAATACTTTTTCTCAAGCCACGTGGAAACCGACGGCGGCGGCGGATGCTCATCAACGGCTATTCGGGCGATCATCAAGAAGCTGGTCGCCTCTGAGAAAACCATCAAACCCCTGAGCGACAGCAAGATTGCAAATCTGCTGGCAGATCAGGGGATTAAAGTTGCAAGACGAACCATAGCGAAGTATCGTGAATCCTTGGGCATACCACCTTCGAATGAGCGCAAGCAACTTGTTTAATGGCGCCCTGTCAAGAGCGCCGCATAAAACCCTATTGACTACTACAAAAGGAGCGATTTATGCATATAACTATTAGCGGTCACCATATCGACGTAACCACCGCACTCCATGACTTCGTAAACTCCAAACTGGAAAAGCTCGAACGTCATTTCGACCAGATATCCACTATCAATGTTGTACTCAGTGTTGAAAAACAGCGCCAGATGGCCGACGCGACGATTCATATCGCCGGAGCCGATGTGATTGCCAATGCCGAACATGAAGACATGTACGCGGCTATAGACTTGCTGACAGACAAACTGGATCGCCAACTCATCAAACACAAGGAAAAGAACCTCGCCCGGGCCCAGGGCCAGAACGCTCGCTAGCAGGGCCCAGGGGGAACCACCTAGTAACCATGCGAATCAACAAATTACTGACTCCCGAATGCACCCTGGCAGGAGTATCGGGAGTCAGCAAAAAACGCCTGTTTGAAACAATTGCAGATTTTGCCTCCACTTTGTTCCCGGAAACGGATTCTGAAGACATTTTCGATTGCCTCATAGAGCGAGAGCGGCTGGGCAGTACGGGGGTCGGCGAGGGTGTGGCCATTCCCCACTGTCGATTGGAAAAGTGTGATGCCGCTATTGGCATCCTGATGCAATTGAGTGAGCCAATAGATTTCGATGCTATCGATAGCGTGCCCGTAGACCTGGTGTTTACCCTGCTGGTGCCGGAAGCAGCGGTGAATTCCCACCTGGAATCACTGCAGGTTATTGCCACCAATTTTAACAAGCCTGAGTATCGCGAAGCCCTGCGCAACGCGCAGACCGACATGGAGTTGTATGTCGCTGCCACGGAGGAAAGCGTTTGATGGATGAATCACAGACTGATGAATTGCCCCGCATGAAACTGGTAATTGTCAGTGGACGGTCGGGGTCGGGCAAGAGTACGGCACTGCATGTGCTCGAAGACCTGGGTTACTACTGCATTGACAACCTGCCCGCCGGCCTGCTGCCCGATTTGATTAATGCCGTGGCCGACGAACGTCCCGCACAGCGCGATAAAATTGCAGTCAGCATTGACGCCCGCAACGTGCCCAGCAACCTGACCCGGTTTCCGGACACGCTGAATGCGCTTGAGCACGCCGGCGTTGAGTATAAGGTCGCATACCTTGATGCGGACGACCAGACTATCCTGTCCCGATTCAGTTCGACACGCCGCAAGCATCCCCTGAGCAACGAAGAGACCTCGCTGGAAGAAGCTATTTCCATTGAGAGCGAATTGCTCGACCCGATTGCGTCCCTCGCCGACCTGAAACTCGATACCACCAACCTGACGCTGCACCAGCTCAGGGATATCGTGAAACAGCAAGTGGCGCGCCAGACCCATGCTACGTTGGCCTTGTTATTTGAGTCATTCGGCTTCAAGCGGGGCGTACCGTCCGATGCCGATATCGTCTTTGATGTTCGCTGCCTGCCGAACCCCTATTGGGATCCGGTGTTGCGTGAGTACACCGGCATGCACCAGAAGATCATCGCATTCCTGCAAGATCAACCCATAGTCGAAGACATGTTTGGCGATGTGTGCGATTACCTCGAAAAGTGGTTACCGCAGTTTGAAGCGAATAATCGTAGCTATATGACCGTAGCCATTGGCTGTACCGGCGGACAGCATCGCTCGGTATACCTCGCGGAACGACTCGCGCGGCACTTTGGCTCGAAACTCGGCAATGTCCAGGTCAGGCATCGTGAACTTATTTAACCGCTTACCAGAGGTCACCGGGCGACGTGCGTAAGGGTCAAGTCGACATCATAAACCGCCTAGGCGTCCATGCCCGCGCGGCGGCGAAACTCGTCAATACTGCCGGGGCGTATGAAAGCGAAATCATGATTGGCAGCGATAGCCGCATGGTCAATGCCAAAAGCATCATGTCGGTCATGATGCTGGCGGCGAGTTGCGGCACCACCCTGGAGTTGGAAGCGGATGGCGAGGACGAAGATGCAGCATTCGCTGCGGTCGAGACATTAATCGCCAATCGTTTCGACGAGCCTGACTAGCTGCAGCCCAGGCCTCGACACGGCAGTAACACGCCGCCAGTAACGATCCGTGCGCGACATTCCATTCGCAACAAGCGATTAACAAGAAGCTCAAACCAACAACACCGCAGCAACATTTGCGGGCTGGCCTCCCGCCCATTACAATATCGCGGTCCTAAAATTAATCAGAGGCTCCTAAAAGCCTGATAACGGATCACGCCATGCCCCATCGAGATAGCAATACAACGCAGAAGCAACTACTCGACCTGAATGAGGCACTCAACAGCGGCGCGTTTATCCAGGTACGCAGGATTCTGAACCGAAGCCTGCCTCCTGCCGAAATTGCCCACCTGCTGGAATCATCGCCACCGAAAGTCAGGAGCATCCTGTGGAACCTGATTGATAAGGATGCCGGCGGGGAAATCCTGCAATATCTCAACGAGGACGTCGGCGGCGAAATACTTAGCCGACTGGACCCCCAGGAACTGCTGGATCTTACCTCGGGCCTCGATGCCGATGACATCGTCGACCTGCTGCAACAGCTTCCGGACCAGGTGATCCAGGAAGTATTAATATCAATGGACAGCCAGGATCGCCAGCGAATTGAAGCCGTACTGTCCTATCCGGAAGATACGGCCGGCGGGCTGATGAATATCGACACCATCACCGTGCGGGCCGACATCACCCTGGATGTAGTGCTGCGCTACCTGCGGATGCACACGAAAATTC
Organism: uncultured Gemmatimonadales bacterium; assembly: GCA_964195105.1. GTDB lineage: Bacteria > Pseudomonadota > Gammaproteobacteria > Pseudomonadales > IMCC2047 > CAMYKE01. The sequence continues at coordinate 2,292 of CAXMOT010000086.1, read as the reverse complement.
CGGACATGACCGATAGCCTGCCGGTGGTTAACCGCAAAGATGAGATGATCGGCCTACTGGCAATCAACAAGATTCTTGTCAGCGAACCCTCCTCCACTGTTCGCGAAGTGATGGACACGGATGTGATCACCATCCCTGCCGACCTGGATGAAGTTGAAGTCGCACAATTGTTTGAGCGCCATGACCTGGTATCGGCGCCGGTGACAAGCGACGAGGGCAAGATCCTCGGCCGAATCACGATCGATGATGTAGTAGACGTGATTCGCGATGAGGCAGATCACTCCTTTATGGGTATGGCCGGCCTCGATGAAGACGAAGACACCTTCGCCCCGGCACTTAAAGCGGCAAAACGACGCACCGTCTGGCTGTTCATAAACCTGCTCACGGCCCTATTGGCCTCCTACGTCATCGGCCTGTTTGAGGCAACTATCGAAAAAGTGGTGGCGCTTGCCATCCTGATGCCGATCGTGGCCAGCATGGGAGGCGTTGCAGGAAGCCAGACGCTCACGCTATTGATTCGCGGGATAGCGCTTGGCCATGTCGAAGGCGCTAATGCCAACTGGCTGTTGCGGCGCGAACTCATCATGGGCGCAATGAATGGGGTATTGTGGGCCGCAGTAGTAGCGGCGATTGCCATCTGGTGGTTTGGCGACCCCACGATCGGTATCGTAATAGCCCTGGCTGTGATGATAAACCTGGTCGTCGCGGCGTTTGCCGGAGCCACGCTGCCCATTGTCCTGCGCCGCCTCAAGATAGATCCCGCAGTCGCAGGGGGCGTGTTGCTGACGACGATAACCGATGTAATCGGCTTCATGTCTTTTCTCGGCCTTGCCAGCCTGTTTTATGCATAGCATAGTCACCCACTATAAGATTAGTAACCAGCAATGACCGATACCGAACAATTCAGCGACGAGCCTGAGGGCAAGAGCAAATCCCAACTAAAGCGGGAGGTGGAGGCGCTGCAACAACTGGGCAAGCGGCTCACGGAGCTCAATCCAGCGCAACTCGAGCAAATTCCGCTGCCCGAGCAGTTAATCGACGCGATCCAGCACTACCAGCGTTTTAACAAGCGTGAGGCGGGGCGACGCCAGTTGCAACTGATTGGTCGGCTGATGCGCTCGGCAGACTCAGAGGCGATCACACAGGCGTTAAATCGCTTCGATGCCAGTCACACCGAGCATGTCCAGCATTATCATGCTATTGAGCTGTGGCGGGACCGACTATTGAAAGATCCCCAGGCGCTTACCCAATTCGTGAACGAGTATCCCGGCACCGATTCCCAGCACCTGCGCCAATTGATCCGCAATACCAATCGGGCCATCCAGAAACAATCCGATAGCGGCGCCAGCAGGAAACTGTTCCGTTATATCCGGGAATTGCTGGAGACCGAATCTTCCTGATTCGCCGCGAGTAATATTACTGAACTCGGCGCCATAGCTGCGGTTACCTGGGAGTCTGTCGGGTTTAGGTGATCGTAGCGAGGGAAAGTCCGGTTTGAGGCAGCGGAGACAAGGCAAAAATTGCCGAATAAGCGCAGTTTATATGAATAAATGAGCATTTTGAGACCCTTTTTAACGCCGTATCAGCAACGCAGATAGTTTTTCAACAGCCCGCTAGACCCTGGTTAACGCCAAAGGCAATTGAGGCGGCGCTATAAACGCCGATGGGTAGCGACGGGCATCTGGCGGCGCATTTTCTTCAGGTAATCCAGGTCGATCTCAGCCGCCACCACTGCTTCACCCTGGGCGTGCTCCGCGACAATTTTGCCCCAGGGATCGATAATCATGCTGTGTCCCCAACTCGCGCGCGTCGCTGAATGCTGGCCGCCCTGGTCGGCCGCAATGACATAGCAGAGGTTTTCAATCGCCCGCGCGCGCAGCAACGCCTGCCAATGGACGGCGCCGGTCGCCGCTGTAAACGCGGCCGGGACCACGATGACCTCCGCACCTTGATCCAGCAGCGCCCGATATAATTCGGGAAAACGTAAATCGTAGCAAATACTCAGGCCGACACGACCGCACGGGGTATCAATTACCTGCACCGCGGTGCCCGGCTCTATCGCTTCGGACTCACGATAGCGACCAAATCGATCCTCAACATCGACATCGAACAAATGTACCTTGTCATAACGCGCCGCCTCGGCACCCTGCTCATCGTAAACGAAACAAACCGCGCGCACCCGCTCGTCCAGGAGGGTACCGTCGGGACGCATCGCAACCGGTATGCTCCCGGCTATCACCCAGGTACCCAATTCGCTCGCAAGCTGGCTGGCGAAACTGCGCATCGGCCCTT
>CAXMOT010000085.1:0-5692 GCA_964195105.1 uncultured Gemmatimonadales bacterium | reverse complement strand
TGCGCGCAGCGACCAGGAGTTGGCCAGTGACACGCACACTTATCGACTTGAAATGATTGGCCAGGATCGGCCGGGCATGCTGCATCAACTCACCAGCGCCCTCGCACGGCACCATATCAGCATCGAGGAACTGAATACTGAAGTGCGCTCCGCGTCCATGTCCGGCGAGGATTTGTTCGTCGCCAGCGCCAATCTGGGTGTTCCTGCTGGCTCGCAGATTGAGTTATTGCGTTCAGAACTCGAAGCGCTCGCCGATGAGTTAATGATAGATATCGACCTCACTAGCTGAGCGACCGCGCTGGCGGGAGACACACACATCAAACATTCGGTAATGAAATTATGCGTGCGCTGTGCGCTGTCCGCTGAAGGCCTGTAATGGCCATTGACCAGCTTATCTGGTGGCTGAATGTAATCAGCACCGGCGTGTTCGCCATTAGCGGCGCATTACTGGCCAGGCGCAAGCGCATGGACATCATTGGCTACCTGTTCATCGGCACGCTTACCGGAGTGGGCGGTGGCACCCTGCGTGACTTGCTGCTAGGACAGGGCGTATTCTGGGTACAGGATCCGCTCTACCTGTTTGTCGCGGCAGTTTGTGCAGCCGCTACCTTCCTGGCCTCCCCCCGGGCCCACCAGCTCATGCCCCTGTTGATCTGGTTTGACGCAATCGGCCTGTCACTGTTCACGGTACTGGGTGCGCAAAAATCCCTGGCGCTCGGGATTTCGTACCCGGTGGCGGTGCTGATGGGCGTGATGTCCGCCACTTTTGGTGGGATCATGCGCGATGTGGTTTGCAACGATATTCCGGTGATGCTGCGCAAGGAAATTTATATCTCCGCGTCGCTCTGTGGCGCGGCCGTTTTTGTCGCAGGTCATCATTGGTGGGGGTCGAACGCAGCGCACCACTCGCCCTGGGTAATGCGCGCCTCATCGATACAGACCTTGTCCGAAAACGCCGCCTGGAACAGCCGCTGCCAGTTATCCTGGAATTCCCCCAGACCTTGCTTGAAGCCGCAGCCGGCATTGCCCATCCAACGAAAAGGCTCGCTGAAAAACTGTCCCATATTATCAATATCATGATCATTCAATCCGTCGACCATGGCGTCGATAGCACCGATGGTGGCCTGCGTTTTGCTCAAATCATTATCTTTGGTAAGGATGCCCTGTTCCGGGCGAGAACCTTTCACAACTTTTTCTCCTGCTTGTGGTGATGTGACAATATCTTTTAGAAACTTAACAAAAACAACCCGAATTCTGACCAGCGAAGGATAAAGCGACTGCTATTATGAGCCGGCCACCGCCCTGTTCGTCTATCGCAGCGCGCTGTCCATCGAGCTAGCGGAATGCTGTTACCAAACTACGCGCACCTTGCAATATAAAACTGTGATCCGACGACAACAGGAACAGGCTGGCACCCTGCTCCCGCCAACGTTTGGCCTCTTCGACTTTGGGCACAAACATACCGACCGATTTGCCGGCAGCTCGCCCTGCGGCACAGATTGTTTCCACCGCCTCTATCACTCGGGGGTCATCAGGACTGGCGGCACCCAGCGCGACGGTTAAATCGATACGCCCGACAAACAGGCAATCGATACCGTCAACCGCGGCGATTTCATCAATTCTCTCCACGGCCTCAATGTCCTCGATCTGGGCAATGACTGTTGTGTTGGCGCCGCTGTCGGCCTGGTGATCCGCCATCGATTTTGTCGTATAGCCCGCCGCGCGTGTTGAGCCGGCATAGCCGCGACCACCGCGACCAAACCGCGCTGCATGCGCCACCGCCTCTGCCTCAGCCGCTGAACAGACGTGCGGAACCACAACACCGGTGGCACCGCAATCCAGGGCATTAAGAATTTCGGTTGGCGCGGCTGAGGGCACCCGCACCAACGACGGCATGCCCGCCGCGCGCAAGGCAAAGATGCAGGCGTCCAGCTCCAGGCGACCGAACGGGGCGTGTTCCGCATCCAGGCACACCGCATCGAGGGGAGTCAGACCCAGCACCTCACTGATAATCGATGAGGGTGTCTTTAGATAACTGCCTATCAGCGGCTCCTGATCCAGCAACCGTTGACGGAAGGACGTTAACGGGCTGGCATTAGTGGAATCGGCATTATTCATGGGGGCGGGCCTCCGCATTGGGTTCTTCTGAACAACTGCTATTTAAATGTACTTCGAATGCATAATCAAGCATTAAAAAACCGACATAAACGCCGGCCCTGGTTAGGGAACCTTAGAGTACTAGCCCAACCTTGCAGACTCTCCCTCCAGCAATACGCCACTGTAAGAACGCACTTCAGGTGGCAACTCCGGGTTCTCCACCCGCTCCATCAACATGCTCACCGCGGCCTCCGCCATAATTTCCACCGGCTGGTCGATAGTAGTGAGGCGATAGCTCGCCCAGGCTCCAGGCGAGGCCCCATCAAAGCCCACCACAGATACGTCTTCTGGTACCCGTAAACCATAGTCATGGCGCGCCGCATCGATACACCCGATAGCCATCACGTCATTGGCACAAATAACCGCGTCCGGAGCTTTGCCTTTATCCTCCATCAATTGGCTGAACGCCGCGCGGCCACTCTCGTAACTGTAATCGCCCTCAACCACGCGTACACCTCGCACCCGCAGTTGCTTCAAGCACTGCAGGGCACCCTTGGTACGCTGGTTGCCTACCACGGAATCGGGCGGACCACTAACTATGCCGTAGCGCTTGTGCCCGGCCGCATGCAACTTTTTAACGAGCACCCGCTCACCCTCCTCCTGGTTACAGCAAATGGCGCTAACCGGGTGATCCTGGAACGAACGATTGTAGAGCACCAGAGGAACGCCGCGCTGCTCGAAAAACTCTACCTGCTGATGGGACAAAAACGCTGCCGAGACAACGCCATCGACCTGGTACTGCCAGACCTGGCTCAGGATCTTATCGACATCACTCTCGTGCTCCAGCGTAAACAGCAACAGGTGGATGTTACTCTCATCAAAACGGCGGCTTAGCTGCACCAGCAGTTCCGGGTAGTAGAGGTTGGTAAAGTTATTGATGATCACCGCAACCATATTGGAGCGGCGGGTAATCAGGCTGCGCGCGATGGCATTGGGCTGATAGCCGAGTTGCTCCGCCACCCGCATCACTTTGGCGCGCATCTTTTTGGAAACGCTGGCGCCTGGCTTAAAGCATCGTGACACCGCAGACTGCGACACCCCGGCTGTCAGCGCGACATCATAGGACGTCACGCGCTTGCCGTGTTCAGTCATCCCGAGCCTGGGGGTCTTAACTTCTGTTTTGCCGGATTGAGCTGCGCGGCGGCCGTTAACGTTGCTATTAGCCATTTTGACTCCTTGATTCAATTAGTATTGCATCCTAATGCAAGCGGGGCCTCCACGCAATGTCCGGAAGCTATTTACAAACTGGCGCCGGGCATGAATAAGCCGTCACAGTAGTGCCGTCCTGTGCAGGAAATACCATCTACCGTGCCAGCTATACGTCAGCTCTGCTACGGTCACGATCTGGTTGAATGACAATAACCCGGTCTGCTCCCGGCAAGGAATCTGGCAGCGCCGAGTCTTCGCTGCTGTAATGCGAAAATGACCTGACAAATGAACGAAAAAGCGTAGACACCTTATAATCGCCTTGTTAGTATTTTGCATTCGAATTCAATACCTCTGAGACCACTTCTGCATGACCGACCCGCGCACCACCCCGCACGCCTTTCTAAACCAAATGATCTCCGCCCCCGATGCAGCATTACCCGCGCTCCTCGAAGCACACCTGACTCCCGATACTGTGTGGGATGTCAGTTTCCCCATCGGACGTCTCGAAGGTATCGATGCCGTGCTGGAAGGCCTGATCCTGCCACTGCGGCGCGCGCTATCCCACGTCCAGCGCCGCGACGAGATTTTTATCGGCGGCAGCAACAATCGCGATCATGGTTCCGACTGGGTGGCATCAGTCACGCACTATGTCGGTAACTTCGTCTCACCGTTGATAGGCATCAGCCCGAGTAACCACCTGGTATTGCTGCGCTCAGGCGAGCTCTATCGCATCGATAACGGGCGTATCGCCGAGGCCAAATTGATCATTGATTTCCCCGACCTGATGCGCCAGGCCGGCAGGTTTCCATTGCCGCCCCTACTGGGTACCGAGATGCTGTTCCCCGGCCCCGCCACCCATGATGGCGTGCTGCCCCCGCAACGCGAGCAGAGCGCGACCACCTTGGACCTGGTTGAACACATGCTCAGTGACCTGACCGCATTTGATCCCGAGACCCTTGCCTCGAAAGGCCAGACTGGCCAGGACGGCTATTGGCATGAGAACATGCTGTGGTACGGACCAGCGGGCATTGGTTCGAATTATCGCTGGGAAGGTTTCACCAATGACCACCGCTTGCCATTCCTGACCGCCTTTCCTGATCGCGTGGGCGGAAATCATTACTGCCGGATCGGGGACGGGAATTATGCCGCCGTCAGCGGTTGGCCCTCGATGACCATGACCCATACGGGCGACTACCGCGGAGTCGAGGCAACTGGCCGGCAACTGACGTTGCGGGTAATGGCCTTTTACCGCTGCGCGGAAGGCAAGATACTTGAGAACTGGGTCCTACTGGATTACCTGCACCTGTTCCATCAAATGGGCGTCGATCTGGTTGCTCAATCCGAGGCAATGAAATGAACAATTATCAAGACAATAAAGCACTGGTACGCAGCTATTACGAAGAGATGGAATCGGCTGGCGCCGATACCGTCGGTGACGTCCTGGCCAGGCACACCAGTGCAGATTTTCAATGGTACGGCGTTTATCCATGGAATGAACAGCACGGCAGCGGCGCAGTAGTCGATACCTTCTGGAAACCGCTCATGCATGCCTGGACTGGATTACAGCGCCGCCCGGACATATTTTTTTCCGGCACCAATGATGTCGACGGCGATAGCGAGTGGGTGGTCAGCATAGGCCACTTTATGGGGTTACTGGACCACGACTGGCTGGGCATTCCCGCGACGCGCAAGCTGACCTTGCTGCCCTATGCGGAGTTCAGCTGCGTAAAAGACGGCAAGATCATCAGCGGATCGTTTTTCTGCGACATAATCTCGGTAATGAACCAGGCGGGCCTCCAGCCGCTGCCGCCACAGACCGCTGCCGCAGGTATTTACCTTGGCCCACGGACCCATGATGGCTTGCTCTACGAGCCGCAGGATGAAGCCGAAGGGGTAGCCACCTTGGCTCTGGTTAACCGCATGATCAATGAGCATACCGAGCTTAACCTAAGCGGTGTTGATTTCTTTCCATCCGAACAAATAGCCAAGACCTGGCACAAGGACATGACCTGGTTTGGTCCGGCCGGAATAGGCGCCACATACACGATCCCGCGCTACCAGGAGCAGCACCAGCGGCCTTTTAGGGAAGGCTTGACCAGCAAGGTATTTAACGGTCATGTCTGTCGCATGGCCGAGGGAAATTATGCCGGATTCTTTGGCTGGCCCAATCTTACCAATAGCCCGGCGGGTGGTTTCCTTGGTATGCCAGCGAGCGATTTGAGCGCAGATATGCGCGTAGTGGACCTGTACCGGCGAGATGGCGACAAACTGGCAGAGAACTGGATATTTATCGACCTGCCCTACTGGCTCAAGCAGCAAGGGCTGGACATTCTGGAGCGCACCCGGTCAATCTGTAATCCCTGAAACACGGCTGAAAAATACGATA
>CAXMOT010000084.1:0-16978 GCA_964195105.1 uncultured Gemmatimonadales bacterium | reverse complement strand
ACAGGGCGGGGAGTCTTGAGTAACCAACTGGTCGATCAATTTGGCAGGCAAATCAACTATCTGCGGATGTCCGTAACGGACCGCTGTGATTTCCGCTGTGTCTACTGCATGGCAGAGGAAATGACTTTCCTGCCACGGGCGGAAATACTCACCCTCGAGGAACTGGCATTCATCGGCGAAGTGTTTGTCGAACTGGGTGTCACGAAGCTACGGATAACCGGCGGCGAACCGCTGGTGCGGCATAATATCGAACAATTGATGGAGCAACTGGGCGCACTGCCTGCGCTGGGTGAATTGACGCTCACGACCAACGGCTCCCAATTACAGCGTTTCGCGCCCATCCTCAAACGAGCCGGGGTAAAACGCCTCAATGTCAGCGTCGATAGCCTGCGCCCCGATACCTTCAAGCGCCTGACACGAACCGGTGACCTGCAGCAGGTGCTGGCGGGTATCGATGCGGCACAGGCCTGTAATTTTGAGAAGATCAAGCTCAATGCAGTGGTGCTCAAGGGGCGCAACGAGAAGGAGGTGATCGACCTGGTGGACTACGCCGTGGCGCGTGACTTCGATATCTCATTTATCGAGGAAATGCCCCTGGGGATTATTGCCGAGCACGATCGCGCCGAGGAATTTGTCTCCAGCCAGGAGTTACGCGAGGCGATTGAGAGCAAGTATGCATTGAACCCGACAGATGATAGCACCGGCGGTCCGTCCCGTTATTGGCGCATTCCGGGCTACCAGTCGAAGATTGGCTTCATCTCACCTCACAGTGAAAACTTTTGTGCCAGTTGTAACCGGGTGCGGCTAACTGCCGAAGGGCGCTTGTTACTGTGCCTGGGTAATGAACACTCGGTGGACCTGAAAGCGGTGGTCAGGGCCCATCCCGGTGACCGCGACAGGCTTGCCAAAGCCATTATTGATTCCCTGCGGATCAAACCCGAACGGCACCATTTCGATTTGAATGAGAAACCGCAGATATTGCGCTTTATGAGTGCGACGGGCGGCTGATAAACACATGGGGAACTATTGGATATACTATTTCGGGGCTCCTGCTTAATTGAACAAAACACTGTCATTGCGAGCGTAGCGAAGCAATCTCGGGCTATACAACAATAAGTTTCAGATTGCCGCGTCGCTACGCTCCTCGCAATGACGATTAGATTAGTGGCTCGATAGATAGCAAACTACTGCGCCGCGGGGCAGCGCGGGTGCCGCGCCGATAATAATAGCTCGATCTGGCTATTTGCCTAGGGGGCGAACGGGCCGTAAAGACAAAGGTATTTATGAAGCGACGACATCCGGGTAAGGGAACTGGCAAAGGCAGGATGCAGAACCGGGGCCGCCAGGTAAGCCCTGAAGCACTGCAGGAAATCACCGCACTCTTGTCGCAGCAGGTCATTCGCCGGGATCTGTTAATCGAATACCTCCACCTTGTCCAGGATCATTACGGCTGCATCACCGCACAGCATCTGGCGGCACTCGCGGAAATCGTGAACATCCCCATGGCGGCGGCCTATGAGACCGCATCGTTCTACGCACACTTCGATATAATTAAGGAAGGCGAAGCCGTCCCGGCGCCGGTTACGGTGCGCGTGTGCGATAGCATCGCGTGCCAGTTGCGCGGCGCTGCAGAATTACAACAGACCCTGCAGGAACAGTTGGATCCAACCCAGGTTCGGGTAGTGCGGGCACCCTGCATGGGTCGCTGTGCGACCGCGCCGGTCGCCGAAGTCGGTCATCGCCATACGGACAATGCCAGTCTCGCCGCGGTGCAGGCGGTGATTGCCGAAAATGCCTTGTCACCCGTTATACCCAACTACCAGTCATACGCTGATTATGTTGCAGCCGGCGGTTACACAATCCTGCAGGAGTGTCGTTCCGGGGAACGCAGCGCTGTAGATATAAATGCGGAGTTAAAGGAATCGGGGCTGCGAGGCATGGGCGGCGCGGGATTCCCGACCGCAACCAAATGGCAATTGGTGTGCCAACACGCCGGCCCTCGCCTGATGGCGGTCAATGCCGATGAAGGCGAGCCGGGCACCTTCAAAGATCGCTATTTTCTCGAACACGAACCGCACCAGTTTCTGGAGGGCATGCTGATTGGTGCCTGGGCGGTTGAAGCCCAGACCGTATATATCTACCTGCGCGACGAATACCCGGCGGCGTGCAAGATATTACTGGCCGAATTAGCTACGTTGGAAGACGCCGGGCTTATAGCGCCGGAGTATGTAGAATTGCGGCGCGGCGCCGGGGCTTATGTTTGCGGTGAGGAATCGGCGATGATCGAATCCATTGAGGGCAAACGCGGTTATCCGCGTCAGCGGCCGCCCTATGTCGCTGAGGTTGGCCTGTTCGGCAAGCCCACCCTGGTCAATAATGTCGAGACCTTGTATTGGGTGCCCGCGATACTGAAACAGGGCGCGCAGTGGTTTGCTTCCCAGGGCGTGAATGGTAGTAAGGGGCTGCGCAGTTATTCCGTATCGGGACGCGTAGCAGAACCAGGGGTGAAGATTGCGCCTGCCGGTACTACCCTCGAAGATTTGATAGAAAATTATTGCGGTGGCATGGCAGCAGGGCACCAACTGCTCGGTTATTTGCCGGGCGGAGCGTCGGGTGGAATCCTGCCGGCCAGCAAGGCGAACCTGCCACTGGATTTCGGGGCGTTGGAAGAACACGGTTGTTTTATCGGTTCCGCGGCCATTGTTGTGCTCTCCGAGCAGGACGATATCCGGGACGTGGTGCTTAACCTGATGCGCTTTTTCGAAGATGAGAGTTGCGGGCAATGCACACCTTGCCGTTCTGGCACGGAAAAAGTGGTACAACTGCTGGAAAGTGGTAATTGGGATGCCAATCTGCTGGATGACCTCAGTCAGGTGATGCGTGATGCATCGATATGCGGATTGGGGCAGGCTGCGGCTAACCCGATTGACAGCGCCCGGACGTTCTTTGCCGCTCACCTTATTGTTACTGATAGCGCTACAGGTGGCACTACTGATAACACCACTGATAACGATAGGGAGCGTTGATCATGACGGGACAGCTACCTATCAACTTTACGATCGACGATCAGCCAGTAGAAGCGCTGCCAGGTGAAACCATCATGGCCGTGGTGAGTCGCCTGGGCGGAACCCTCGAGCCTATTCCCCAGCTGTGTTATTCGGATGTCAGCGATTATGGCGGCACCGGTAATTGCCGGGTATGCGTGGTCGAGATCGAGGGTGAGCGCGCGTTGGCGGCGTCCTGTATGCGCCAGCCGACTGAAGGTATGCAGGTGCGCAGCGGAAATTCTGTCCGCGCCCGGAAATCTCGCCAGATGGTGATGGAACTGCTGCTGGCCGACCAGCCCGCCCAGGCAGACAGCCACGACAGGAATTCCCGGTTATGGCACTGGGCCGGGGAACTGGAGACCACCAGCAGTCGGTTTGCTGCTAAACAGGCTCCTGCCAAAGACCTTAGCCATCCGGCCATAGCCGTAAACCTCGACGCCTGTATCCTGTGCCAGCGCTGCGTTGTTGCCTGTCGGGATGTGCAGGTAAATGATGTGATTGGTCTGGCCAATCGCGGCAGCGAGGCCAAGATCGTGTTCGATATGGGCGACCCGATGGGGGATTCCACCTGTGTCGGTTGCGGTGAATGTGTGCAGGCGTGTCCCACGGGCGCGCTGTTGCCGAAAACGACGGTGGATGAGGCAGGTGTAGGACTATTTGAACCCGGTGAAACCGTGGATCGCACCGTGAGCAGCGTTTGTCCCTATTGCGGGGTAGGCTGCCAAATAAATTATCACATTAAGGATGAGCAGATACTCTACGTGACTGGCGCCGAAGGGCCGGCTAATCGTAATCGGTTGTGTGTGAAAGGTCGCTTCGGGTTTGATTATGTGCGCCATCCCGACCGGCTCACTAAGCCATTGATTCGCAAGCCGGGTGTGGCAAAGCAGATCTCGCCGGATTTCGATCCCGCGAACCCCCTTACGCATTTTCGCGAAGCCAGCTGGGAAGAGGCGCTGGAAGTTGCCGCTAATGGCTTGAAGTCGATTCGTGACCGTGACGGCAAGCGCGCGCTGGCGGGCTTTGGATCGGCGAAATGCTCCAATGAGGAGGCCTACCTGTTCCAGAAATTGATCCGCACCGGGTTTGGTTCTAATAATGTCGATCATTGCACGCGCCTGTGCCATGCCTCGTCCGTCGCCGCATTGATGGAAGGCATCGGTTCCGGCGCAGTGTCCGCGTCATTTATGGAGGTGGATAACGCCGATGTTGCGATCCTGATTGGCTGCAATCCCGAGGTTAATCACCCGGTCGCAGCAACCTTCTTTAAGCGCGCGGCCAAACGCGGCACCAAAATTATTGTGATGGACCCGCGCGGCCTGGCGATGAAGAAACATGCCGCGCATATGCTGCAGTTCAATCCCGGCACCGACGTCAGCCTGCTCAACGCCATTATGCATGTGATAGTGGATGAGGGCCTGTATAGCCAGGACTACATCGACAAGCGGGTGTTGGGCTTCGAGCAACTCAAGGCGCACTTGCTGAGCTATACGCCGGAAGATATGGCGTCGATCTGCGGCATCGATGTGGATACCATCCGGGCCGTGGCTCGCCTCTATGCCAAGGCAGACGCCGCGATGATTTTCTGGGGAATGGGTATTTCCCAGCATACCCATGGTACCGATAACGCGCGCTGCCTGATTTCCCTGGCGCTTATGACCGGGCATGTTGGGCGCCCCGGTTCGGGGCTGCATCCGCTGCGTGGCCAGAATAACGTGCAAGGCGCTTCCGACGCCGGCCTTATCCCGATGGTATTCCCGAATTATCATCCCGTCGGCGATGAGCAGAGCAGGCTGAAGCTGGAAGACCTGTGGCAGGCGGAACTCGATGACCAGCCGGGTTTAACCGTGGTCGAGATTATGAACGCGGTTAAGGCCGGCGACATCAAGGGCATGTATATCATGGGCGAAAACCCGGCGATGTCCGATCCCGATACTAACCATGTCCGCGAATCGCTATCTACCCTCGAGCACTTGGTGGTGCAGGACCTGTTCCTGACCGAAACCGCGATTTATGCGGATGTGGTGTTGCCTGCGTCGGCGTGGCCGGAAAAAGATGGCAGTGTGACCAACACCAACCGACAGGTGCAAATGGGGCGAAAGGCGCTGCCCTTGCCGGGGGAGGCCAAACCCGACTGGTGGATTACCCAGCAGATCGCCCGGGGCATGGGTCTCGACTGGAATTATGAACACCCTGCTGATGTATTTGCAGAAATGAAACAGGCGATGGATTCGCTGGATAACATCAGTTGGGAGCGGCTGGAGCGGGAGAATGTGGTTATGTATCCGTGTCCTGCACCGGATAAACCGGGCATTGACGTGGAGTTCGGTGACGGCTTCCCTACGCCGAGCGGTAAGGCGCTTATGGTGCCGGCAGCAATTCTACCGCCGGATGAGCAACCGGACGAGCAATACCCGCTGGTGTTTTCAACCGCGCGAATCCTGGAGCACTGGCATACCGGCAGTATGACCCGGCGCTCCCAGGCGCTGGACGACCTGGAACCCGAATCCGTGGTCACCATGAACCGGCAGCAAATGCAGCAGTACGGCATCGAGCCCGGCGAGATGATCAGGCTGGAAACGCGCCGTGGCCAGATAGAGATTAAAGTCAGGGTGGACGAGACGGTTGCGATGGGCATGGCAGTCATGCCGTTCTGTTACGCCGAAAGTGCGGCGAACCGCCTGACCAACCCTGCACTGGATCCATTCGGCAAGATTGCCGAGGTTAAATACTGCGCGGCGCGCGTTACAAAGCTGGGCGCTTCTTCCTAGCTTATGATGGTGTAGATGAAAGAGTTTAGCGTCTCACCCGATGTCGCCGATTCACGCCTGACCCGGGAACTGGTCGGCAAGGACCAGCACGGCAACCCGGTCAGCATCGATGTAATCGAGGAACGCCCGCTCACCTTGTATCTTAATGGCCAGGAAGTCATCACCCTGATGACCATTGGGGATCATCCCAGGGAACTGGCGCTGGGCTTCCTGCTCAACCAGAACTTGCTCAAAGCCGATGACGACGTTACCGAAATCGAGTATCACGAAGACCTGAAGGTGGTCGTGGTGCGCACCGCAACCGAATCCAGCTTCGAGAACAAGCTGAAAAAGAAGGTAAAAACCTCCGGCTGCGCCCAGGGAACAATGTTCGGTGATGTCATGGAAAGCTTCGAGGCCGCGACCCTCGACACCGCAGCGCGTTTAAATACTTCCTGGCTCTACACCCTGTTCAAGAAGATCAATCATCACCCGAGCCTGTATCTCAAGGCGGGGGCGATCCATGGCTGCGTGTTGTGCGAACAGGACCGCCCGCTGATCTATATGGAAGACGTTGGCCGGCATAACGCCGTCGATAAGATCGCCGGCTATATGGCGTTGCATAAGATCGCCCCGGAAGACAAGATCTTCTTTACAACTGGCCGGTTAACTTCTGAGATGATTATAAAAACTGTGCAGATGCGCATTCCGATTCTGATCTCCCGTTCCGGTTTTACGGTGTGGGGCGTTGAACTGGCGCGGCAGGCGAATCTCACCCTGCTGGGGCGCGCCAAGGGCAAGCGGTTCACGGTTCTGGCAGGTGACGAGCGCCTGGTCTATGATGCCGAACCGCCCGAAGATGGTGATGAAAGTAGCCGCCACCAGCGCAAGGGTAGTCACGAATGAGCGCGGAGCAGATTGTCGGCGTGTTGCTCGCCGGTGGTCTTGCGCGGCGTATGGGCGGCGGCGACAAGTGTCTGTTAAAGCTCGATTCGAAAACCCTGCTGGAACATGCAATTGACCGGTCTCGCGGACAAGTCACTCAATTAATCATTAACGCGAATGGCGCTCCGGAACGGTTTGCAGAAATCGAATTGCCCGTCGTCCCCGATAGCCTCGACGGTTTCCTCGGCCCGTTGGCCGGTATTCTCACGGCGATGGAATGGGCCATCGAAGCGGCACCGCGTGCCACTCACATAGCCAGTATCGCTACCGATACCCCGTTTTTCCCGCTCGACCTGGTTTCCCGTCTCGAGAAGGCCCAAGTGGCGGAGAACGCTGATATCGTAATGGCGTCTTCAAACGGGCGGGTGCATCCCGTATTCGGCCTGTGGCCCATCGCATTGGCCGCGGATTTACGCCATGCGCTGCAGGTTGAGGAGTTGCGCAAGATTGACCGGTGGGCCGGGCGCTACAAAGTGGCTTATGTTGACTTCACTGCGGAAGAAGATCCGTTTTTCAATATCAACACGCCTGCAGACCTGCAGTTGGCTGGTCAAACCTAGCGCCATCTCTGCCTGTCAGGAAATCAGCCGCGCGCCCTGGATGGCCAACAGGCTGACGGCCGAGCCCGCTATCGACGCAAACGTCAAATACATTCCAGTCACCCGAAACCGAAAATCCTCCTTAACCTGGCTGACGCCGTAGGCATGTGAAATTCGCCCCACCAGCAGGCAGGCACATACGACATGAACCAATACAGGGTAAGCGCCAGCCAGTTCCAGCATCAAAGCCAGCACCAGTGCCAGGGGAGTGTACTCCGCAAAATTCGCATGCACCCGCATTGCCCGTATCATTGATTTATCGCCGGCGTCGCCAACGGCGATCTGGAGTTTTTTACGCAGCAGTAATGTGCGCACGCTCAGGAAGATAAACAGCAGGGCGAGGAGCGCGGCGTAGAGGGGGGTGATATGCATCGTAAGCGTGGCCTTTCGGTTAGGGTTTGGGTGGGCCGCCTGCAGTCAAGTAAGACGCTGGTACTGCAGGACTATATGTCGCTGACAGTTAAAGGGGCAGGTTGCTTCCCGTCAATATCGGTAAAACCATATTCCCTGGCCAGTGCTGCGGCAACCAGTATTTCGCCAGACTTTTTCATAATACTGGAATCGGCGGCAAGGGCTGTGATGGCCCTCCCGATAAATTCGGGAGATTCCGAACTCGATAAATCGAGGTGTTCAGCGGCTTTCATAACTGACTCAGTGCGCACCAATCCGGGGTAGAGTGAAATAGCGGCCACATTATGTTCCCGTAATTCCTCCGCCATACACGCGACCATATGATCTGTCGCCGACTTGGCAACGCCATAGGCCACACCCTTATCATTTCGTTGCGCCGCAAAGAATGAAATATTGACGATAAGACCACTTTGGCGGGAAATCATTATGGGTGCCGCTAGCGAGCTTGCAACATAGTGTGCTCGCACACCCGACTGGAACATATCGTCCCAGCGCGAGGTCGGCACCGTCCAGAAGCCCGTTTCTTTCCAGAATTCAGACCCGTTTGTGAAGTGTTCGTACCCGCCCCATACATTATTGACTAGCACATCCAGCCGTTTGTGCTCTTCGACAATGCGCTGCAATACCGCGACTACTTCCTGATCATTTCGGTGATCACATTGCAGTGCAATGCATGTGCCGCGCCGAGCTATGATTTCATCCCTTGTTTGATAGATCGTACCCGGCAGGGACGAGGCTGACGTGCCATCTTGAATCGTTCTACCCGTAATATAAACAGTTGCACCAGCGGCGGCCAAACCAAGCGCGATACCTTTACCAATTCCGCGGCTGGCGCCCGTGACGAGCGCTACTTTTCCTTCAAGCGGTTGCATTACCGTAGACCCTTTCGTAATGCTCAACCACCGGGAACGGATCGTAAAAATGATGCAGCAGTGACTTCCACTCCTGGTACTGGTCGGACTCCCGGAAGCCAATGGTATGAGCCTCAAGTGTCTGCCAGTTTACTAATAGAACATAGCGGTTCGGTTGTTCTATGCATCTTTGCAGCTGGTGCGAAACATAGCCCTGCATGCTGGCAATAATGGCCTGGGCCGTGCCGAACGCCGCTTCGAACGCTTGCTCTTCTCCAGGTTTTACGTCAAGAATTGCAACTTCCAATATCATGCGGCTCTTCCCGAATGTAGAACGTTGTGTAGAACATTGTGCAGGACGTTGTGCCTGATTAATTCGAATACATTGCTAGTTTTTGAAATAATCATCGCTTATTCAGGCCGCGTAGCACGAACAATATCACGCTCACTGTGCAGGTCTCGCGCGGCTACCAACGCGGGATAATCGCCGAAGTCGAACAAGCCTCGAAACTCCGCCCAGTCGACCATCGAAACCAGGGCAATCGTAGCAACGCTCCATTCCCTAAATACTCCCTGTTTAGCCTGCAGCTCAAGCCAATTCATGCTGTCTGGCAAACGCTCCAGCTGCAATTTGAAAAGCAGTTTGTCAGCGTTTACCGGCAATTCTGACCGTCTGCCTAGAAACAGGATGATCATTGAGTCGGTGGCGCCGTCAACGACGGTGACCAGGTTGTGTTGCTGGATGGTGGGTTCAGGCAAACCGCGTTTCTGGCCCAGGTAGTGGCAAATCACGTGTGAATCCATGATGGTCGTGTCGCCATCGATCAGCAGGGGCAGCTTCCTGACCGGCGTAATGGCGGCAAATTCCGCGCGGGTCGCATCGTCGTATACGTTTACGGGCTGGAATTCATACTCCATGCCTTCCATAAACATGCGAATGCGGCGGACATAGGGCGAGGGCAGGGAACCATAAAGTGTGATCGACATGAGTGACTTCTCCGAATGGGGTGTGATGATGTGGCGATATTGGGGCCCAATCCCCGCACCTATCGCTCCATGATGATTTAGGGCGTCAACTATGGCAGGTTAAGCAGCAGCTCAACATATTTATTTGGCATGGTGCGCTGTGGCGTATGGTTGGTGGTCCATTCATGGTAATCCCAGCCGCGGCTTTTGGCGCGCGCCGCATATTGGCTAAAGTCATCTGTTTCAGCACCTTCCTCAATAGTTAACACGTAGGTGGCGGGCAGTTGTTCAGCAGCAGGGTTGCCCAGCGATATTGGCTGCTGGAATGTGCCGATAGGGTGGGGAAGATCCTTGGTCTGTTCCCAGCCGGGCCAGAACGGTGGCAGACTGATACCGTTGCCTTTCGTCTTGACGAGGCGCATGAACGAAGCTTCCTGCTCTTTATAATGCACGCTAAACATCGATTCGCCCTCGAGCGGGAGGACTGCATCGATGTAGACCAGGTGCCGTATCCTCTCTGGAGTTCGCTGGGCAACGCCCGTAATGACCATGCCCCCGTAACTATGGCCAACCAGTATGATGTCTTCAAGGTCGTCTGTTTTAAGGGTGTTGAGAACATCCATGATGTGAGTATCAAGGTTAATGGAGCCACTCATCAGGTGTGAACGCTCGCCCAGACCGGTTAGCGTGACCCGCTGCACGTGGTGGCCTTTTTCTTCCAGTATTCGTTCAAGGTTCCGGTAGTCCCAGGCACCGCCCCACGCCCCATGGACGAAGACGATGGTTTTCGGGCTACCGGTTATGGTCTGATCAACCGGGCTGGTGCAGGCGGTAAGGGCAAAAATGCAAAGTAAAAGGGTGCGTTTCATAGTTGTGGTCAGGTTTTGGAGCATAGGGAAATCGTACTAAGTACTCTTTTGCGGTTCGTCGTCCTCGGGGCCAATCCATTCACGGGGATTGTACGCCACCTCCCACAGGTAGCCGTCCGGGTCCTTGAAGTAGCCGGAGTAACCGCCCCAGAAGACCTGTTGCGGAGGCTTAACCAGAATTGCGCCCGCCGCGACAACTTGGTCCATAGTTTGATCAACTTCCGCTTCGGAGGCCAGGTTATGGGCCAGTGAAAATCCCGGAAAACCGCTTCCCTCAGGTGCTACGGTTGCATCCTCTGCCAGCGCCTCGCGACCGTACAAACCCAACCAGGTGCCATTGAGGTTGAAGAATGCGACGTCGGGTGAGGCTTCCTTCACTGGAAAGCCCAATACGTCCCGATAAAACCCGAGGGACGCCTCCATGTCGCTTACGCCCAGCGTGATCATACTAATTCTTGGCTTCATGTGGCTTCCTTATAGCGATACTTTACCCATAACAACTTGTACAGCCGCGCATCTATTGGTCAGAGCTCGCAGTCGGCGATGCCAGGTATTAACCCCGGTTATGAGCCTCGCAGGGGGAGAGTCAGTTGGTAGCGGTTAACTCACCATCGATTTCCGCCAGAGCTGCGTCAATCTGCCCAATGGCGTCTTCGAAAAGCGTCATTTTTTCATCAATAATTCTAGTGGCTAAGGGAAAGAGGTTGATAAAAAATTGGGAGAATACTAAATCCGGCGACACTATCATTGCGGTTTCAATATCGATTATTTCGAATACGGCAGGCGCTGAGTGGGTCATCACCATGTCGGCCTGGATTTTTTCAAGCCGCTCTGTTATTTCATAGATTCGCTCTAATTCCTGGAGTATCCCAATGATGGCCTTGTTTTCTATGTACTTGATTTCCCCACTGTAAATCAGGGTCTGGAAAACATTACTTTTGCGTCGAAAATCACCATATTCGATCAAGCGTAACGCTTTTGGTCCCAACTCAGCCATTCGATTTCGGTCATTGCTCTTAATGAGAAGTTTAGCGAAGGAGTAAGCCTCTTTACGCTCCATAGCCCCATGCATTTCGTACTGTAGAAATCGTCTGTCCTCGGCCAACTGCTCTTTCATCGTCTGGTAGTACTGGTGTTCAATTTGCCTGTGTTGTTTGGCAATATTTATATTATTGAATTGCAGGGCGATCAGGATCCCGATGACCACAAGGCATATTTCGCCTATGGCATACAGAAAATACCTGGCGGCCTTGCCATCATTTATAAGACTTTTTTTCAATTTCTTTAGTTGTATTAGCACGTTTTCAATACTTCCTTATATTTGCTTTAACAGTCGTTTAGGTCGCCGATAATCCGTTGCTCTGCAGCGCGTCGCCTGCTAGGCGCTGGTCTGACTTTTAAGATTTGCTTTTTTACGCGCCAACTTAATTACCTGATACGCACCCCACAACATAATTGCGCCACCCAGCGCCAGCATACTGTCTACGGTTGACTCATTGTTTAAGAGAGGGTGAAATGCATTCCCGTTGGCAGCAAATTTTGCGTACAGTCCCAGGCCAACCAGGATCGAGCCCGGCATATCAGCCAGGGCGACCATAGCAATTTTCTTATCGATGTCTTTTCTTCTTTGTTCAAGCTCAGAATTCATGCAGCTGAAATCCTTTAATGAGGGGTAAATATAAAATCGGGATGCTGGCCAGGTGCATGCCAGTCATATAAAGCCTGCTATGCGCCACTTTTTATCCGTTCGATAAAATCGTTCCACACGCTGTTCGGCTGCCAGATTTCATGCAACATTTGCTCAGCTACTGGCTCGGGTACATTCAGGTGCAGCCGCCGATACAGGTAAACGAACACCGACACACGCATGTTGAGCGCGCAGTGCACCCAGATTTTACCTGATTTATGGCTATTCATGACGGCGGAAAACACATCAAATTGCTCCGATCTCGGGTCTTCCCAAACCACCGGGATATGGATGTAGTTCATCCCGAGCTCGGTGACAATTGCACCTTCATTGGCCAGCGCATTGCCCGACGTCGGCAGGGCAAGGTTCACCAGTGTTTTGAAGTCGAGATCAGCAATACCCCTGAATTGTTCCGGGCTGGGTTGGCCGGAAGTGGCAAGGCTGTCATCAATCGCGAGGAAGTTTTTTATCTGCATCGCTGTTTTCTGTTGGCTGTAAGCAGTTCGATATCAGGCAGGTTATCGGCTACATCCTGCCAGGTTTTTCCGGTTTCAAGCGCGCTGATCACGATGGGTAGAGGCTCCGCCCATATTTCAGGCAAATCAGCCTCGCCCTCGGAAATAATCGGAAACGCCAGTTTCTCATCAGGGGGACAAAACTCCGCGCAAACGTCGTCCTTATTGCCCCTGGCATCTATCCGATACCACCCGTACCTCTTCAAAAAAACAGCATTCAGGCCATGCAGGCTAAATGGAGGGCCATCATTTGTGATGGTTAGCCGCTGATAGCACAATCCGGCAGGGATGTTATTTGCCCGCAGCAGCGCGGCCAATAAATGACTCTTCGCGTAGCAATATCCGGTGCCGCTTTTAAGCACGTCAGACGCCTTGCAGGTAACCGGGTTTAGCTGGTAATCCCAGCTGTGTTTGATTTCATCTCGCACATATTCAAAACAGGCCCTGACTATAGCGTCTTCGGTATTGGCTGATCGGCCAAGCGCTCTGGCTGTTGCGACAACTTGCGGACTTTTCCAGTCGACATACTTGCTTGATTCCAGGTACTTGGTCATATGCTTGAATGTACTAGACGCCTAATATACTAATTACTTTGTAACCAACCACAAAGCATGAATTACGCCCGGAATGAAGAACAGCAGGCAAAGAATGATATTGATAATGAGATCTTTACCTACGCCATTCTTCAGGAATACGGCAACGGGAGGTAAAAACAGGGCCAGTATTATTAGGACGACTTTGTTCATGATGATTTACTCCGTTTATTGTTACTGGACGTTACTCGATAGTAATAATATTTTATGGAAATAACACCCATATTCGGCGATCAGCGACGAAGCCATTATTCAGCGGTGCCTTAGGTGTCATCAAGCGTTTTTTGCCAAAATAACGCATTGCCCATAAGCGGATCAAGCTCGTAACCGGTAAAGCCAAATTTCTCGTAGGCTCTTTGCGCTATTTCGTTGCCCGCCAGAACCTCCATAGTTAATCTGCAGCAACCCTTGTCTCTTGCGATGTTCTCAACCCTGGCGAGCATTAATTGGCTGATTCCCAAACCGCGGAACTGCTGGGCAACGATAACATCATGAATGTTGACCAGAGGCTTACACTTGAACGTAGAAAATGCCTCGAAGCAATTGACCAGCCCCGCCGGACGGCTGTCGACATAACAAATAACGCTGAAAGCGTGGGGTATTCCGGAGAGCTCGTGCGCCAGGTTATTCCTGGCCTTGACAGACAGGGGAGACGCGCCGCCCATTGGATCTTTTGCGTAGCAATCCATAAGGACCACCAATTCCCGGGCGTGCTTTGGATCCTGAAAATCTGCTACGACTACTTCAATTTCCATCGTTTAGGGTCACTCGTTAATGATTTTTGACGGATGACGGGCCAAAGCGAGCTTACTCATGCGCTTCCAGCTCCGGTTCCGCGTAGACATTCAGTTTGTAACGGTTTTGTAAAAGCTCAAGTAGTTTAACAACGAGCAAGCGTTTTTCAGAAGGCGACTTCACCTGGAACTGCACCGATGTGAAGGTGTCGATTTCGACTTTCATGTCCCTGTTTTCAATCCAGATCCAGGCGTCACCCTGTTGATCATAACGAACGTCCCGGTAGTGTTCCTGCAATAAGGCCGCGAGTTTATGGAAGTCGGGCTGTTCAAGAAAGTCTGCGTATATCATGGTAAGGATTACAACAAACATTGCGCTAAAAACGCAACCGTAATGAGGGGGAGGGTGCATTGGGCAATGGATATTAATCGATATTCCTTCATCACGTTGTCAATCCGGGAGATAAAGCGAGGACTGTAGCGAAAATGAAAGCAGAAAGGGGAGCGGTTACAGGTGGTGGGGGTTGTCCCTTCGGCGATGGCAAAAAAAGAGCGGCGCTTACGGCAGGGGCAGTTTTATCGCATCAAAAGCATTTCTTTTTAACGCGAACGAGGCTTAATCCGCTTTGGCTTTCGACATCCATGCCAGCAGAGAGTTATCAGAATTTGAGCTGTCGAGTTGGTTTGAGAAAACCCCCGGAACAGCTTGAGGCGAAAAGAAGCGGTGGCGAAAACCAGCCGCTTGCTTTTCTTGTTATGTGCCCGCTCTAGCCAGGAATAACATTGTTCGCGCAAGGGCCTTTCTGGCCTTGGCCAACTTCATACTCAACGGTCTGGCCGTCGGCAAGCGTTGCATAGCCTCCGCCACTTTTGATTTCTGAATGGTGAACGAAAAGATCTTTTCCGCCATCTTCAGGTGTAATAAAGCCATAACCTTTATCTGCATTGAACCACTTAACTGTACCTTTACTCATACTGACCTTCTTTGGATTAATGGTGAATGTTTAAATTTTCCTGCACCCGAATTCACCGTTTCGAAGCAGGAATGACTGTAACTTCATAATGCTAGAAATACCCGATAGGTTATAACTCCAGCTGCGACAGGATGCAACTCATCGCTATTACTCATCGTGGATTATATTCTAAATATTGCCGGAATGCGTCAACCTATGGGTTTTAGCGCAAAACTAATCTACAGGACGTCGAATCATGGCTCGCTTAGCCGGTTGTATTGCCCATGTTCTCGCTACGCTCGGTTATACACTCAGGCGATCCGACTTCAAATTCCCTGCAAACCCACGGACGATTTTCATAAATTGTACACATTAACGTTGCGCGATCTAAAGCTGAACACCATCCATCATCCAGGCGAGCCATAACTTCGCCTCCCCAGCGGTCAATTTCTATATGCTTTCTGGGCACGCCGGTATCAGAGATAAGGATGACTTCCAGACGGCAGCAACATGCCTGGCAATTTGAGCAGGCTATTTCTTTTTCTGGTAATTGTGTAACTTTTATCGTCATTTACGATTACAGCTAGGAGCCTGTCGGACATAGGTGTTCGTAGCGAGGGAAAGTCCGGTTTGAGGCAGATTTTGGGCTCTTTTGAGGCGAATAGTCATTCTATTTAACGAGAAAGAGTAGAAAATATGTCCAAATCCGGCTTTTCCGCAGTAGATTCATCCTAAGTCCGACAGGCTCTAATGGATAACGCGGTGCGACGCCAGCAGCCTGGACCGAGGGCTGAACGCGGCTGGGGTTGTTATGTCTTCTTCCATGGATTTTGTACCGAAAATGTAGAGATATACAGGTTTTCAACTTTTTGCCTGGCCCAGGGTGTTGTGCGGAAGAATTTCAAACTGGATTTAACAGAAGGATCACTTTTAAAACAATTGATATCAATTTTACCTGAGAGACCCTCCCAGCCGTAATATTCCAGGAGCTTGGTGACAACTTGCTCGAGGGTAACGCCGTGTAAGGGGTTATTCGGTTGTTCGCCTGTCATTTTTCGATCATACCTTCATAGTTCAAGCATTTCAGCTGCATAATGCCTAAGTAAGCGGCGGCTTTCAGTCGTCGGGCTTGACGGCCGCGTCATGTTTTATACTTACCCCATCGTCTAGCCTGTCCTGCGACCGCCCAACTCGAAACGAGTCGACAATACCAACAACCCAGCAAATCACTAACAAGAGTGATGAGATATTGATAGGTTGGCCATCGTTGCCCGCTAACGCTTGAGATACTGCATCGCTTATTTTGGTGACATCTAACGGGATCTCCCCACTTTGGATTTTTACGCTTATTTGTTGTGCAATTGTTACGATAGAAGTCAGCAAAAAATAGAGACAGACAATGGCTATGCCTGATAGAAGCGCACCCTGGAGCCGCTTTTTCAATGAGAAATGTCCTATCCCAGGAAATACCAAGGCTGATAGTAAAACCGCTTTAAGCGCTTTGCTCATAATATTTACCAATGCCTAACAATGTTTGAACTGACTAAAACCTGGCGCTTCGCATCATCGGGCGCCAAAAGCAGAGCGAGGTACGAGCGGCGCTCTGTGTGACCCGAATGAATGAGACTGTTATGTTTACTTTTGGCCTGGCATCTCTACTAACTCTGACACCTCAAGCGAGCCGCCAATATCAAGAAAGGGGCAGGCCTTAGCAATCGCCAGTGTCGCCTCCATAGAACCCGCTTCAACTATCGTATAACCGGACATTGTCGTCGTGCCTCCAGTGGTAACACTGCCATCAGGATTTACGGTGCTGGTATTCTTAAGCGGATTAGCGGGACTAACAACTGCGTCGCCCAATGAAGCCAACCAATCCATATATTTCGAAAAATGCTGCTTACCTTCCTCTGGGCTGGATGGCTGATTGCCGCCCAGGTAAACGATAACGTATTGAGCCATTTGCGTTTCTCCTTTGTTGAGATTTAACGGTGAGCCATAAACGGTCCCGGGTTCGGATCGATGGCGTTGTTATGCCTCTGGTTCGAATTCGCCACTATT
>CAXMOT010000083.1:0-15956 GCA_964195105.1 uncultured Gemmatimonadales bacterium | reverse complement strand
ACCTCAAAGCCGAGCTCCTTGGCCAAAATGGCCAGGCTCCCCATGAAGGTACCGCAGATTCCGAGAATATGTATGTGCATATAGTGTGTTCGATACAGGCTGTTGGATGAGCGCTGTTTATACCACTTTGTGGCGGCCACTTCTAGGTATCCACCAGAGGTTCCCTAGCCCCAAATAGCGCATTTGTGCGATGCAGGCAAAGCAATAATCGAGTAGTATTGGCATTGAATCCAGGCAGTATTTCGCTATTAAAATTAACACAAGAGGGTTTGGTAACAGATGGCTAAAAATGCGTTCTATGCACAATCTGGTGGGGTAACCGCCGTCATAAATGCGTCGGCATGCGGGGTGATAGAGACAGCGCGCCAGCATCCGGATGCTATCGGCAAGGTATATGCCGGTGCCAACGGCATCCTTGGCGCACTCGAAGAAAACCTTATCGACACGTCGTTCGAAACCGACGCTGCGATTGCCGCGCTGCGCCATACCCCCGGCGGCGCCTTCGGTTCGTGCCGCTACAAGCTCAAGGACTTCTCCGAGCATCGCGCCCAGTATGAGCGCCTGATAGAAGTCTTCAGGGCACACGATATTGGTTACCTGTTTTACAACGGTGGCGGTGATTCCTCGGACACCACCAATAAAATCGCCCAGATCGGTGACAAGCTGGGCTACCCGATGACCTGTATCGGCATTCCAAAGACGGTCGATAATGACCTGCCCATCACGGACTGCAGTCCCGGCTTCGGGTCCGTTGCGAAATACGTGGCGGTGTCCACGCTGGAAGCGGGTATCGATATCGGATCCATGTACGAAACCTCCACCAAGGTATTTATCGTCGAGGTCATGGGCCGCCACGCCGGCTGGATCGCTGCCGCAGGAGGCCTTGCCGCAACGCGCGAAGGAGAACCGCCACATATTATCCTGTTCCCGGAAATCCCCTTCGACAGGGCTGCCTTTATTGAACGGGTAAAAGAGACCGTGGCAGATAAGGGCTATTGCGTCATCGTTACCTCGGAAGGCGCCCAGTATGAAGATGGTACATTCATCGCCGATGCCGGCACCAAGGATGCCTTTGGCCATGTGCAACTGGGCGGGGTAGCGCAAACGCTGGCACAGATGGTGAGGGAGGAGACAGGCTTCAAGTATCACTACGCGATCGCCGACTACATGCAGCGATCCGCGCGCCACATCGCTTCCAAAGTAGACGTAGACCAGGCCTATGCCATGGGCAAAGCGGCGGTAGAATTCGCCCTACAGGGCAAGCGTTCAGTGATGCCGGTAATTGTCAGGGAGCCTGGAACCGAATACCGATGGAGCGTAGGGGAAGCCGCGCTCGCCGATGTCGCCAACGTGGAAAAGATGATGCCGCGCGACTTCATTACCGAAGATGGCATGAATATCACCGATAAGGCGCGCGACTACCTGTCTCCGCTGATTCAGGGCGAGGACTACCCGCCCTACCAGAACGGGATACCGCAGTACGTGAAATTGGAGAACAGATTGATTGACAGGAAACTGCCTCCATTTAAAGCCTGACACCTGCTTTACGGGGGCACTCGCTGTAACCTGGAGCCAAACGTTTGTTCGCCTCAACTATGTGTTGAGACAAGAATTGGATAAAGACAAAAAAGGGAGCCGAGGCCACTGCTGTCCCACAGTTGGGTTAAATAAGCCTGTGAATAAATCACAAGGGGTTCTCAGTGACCAGATTATCCAGTTAAACAGTTAAACAGTTAAACAGTGCTAAGGCAGGCTGGACAGTACTGCGAATATTACGGGTGATTCAGCTCAATTTATTCGAGCGAAGAAGCTTGCTGGATATACTCAAACCAGACCCTCCGAGGCACAAAAAAAGCGAACCTCAAATGAGGTTCGCTTTATGACTGTCAAACTGCGGAACAGCAGCGCCCGCAAGCGGGGCCTTTTACCAGCAACTGGGAGAACTGAACTAGATAAAGCTCAATATTGCCCAGATTAGTACCGTTAATACGATATTGCTGTGAATCACACCGGAGACACTGGCCATGGGGCCCATCTTGCCAACCAGGGCATTAACCTGGACCGCGGTGATAACTAAAAGGGCAATAATCAGGCCGGTGGCAGCAAAGTCAGGGCTGCTGACGGGGATCAGCCCCGGCAACGTACCGTGCTTGGAACCCAGCATGCCCAGCAACATGGCGCCGGACAACAGCGTATTGGTACGAGAAGCCAGTCCCGCCTTGGGAGCCGCAGCAGCAGCGTCGCCTTCAACCAGGCCGATGACAATCTTCTGGTTCGGCCAGATGATGAGCCATACGTTCAGGAACATCAGGGTTCCGGCAACCGCACCGACGATAAGGAAGCCATTGACTGCGCTACCCATTGCGCCGATAAGCACAATACCGGTCAGGAATGTGCCCATTGCGGCCCAGCGAAACCACCACAGCGCACGCGGCGCCAGCTTTTTGGTCGCATCGGCTTTCGCATCCGGCTCGGCTTCCTTGAAGTATTCCGTCTGGATAAAGTTAAAGTAGTAGAGCAAGCCAATCCAGGTTATGCCAAACAGGACGTGTGCCCAGCGCAGTAAAAAATTAATTATTAATTCCATCATAATACCTTCTGTTGTTCGTAAATTTTTTGGGATATAAGCACAGTCCAGCGCGCCATGGCGCCATTCTAACCAACTCACCTCCAAATAAAAAGGAATTGCGCCGCCATATAAGTACATAAAACCCTTACATTTTTTGGTGGTATAAGTTTTTTTTGATCGCCTGGGGCAGGATATTGGCAAGCCAAAACAATGCTGCTAGAGTCGCCTTCCGACTTAACATTTAGCACTTTTGAAACGCTCAACACGGATGGATCTCACATGACAATAGAACTTCCTGCACTGCCGTATGATAAAACCGCTCTGGAACCCCATATTTCAGGAGAGACAATCGAGTACCACTATGGCAAACATCACCAGAGCTACGTTGATAAATTGAACGCCGCGCTACCAGGCTCGGAATTTGAGGGCAAATCACTGCAAGAAATTGTACGGTCTTCCTCCGGTGGAATGTTCAACAACGCCGCCCAGATCTGGAACCATACCTTCTACTGGAACTGCCTGAGCCCTACCGGTGGCGGTGCAGCCAGCGGCGCGATAGCGGATGCCATCATCACAAGCTTTGGTTCATTCGATGCCTTCAAAACTGAATTCACCACATCTGCGCTGACGAATTTTGGCTCCGGCTGGACCTGGCTGGTAAAGAACAGCGATGGTTCGCTGGCGATTGCAAATACGGGTAATGCGGAAACTCCCCTGACGGGTGACGCAACCCCCCTGCTCACCGTGGATGTCTGGGAGCATGCCTACTACATCGACTATCGCAACGCGCGACCCAGCTATATCGATGCGTTCTGGGCACTGGTGAACTGGGAGTTTGTTAACGCAAATTTTGTATAAAGGGGTCAGAGTCATTTTTTGAAACGCAATGTATAAAGGGGTCAGAGTCATTTTTTGAAACGCGAAAAATGAGTCCGACCCCGGGACAAAAAAAAGCCGCTCAAATGAGCGGCCTTTTAGTCTTTCGCCTGGGAGGCGTGTTACATCATGCCACCCATACCACCCATACCACCCATGCCGCCCATATCAGGCATGCCAGGAGCACCTGAATCATCGGCTGCATCTGTGACCATACACTCGGTAGTGATCATCAGACCAGCAATGGATGCCGCATTCTGCAGCGCAGTACGTGTCACTTTCGCGGGATCAAGAACACCCATCTCCAGCATATCGCCATACTCGCCAGTTGCAGCGTTGTAACCGTAATGACCTTCGCCATTCTTGACCTTGTCCAATACGACAGAGGCTTCATCACCGGCGTTGGTAACGATCTGGCGTAAAGGCGATTCCATCGCACGACGCGCGATATGAATACCTGCGGTCTGGTCGTCATTTTCGCCTTCCAGCTCTTCCATAGATTGCAGCACACGCACCAGGGCAACACCGCCACCGGCGACTACGCCTTCCTCTACCGCAGCACGAGTAGAATGCAACGCATCTTCAACGCGCGCCTTCTTCTCTTTCATTTCAATTTCAGTCGTAGCGCCAACCTTGATTACCGCAACACCGCCCGCCAGTTTGGCCACACGCTCTTGCAATTTTTCACGGTCGTAATCCGAGGAAGTTTCCTCGATTTGCGCACGAATCTGCGTAACACGCGCTTCGATATCGCCAGTGTTACCGGCGCCATCAACGATCGTGGTGTTTTCCTTGCTGATCGTAATGCGTTTGGCAGAACCCAGGTCTTCCAGGGTCGCACCTTCTAGGCTCAGGCCAACTTCTTCGGAAATCACGGTAGCGCCGGTCAGGATAGCAATATCCTGCAGCATCGCTTTACGTCGATCGCCAAAGCCCGGTGCCTTAACGCCAGCAACTTTCATGATGCCGCGCATGTTGTTAACAACCAACGTAGCCAGCGCTTCGCCTTCGATGTCTTCAGCAATCACCAGTAACGGTTTGCCGGACTTGGCAACGCCTTCCAGAAGCTGCAGCATTTCACGGATGTTGGAGATCTTCTTGTCAACTAACAGAATCAGTGGTGCTTCAAGATCGACACCCATCGTTTCCTGGTTGTTGATGAAGTAAGGAGACAGGTAGCCACGGTCAAATTGCATACCTTCTACGATATCCAGCTCATTTTCCAGGCCACTGCCTTCTTCAACAGTGATCACGCCTTCTTTACCAACCTTATCCATTGCTTCAGCGATAATGTCGCCGACGGCAGTGTCACTGTTGGCCGAAATAGTACCCACCTGGGCGATAGACTTGCTGTCTACGCAAGGTTGGGCCAGCTTGTGAAGTTCAGCGGTAGCCGCAACAACGGCCTTGTCGATACCGCGCTTCAGGTCCATCGGGTTCATGCCGGCAGCAACCGACTTCAAACCTTCTGACATAATTGACTGGGCCAATACAGTCGCCGTGGTAGTTCCGTCGCCTGCAATATCTGAGGTCTGGGAAGCAACTTCCTTAACCATCTGCGCACCCATGTTCTGGAACTTGTCCTTGAGCTCGATTTCCTTCGCAACGGAAACACCGTCTTTAGTCACCGTCGGTGCACCAAAAGATTTGTCGAGTACGACGTTACGACCCTTCGGGCCCAGCGTGGTTTTAACCGCATCCGCGAGGATGTTTACACCTTCAACCAATTTCTGGCGGGCTGAATCACCAAATAATACGTCTTTAGCAGCCATGTTTTTTTCCTTTACTAAGCGTTAAATCAATTATTTATGGGGGTGAAAAATCTTAGGCTTCGACTACGCCGTAGATTTCGCTTTCACTCAGGATCAACAGTTCTTCGTCACCGATCTGGACAGTATTGCTGCCAGCGTATTTACCGAAGATCACGTTATCACCAACCTTGACGGCCAACGGGCGGATTTCGCCGTTATCCAGTAACTTGCCATCTCCCACTGAAACCACTTCACCCTGGTTAGGCTTCTCTGCCGCTGATCCGGGTAACACGATCCCACCTGCGGTAGTGGTTTCCTCTTCCTCACGACGCACAACAATTCGGTCGTATAAAGGACGAATTTTCATCACACACACTCTCCTGATTAAAATTGATTAAAAATACTTACAGTCTTATTGGCCACCCTGTTTTTGGGCCGCCGGCTAGAGCTAAAACCAGTTAACAACCTGACTGAATTAACCCAACCTAAGGTCGTGCAGCATAAATGGGGTTTATTGGCGCGATTTCAACGGTAGCCGGGAAAAGTTTTTACTAATCAGAGGTTCCTTAATTTTCCCGGTCGTCATCGGGGTGGGTAAACTCACCTTCAATAGCATCACCCGGGCGTTGCTGGCCACCCATGGTGGTTGCTCGTACCTCCACAATATCCGCATGCGCGACGACATATCGCGACACAATCCGCACCAGCGCCACCCGCGACACCGGCAACAGGCAAGCGAAACCGATCGCGTCGGTCAC
Source organism: uncultured Gemmatimonadales bacterium (assembly GCA_964195105.1). Taxonomy (GTDB): domain Bacteria; phylum Pseudomonadota; class Gammaproteobacteria; order Pseudomonadales; family IMCC2047; genus CAMYKE01. The sequence continues at coordinate 10,002 of CAXMOT010000083.1, read as the reverse complement.
AAAACCCGGCGTCACCAGAAGAGCACCACCGACCGCGAGGCAAATACCTTCCAGCATCTCCTGCAGCGGCAGTTGCCCGCTATCGATCCGCTCCCGGGCCCGAAACAAGGTGGACAAGCCCTGCTGGCGCAGCATCAGGCTGCCGATCAACGCGGTCAATACGACCAGCGCCGCAGTATTCAATGTACCTATCTGGCTGCCCACCTCAATCAGGACCATGATTTCCACGATTGGCAGGACGACGAAGAGAATAAACAGAAATTTCATAATTCAGGATTTCATTGTTCAGGAATGCAAAGCACGAATCAGTGCCTTACGCACATCATTGGCAGTGGTCGCTGGCTGGTCAAAGCTGCAGCGGATAATTTTTTGACCCACTCTCACTTGAAAACCGCAGGCGTCAACGCCTGCCATCTGCGGTGTTAACTCCGCAGGAACGGCGACCCCGGCCATCTTGCAATAACGCTGAACGGTGTCAGCGTGATCACTATTCATATGTTCCACGATATCCTGCTCAGCATCATTTTCAAAGGGGTTGGACTGGCAAAGCTCCGCAACGGGTACCCAGTGTATCTGGCCAAAGCCTCTGATAAACCGCACCTTGAGCGGCTGCAGGCGATAGAAATCAAAGTCCAGTTCCTCCACATAGCTGCGCGCATCCGGGAAAAAACGCAGGTAGCGTTCCCGGGAATCGCCATCGGATACAGGCTCGGCATCAGCCACCAGGGTAATCCTGCCACAGGTCTGGATATCGGCAAAACCGGCCTGGCCCGCATCGCTCACCAGCAACGACACGCGCGGGTCGGCCGCAATGTTTTTAGTATGCTGCGCCAACCGGCTAATCAGGACAATCGGCTTACCCGACTGATCAAGGACATAGGGCACAATGCTGCCAAACGGATAGCCCGCGCAATCGAGGGATTGAGTAGAAAGCACGCCATGGGACTGCGTCAATAACAGCTCGCGAGCGCTTTCGGATGGGGTCAATGACATAAATTCCAGCTTGTCGGGAATACGAGTTCAAGGAAAGAGATGCGGCCAGCCGAACATTATTTCAAGCCCCGCAGTCTATTGACCCTGATACCGGCGCTTACTGTTTCGACAATTCCCCGGCCGGGGCGTCTTCCTCATCGCCGTTCCAGGGCGCGACCTTGAACAGCAACAGCATGCCCGGAATCGCAAGCATGGTGCAGAGCAGGAAGAAACTCGTCCAACCCACCTGCTCAACGATAACACCGGTCACCGCATTCGCAAGGGTACGCGGCACTGCGGTCAGCGCAGTGAATAACGCAAACTGGGTCGCGGCGAAAACAGGGTTGGTGGTGCGGGCAATAAACGCGATAAATGCTGCAGTCCCCAAACCCACACCCAGGTATTCCAGCGCCACCACAACGCCCAGCATCCATGGGTTAGCACCCAGCTCAGCGAGCAGCGCAAAGCCCAATATGCTCAGCACCTGTACGACACCAAACACCCATAGCGCTCGATTGATGCCGAGCTTGATCATCATCAGGCCGCCAGCAAGGCCGCCGATGATCACGGCAACCAGCGACGCCAGCTTGGCGATGGAGCCGATTTGAGTCAGGCTGAAGCCTACATCGAGGTAGAAGGGTGTCGACAGCGCGGTTGCCATGTTATCCCCGAGTTTATACAGGAACAGGAACGCAAGAATCAGTAACGCGGCGCCCACGCCCTGGCGTTGCATAAACTCTCGAAACGGCTCCACGACCGCCTCGCGCAGGGTTTTGGGTGGAGTCGGATCAGTGATCGCCTCCTGGATGCACAGGGTCAGGATCACCCCAACCCCCATAAACGCCGCCACTACCGCAAATACCACATGCCAGGGCAGGAAGTCGGCCAAAATCAGCCCCAGCGCACCCGGCACCAGGCCGGCGAGGCGGTAGGCCTGGACATGAATCACATTACCCAGGCCCAGTTCGATGTCCGGCAGCAGTTCGCGGCGATAGGCATCGAGCACAATATCCTGGCTGGCGCTAAAGAAAGCCACCGCCGCGGCCAGGTAAGCCACGGTCCAGATCGATAGATCCGGCTTGATAAACCCCAGCGAGCCGATCGATACCAGCAGTGCGAGCTGGGTTACCAGCATCCAGCCGCGGCGCCGCCCCAGGAAGGGTAACGTATACCGGTCCATTACCGGCGACCACAGGAATTTCCAGGTATAGGGAAACCCGATCAGGGCAAAGAATCCAATCTCCTTGAGCCCCACTCCTTCCACCCGCAACCAGGCGGGGACCAACTGAATCAACACATACAGCGGAAGACCGGAGGCAAAACCGGTGAACACGCATATCAGGATGCGCCGGTTAAGAATGGCCTCCTTAAAGGTCTGTGTTTGCATTAGTCGCTGGGCGCGCCGGGCAGATTATTTTGAGTCGTTACTAAAAAACCACTAGTCTCGAAAATTTGAAAACTGCAGGGGCAATCCCAGATCCTCTTTCTTGAGCATCGCGATGACCTCTTGCAAGTTATCGCGCTTCTTACCGGTAACCCGCACCTGGTCGCCCTGGATAGCGGCCTGGACTTTCATTTTTTTATCCTTGATCATCTTGACTATCTTCTTTGCCAACGGCGCGTCGACACCCTGGCGAAGAGTCGCTTCCTGAAAAGATTTCATGCCGGAAAGCTGGATGTCGCCGGTTTCAATACAGCCCACATCAACGCCGCGTTTGACCAGCTTGGCGCGCAAAATATCCAGCATCTGCTGCACCTGGAATTCGGCTTCCGCGGTCAGGGTCACCACATACTCGCTCTGCTCGAAACTGGCATTCACACCCTTGAAATCGAACCGGGTACCGACCTCCCGATTTGCCTGGTCGACAGCGTTGCTGACCTCGTGTTTGTCTATTTCAGATACGACATCAAATGAAGGCATTAAAATCTCCCTGGGAGTCTGTCGAGTTTAGGTGATCGTAGCGAGGGGAAGTCCGATTTGAGGTAGATTTTTCGACTATTTGAGGCGAATAGCCAGCTATTTAACGAGAATAATCGAAAAATCTGACCAAATTCGGCTTTTCCGCAGTAGATTAACCCTAAATCCGACAGACTCCTAACCAATACAAGTAGAATAATCGGCACCATTCTACCCGAGACCTTCGCTCAATTACTACGCTCGCCAATAGTTCGTTAAAAACCAACTCAAAATACTCATTTACATCAGTAAACTGCGCTTTTTCGCCTGCTTTTGCCTCGTCTCGGCTTCGCTCGTCACATTCAGAAAAGGTCTCTACACAAGTATCCTGCGAATTCGCGGCGATTTTGAGTGAATTTTCACACGCTCCCGAAAAACGTTATTTTCTCAAGTACTCCAATCACTTGATAACCTGGGATTCAGGTGGTTGGAGTACTATGTGATGATAGAATGGCGGACTGCGCCTACTACTGCAATGACACTGCGACCCGATCATGACTGAAACCAATCCACCCGATATGCCCTGGCATGTGCTTGGCGCCGGCTCGATCGGTTGCCTGTGGGCCGGTTACCTGGCGCTGGAGGACTATCCGGTTACCCTGATATTGAAGGATTCTGTCGCCGGTGCGCAGTTTCGCGATGCGTCGCTGTTACTGGAAACCGCAACCGCGGAACACCAACCTGCGGTTACCGCAATCGAGACCGGCGCCCTGGATGAAGCAATCGAGTGGCTGCTGGTCACGACCAAGAGTTTTGCCACGCTGGAAGCCCTCGCCACCGTACAACACAATTTCACGGCCACAACCAGAATCATCCTGCTGCAAAATGGCATGGGCATGCAGGAGCGGGTTGCCCGGCAATATCCGGAGCTAACCGTCATCGCCGGCACCACCACCGATGGTGCGTTCCAGAAACAACGCTTTCATGTGGTCCATGCTGGTCATGGAGATACCCGGTTCGGCGCCCTGAGCCCCATCGCCGCTGCCGACATCGATGCGCTCGTAGCGTGTTTTTCTGCGTTGAAGCTCGACATCGAGTGGGTTGACGATATCAATACGCGCTTGTGGCACAAGGTGGCCATCAATAGCTGTATTAATGCCCTGACGGCACTCAAGCTCTGCCGCAATGGCGCGCTACTGGAGGATCAAGAATCCCTTGATACAATTCTCTCGCTGGCAATCGAAGCAGAGTGTGTTATGCGGGCTGCGAGCATCCCCCTACCCCAGCCGGGCCTCTACGCTTGCGTGCTGGAGGTGTTGAAGACCACCGGCGCAAATTTTTCATCCATGCACCAGGACCTTGCGCAGGGCCGGCGTACCGAGATCGACGCCATTAACGGCTTTATCTGCGCACAGGGCCGCGCATTAAATATTCAAACTCCGGTAAACTATCGGCTGCTGGAATCCGTACTAGCAGACTGTTGAAAAACTACCTGCATGGCCAATTCTTCGTTAAAAATGCCCTCAAAATGCTCATTTACTTCGTGTAAACTCAGCTTTCTCGGGCATTTTTGCCTTGTCTTGGCTGCCTCGCTAACGTTTTTCAACAGCCTGTTCGGAGTCTGTCGGACCTGGAAGCTCAACATTTGGAAACTTAAGGTTATTTATACGTAATGAAAAAACGCTTATCACGCATCATCACCCGCAGCGGCGACAAGGGCTCAACCTCGCTCGCCGATGGCTCCCGCTTATCCAAACAGTCTGCCCGCATCGAAGCCATGGGCTGTGTCGATGAACTAAACAGTTTCGTGGGATTATTCCTCAGCGAACTCGACAACCAGAACGAGCTTTACGACAGTTTCTTGCGGGTCCAGAACGACCTGTTTGACCTCGGCGGAGAACTCGCCATGCCCGGCAACAACCTGCTGGAGGAAGCACAATGGCAGAGCCTGGAGCAACTGACGGAGCACCTCAACGCAGACCTGCCCGCGCTGGAAAACTTTATCTTACCGGGTGGCTCGCGGCTGATAAGCCTGTGCCACGTGGTGCGCAGTGTCGCGCGCCGCGCCGAACGCAGGGTGATTGCGCTGGCGGAACAGGAAGACGTTAACCCGGCGAGCAGGATCTACCTGAACCGGCTTTCAGACGTGAGCTTTGTGGCAGCGCGCTGGCTGGCCAAGGCAAACGATGAAAAAGAGGTTCTGTGGAAACAGCGACCCAAACCGCAGTTATAACTTAGACGCTGCGTGGATTGGGCTTTTCCGGATCGATCGAGAATTCCCGAATCGCCGCGGCTACCTTCGCAGCATCGACTTCGCCGCTGTCCTGCAAGGCACGCAATGCAGCGATCGCGATATAATGGCGATCCACCTCAAAGAAACTGCGCAGCTTGCTGCGCGAGTCGCTGCGGCCAAACCCATCCGTGCCTAGCACCCGGTAATCCGCAGGCACCATCGCGCGAATCTGATCGGCATAGTTCTTTATGTAATCTGTCGCAGCAATAACCGGTCCTACGCGATCCTTCAGGCACTGCTGCACATAAGATGCCTGTGCCAACTCCTCCGGGTGCAGCATATTCCAGCGCGCCACATCCTGGCCATCACGTGCCAGTTGGTTAAAGCTGGTTACCGCCCAGACGTCAGCCGCGACTGCAAACTCGGTCTCGAGAATTTCCGCGGCCGCGATCACCTCGCGCAGGATAGCGCCACTGCCCAGCAACTGAACATGAGGCTTATCCTGCAGGGTCGTTTGCTGGTAGAGATACATACCCTTTACGATGCCCTGCTCGGCACCCTCCGGCAGTTCGGGTTGTGAGTATTTTTCATTGAGCAGGGTAAGGTAGAAATACACCGACTCCTGCTCCTGGTACATACGCCGCATGCCTTCCTGGATAATCACGGTCACCTCGTAACCGAAGGTGGCGTCATAGCTGATGCAATTGGGAATCGTGTTGGCCAGGATATGGCTGTGACCATCCTGGTGCTGCAAGCCTTCACCATTGAGTGTGGTGCGGCCGGAAGTCGCCCCCAGCAGGAATCCGCGCGCCCGCAAATCACCGGCCGCCCAGCACAGGTCGCCGATCCGCTGATGACCGAACATGGAATAATAGATATAGAACGGGATCATCGGCAGGTTATAGGTGCTGTAGGCGGTAGCCAATGCAATCCACGCCGACATGGCGCCTGCCTCGGTAATACCCTCCTCCAGTATCTGGCCTTTCTTATCTTCCTTGTAATACATGACCTGGCCGGCATCGACCGGCTCATAGAGCTGCCCTACCGAGGAATAAATACCCAACTGGCGAAACATACCTTCCATACCGAAAGTACGCGCTTCATCGGGCACCACGGGGACGACACGCGGTCCGATCGCCTTATCCTTGACCAAAGTCGATAACAAGCGCACAAATGCCATCGTGGTAGAAATTTCCCGCTCGCCAGTACCCTTGAGATGCGCAGCCAGGTCGGCTAGCTCCGGCACCTGCAACTTCTCCGACTTCGTGCGCCGCTGTGGCAAGTAGCCACCCAGTGACTGCCTGCACTCGCGCATATAGACAAGCTCGGGGCTATCTTCGGGAGGCCGGTAATAGGGCACTTGGGCCAATGCCTCATCGCTTACGGGAATCATGTTGCGATCACGAAAACGCTTAAGCGTCTCGTGGTCGATCTTTTTCAACGAGTGAGTACCCATCTGTGACTGGCCGCTGGAACCCACACCATAACCCTTAACCGTATGCGCCAGGATCACCGTGGGCCTGCCCTTATGATTAACCGCTGCGCGATAAGCCGCGTGCACCTTGTACGAGTCATGTCCGCCACGATTCAGCTGCCATATCTCGTCGTCACTCAAATGTTTTACGCGCTCCAGCAGTTCCGGGTACTTACCAAAAAAATGTTCCCGCACAAAGGCGCCATCGTTGGCCTTGTAGTTCTGGTACTCGCCATCCACCGCCTCGTCCATACGCTTTTGCAGCAAGCCATCGTGGTCTTGCGCCAACAGCGCATCCCAATGACGCCCCCACACCACCTTTATCACGTTCCAGCCGGCCCCGCGAAACACGCTTTCCAGTTCCTGGATAATCTTGCCATTGCCCCGGACCGGGCCATCGAGGCGCTGCAGGTTGCAGTTAACGACAAAGATCAGGTTCTCGAGCTGCTCTCGCCCCGCCAGCGAGATCGCACCCAGCGATTCGGGTTCATCGATTTCACCGTCACCAAGAAACGCCCAGATCTTACGATCGCCGCGAGGCGCCAATTCACGAGCCGACAAATAACGCATTACATGGGCCTGGTAAATCGCCTGGATCGGCCCGAGCCCCATGGATACGGTGGGGAATTGCCAATAGTCCGGCATCAACCAGGGATGCGGATAGGAAGACAGGCCATCACCATCGACCTCGCGGCGAAAGTTGTCCAACTGCTGCTCGGTGATCCGCCCCTCAAGGAATGAACGCGCATAAACTCCCGGGGACGAGTGGCCCGGGAAGTACACCAGGTCACCCCGGTGCTGGTCGCTGGGTGCCCGCCAAAAATGATTGAAGCCGACGCTGTAAAGCGTCGCCACCGACTGGAAAGTCGATATATGCCCACCCAGGTCATCCGAGTTCATATTGGCACGCATCACAGTTACCAGCGCGTTCCAGCGTACCAGGGAGCCAATACGACGTTCCATCTCCGGGTCGCCGGCCATGACGGGTTCGTCAGAAGTCGGAATGGTATTGCAAAAGGGGGTTGTCAGGGCATAGGGAATGTCACTGCCGGTGCGCGCCGCCTGTTCGGAGAGCTTACGGAGCAGGTAATGGGCGCGCTCCACGCCATCGTGCTGGATGACGGCCTCGAGAGACTCAAGCCACTCCGTGGTTTCCTGGGCATCGATATCAGTTGAAGCGTCGGAAAAAAATTTCATGAAGCGACTCCCTGTATTAGCCAATACATTAACACGTTAACCCCGATTACGAGGGTTCCGACATCCCGAATGCTTCACAAAGTACAGCATCATTACCGACCGCATCCACATGCATGATACCAAAACGGCTAACTATTTATTGTTCGACAACCGCCACCGCTGCGCGGCGCTTGCATTGTGCTTTTTCGTTGCGGGCATTCTGGCCGGGGAAGTTAACCTGGTTACCTGGGGCGGCAACCAAACCACGCGCTGTCAGGATCGGGGTGATCCTGAATGATGAATATCCGTTTTGCCATCCTGATTTCCCCCAAAGCCATCGCAGCTATCCCTAACAATACTGCAATGTATACTTGAGGGCGCGACGTCAGCGGTTGCTCAGGGTCAAAAACCAGGGCATCAAAGCGAGGGACAGGCAAAAGGGAAACGCTGCAACGCGTGGCTTTAGGACAGGATAAACAAAGCGCAGATCACAACACTGATCACCAGGGTGCGTACGATAAGCCCCTGGATAGTTTCGATTTCCTCACCAAAACACGCTATATCTGCGTCCGAAACCGCCACCACCGGAGCCGGGATATCGGGATTGGTATCGATCTCACATACCCCCAATGCAGCCATACCGGATCGATGCAAAACCTCTTCTGTAGGCATGCTCCAGTTAAACAACGCACTGTTCCATTCCTTGAAACACAGGGTGAAGTTACCGGCGATTGCGAACGTCAGCCCCATCAACCGCGCCGGAAGCCACTCAATCGCATGTTGCAGTTGCAATGGCATTACCGCTTCGGAGTGATCATCTTCAAGCCGCTCATCAGCGTCGTACAAACACACCAGGCGAATAAACAGCGCCACCAGAGGGCCGGCCAGCAGATACCAGAATATGATCAGGAAAATTTGTTGGAACCACTGGTAAAACAGCCCGATCCGCACATTGCGGTGCATCCCAACCGCATCATCGACGCGTATATCCCGTTGTAAGCCAAAGGTCTGTGTCGCGTCGAGGTACGCCGACTCCAGGTTGCCCGCTCGCCAGTCAGTCAAATAGGTGCTGGTTTGCTCAAGCAAATTACCGCGTCCAAACGCATAAAATAACAACAACACATGCAAGACAATGCCCACCAGGCCAAACAACCAGTCCTGCAGCGCCCAGACTACTCCCCCCGCGGCGGCGATCGGCAGTAGTAACGTCAGCAGCATTACTATCCTGGGATAACCACCGAGGCGTTTCTCCAGGCTGGCACGCAGGCTGGAAAACCACTGGTCAGCCGATTTGTTGACACGCAGCCCCCAAAATTTATAGCTTCCGAGCGTAATCAACAGCACCAGGAATTTCATTATCTATACGTCCTTTAGTAGCTTCAGGTAATTGTCCCAATCGAAAGCCGGACCGGGGTCCGTCTTGCGTCCCGGCGCGATATCGCTATGCCCCACAATACGCTGCTGGCTTAATTCGGGATAGGCACTTATCAGTGCCCTGGTCACGTCTGCCAGGCGCTCATATTGTATGGCTTCATATAGCTGGTCGTCGACACCTTCCAGCTCAATGCCAATTGAAAAGTCATTGCAGTTAGTTGTACCGTCGAAGCAGGAATCCCCGGCATGCCAGGCGCGTTTATCAAACGGGACATATTGAATCACGCTACCATCGCGACGAATCAACACATGAGAAGATACCTGCATCCCGCACACTTCGGCAAAATACGGGTGCCCCTCGGGCTGCAATTGATTGGTAAATAGCTCACTGATATGGGGGCCGCCAAACTGCCCCGGCGGCAGGCTGATATTATGGATCACCAGCAGGCTGATGCTCTGCTGGCCAGGCCGCTCATTGCAATTTGGCGAGGGAATGGCTTCCGCGCCGGTTAACCAGTGGCTGTTAATCTGATGGTACACTCTGGAAATCCTGGAATATTGGTGCTGGTCGCCCGCCGTGGCCAGGACGATCCTGTTGCTACAGCGAACCTTAACCCATCACTTGCTGCGCATCAATTTTTCATCTCGCGAAGATGACCGATCACATTTTCCAGGGCTCGATCAAACAGGAGTGCATTATCCAGTACGCTCATCGTGCCGTCCCGCAGCTCGATCGCCAAACGGGCCAGTGTCTTCTCCGCGACTTTCATGCCGACCCTGTTAACAAAGATATACTTGCCGGTTGCCTTGATGATCGCCGCGAGCTTGGCCCGCGTAACTTTGTCATCGCTTTCCTTGAACTCCACCCAGGCACCT
>CAXMOT010000082.1:0-7545 GCA_964195105.1 uncultured Gemmatimonadales bacterium | reverse complement strand
ATCAGCAACGCGCTGATGCTGACCTCGAGCGACAACCCGATTATTTCCCACAGATCGCTACCCCATTGGAATAGCGTAACAAATGTCATAGCGCCGGTAATACTCCGCGTCAGCTCTTAGCCCGTAAGATACAGGAAGATTTGAAACGCGAGACTAACACAGTAAGCAGGCCGCGAAAAACGCCAAACATGCTCCATGTCGCCGGTGCTGTTTTTACACGCCGTTATAGCCCGTTAATGGCGATCCATTATCACGCCAACCTGGGGCATATTGGCCAGGCCGACATCGCGGGCATGCTGTTCGAAACCCTTGTTCTTCCAGAAGAACGCGCCCGGCATGGTGGTCGGGATGACCAACACATAAAATAACGCACGACCCACCAGGCTGGTGACCAGTACCAAACCACCGGCAACCGCCCACAGGATGCCGCCGAGGGTTCCGGTCAAGCCGCTTACCAGCAGCGCGACTACCAGGACAAAATTCAAGGCCAGCACCGTATTGCGTAACTGGTAAGTTTTGCCAAAGGTGGTGACCTGCACATAATGGGAGGCTGCACCTTCATGCTCCGCTGCATTCAAATCCCGGGCATGCGCCATCAGGCCAACACCTTCCAGCGCAATACCCAGCGCCATCAAGCCACCGCAAAGAGTCAGCGCGACGCCGGTGTCTGCCCCCATTGCGAGCAGCGTAAGCACGCTGGTGGCGCCGGCACACAATGCACCGAGCGCCAGCATATTACCGACGAACGCCGTGCCAGTCTGCCAATGGTTCCAGAACGGTCGCGCGGGAATACGATAGCAGCGAACCATATAATAAAGCCCGATCAGCCCGGCGGGCACCGCCAGCATCCCGGTAACCGTCGCCAGCTGCGCCATAACACCCGGGCTCAACAGCGCACTGATCTCAGCATCAAACGCCCAAACATAAGCGTCCTGCACCCACGCATTGGCGGGCAGCGCGAACCCGATATGCATTCCAAGGAACGCCATAAACAGCGCGATACCGAGGCCTTCGCGGGAAACCGGCGAATGGCGCAGGTTGTTGAAGCCGCGATAGAAGCGCATCGGCTTACCCAGGTGGGTGGTCGACATAAACAGGGCGAATGCGATCAGCACCCAGCTGGAGATTGCCAGCGGCACGTACATGACGCTCTGCTGGAACGCGACAAACGACTCAATGCCGAACATCGCCGCCAGGAACGGAATTGCGAAGGCTCCCAGCGCCGCCTGTGCGGACAGGGTAAACAGCACCAGCGGATTTTCCCGAGAGCTGAGGCGGCCAACATTCCAGTGTTGCGCCTTGCCCTGCTTCTGGTCCACCACCGGCCTGTACTCGCCCTTGTCGTTCTTGTGGTATTTGACCGGCGCACTATCGGTGCGGAGCATTTCGTCGGGCAGTTCTTTCTTCTGCTGGAAGCGAATATTCGGGCGGGTAATTGCCGGATCGGGAAAACCGGGTATCGAGACTTTCGCCTGCTCGCGGTTCTCCGGAATGTTTTCGATCACGCCAAAATCCAGCGCGTTGCCCACACAGGCCGAGACACATGCCGGCTTCAGGCCGACTTCCAGGCGATCGACACACATGTTGCACTTCGACACCTGGCCCTGGACCGGGTCCAGCTGCGGCGCATTATACGGGCACACCCAGGTGCAGTAACCGCAACCGAAGCAGGTTTCCGGATCCTGTAACACCGCCCCGTATTCTGCATGCTTGGTATAGGCGCCGGTCGGACAACCCTTCAGGCACACCGGGTCGTCACAGTGATTACAGGCCATGGAAATGTTCATGCGCTGGTAATCGGGATAGGTACCACCCTCCACATAACCGACCGAACGGAATGCGATATGGGCGGGGTTTTCGTTCTTTTCGCTGCAAGCGGCTTCGCAGGCATGGCAACCGATGCAGTTGTCTGCGGTAAAGAAAAAGCCGTGCTGTTTATTGCGGTTAGGATTGCAGCCCACTTCGGGATTTTCATTGATGAACAGCGACCGATCCTTGGGTAATTTATTCTCCGTGAGCTCCAGCAGGTCTATCTTTTGCCCGTAGCGATTGGTGTCCTTGATGTCCTTATCGCTCAGGAACGCATAGGGCTGTTCCTGGGTACGCACTTCCCAAATCGATGAGCCGTCGCCCTGCGGTCTGTCGGTTCCAGAAACAGATCCAGCGCCCGGCACTTTATTACCTGGCGTTTTATTACCTGGTAAGGAGTCGCCCGGCAGCTGTTCCATCTGGTTTTGGTAATTGTTATCCGATTTCAACATTGTCCATCGACTCCCGTTAATACGCCCGGCGCTGTAAATTCAGTTGTGCGGCTTCATCCTGGTCGACCGCCTCGATTCTCACCGCACACTGCTTGAAGGCAGGTTGCCTGGAATACGGATCGAGCAGCCCCAGGGTCAAGCGGTTCACACAGTCGTGGTAATGAAACGGGATGAACACCATATTGCGCGGCACCCGTTGGGTCAGCTGCACCATCACCACCGCATCACCACGCCGCGAAACCAGGCGCACATAGGACTGGTGCTCGACGCCCAGTTCCGCCGCGGCATCCGGGTTCACTTCCATGTAAGCGGTCGGGCTGAATTTGTTGGAGTTGCCAATCTTCCCGGTACGGGTGCGGGTATGGAAATGCTCAACGACCCGGCCGGAATTCAGCCAGAACGGGTACTCATCGTCCGGGCACTCGTTGTTATTCAAAAAGTTTACCGAGATCAGGTTGGCCTTGCCGTCCGGGGTCAGGAACTTGCCATCGGTATACAGGCGCGCATCACCCTTCAAGCCATCCGCATCTTCACGATACGGCCATTGGATGCCGCGCGCCTGCTCGATCTTGTCATAGCTCATGCCGGAGATATCGAGGGTACGCTCTGCCCCCTTCGACAGTTCCTTCATCTCATCGAAGGCCGCTTCTGCGGAATCCGGAAAATCAATCCGGGCGCCGTTCTCGAAGCGCTTGGCCATCTGGTTGAAGATCCAGAAGTCCGGCTTGGAATTGGCATAGGGTTTGAGGGCATTGCGGGTCAGGTTGACGCGCCGTTCGGTGTTGGTGTGGCAGCCCTCTTTTTCGGCCCAGACCGAGGCCGGGAAATACATGTGCGCGTACTGGGTGGTCTCTACGTCTTCGTAGACATCCTGCACGATCAGGAACTCCAGCTTGTCCATCATCTTGCGAATACGCGGCTGGTTAGCCATCGAAGTCAGCGGGTTGGTCGCCACCAGCCACATGCCCTTGATCTCCCCCGTTTCAATCGCCGGGAAAATATCGGTCTGCTTCAGGCCCACCTTGGGCGGGAAAAACTCGGGTTCAATACCCCAGAAATTGGCGATTTCCTCGCGGTGCTGCGGTTTTTCCAGTAACCGATAGCCCGGCAATCCGGAACAGGACGACCATTCCCGGGTACCCATTGCGTTGCACTGCCCGGTGATGGACAGGCTGGTGCCGCCGGGTTTGCCGATGTTGCCCGTGACGAGGTTAAGGTTATTGATATTGCACACGCCATCCGACCCATGCGTGCTCTGGTTAATGCCCATGGTCCAGATCGCCATCGACGCCGGCGCCCTGGCGTAAATACGCGCGACGTTGCGAATCGTGTCTTCATCGATACCGCAGACCTTCTGTGCGGTCTTGGGATCGTAGCCCTTGACCACCTCGCGTAATTCCTCAATACCGTTGGTGTGGGCATTAATATAGTCCGCGTCCTCGAGTCCCTCATCGAAGATGACGTACAGCATCGCATTCAGCAGCACCACATCGGTACCGGGTGTAATCGGCAGGTGAATATCTGCCCACTGGGCCAGCATGGTGACCCGCGGATCGACGACGATCATCGGGAAATGGCGCTTTTCACGGGCCTCTTTGAGGCGCCAGTAAATAATCGGGTGTTGTTCCGGCAGGTTCGAGCCGAACGCCATCAGGCACCCGGTGTGCTCGAAATCCTCATAGCAACCCGGTGGGCCGTCGGCACCGAACGAGCGCTTATAGCCGGATACCGCCGATGCCATGCACAACGTGGTGTTGCCATCGTAATTATTGGTGCCGATACAACCGCGCACCAGTTTGCCGAGGGTATAGAATTCTTCGGTAAGCAGCTGGCCGGTCGAGACCACGGCAAAGGAATCCCTGCCGTACTTTTCCTGGATCTCCTTAATTTTTGCCGCACTGTGATCGAGCGCCGTATCCCAATCGACGGTCTGGTAATCTTCATGGAACGAATCCCGCATCAGCGGTTCGGTGCCGCGCCCAGGCGATTCGAACAACTCCTGCTCCAGCAATCCCTTGATGCACAGCTTGCCGCGATTGACGTCGGCGCCGGCATGACCCCGGCTGGTCACGACCTTACCCTCGTCATCGATACCGATCTCAATCGCACAGCCGGTGGAACAGTAATTACAGGTACTGTACTTCCACTCCTTCACCTCCTTTTTGGGGATGACAATTGGTTTGCGTTTACTGCGACCAAATAGCATAGCTTCCACTCATTCAAGTAAAGGATCGTAATTCCGGGATTCGTTAGCCAACGCGCTGATGTGACACGTTAAGCTATCGAGCTCTGGGCTGGCGCACCTTCCAATTCACCTGCCTGCCAGATAGATTGCAAGTATCGCACCAGAGCGCAAAATTTCGTGAATAATAGTTTCAATTCCTTTAGTTATTAGGGAGTTACGCTTCTCCACGCAGAATATCATCCGGGTCCGCACCTGCTACGCGCCCCGTTTTGGCGCACCGAAAAGGCCTTATTACCCCCCTGCCGCACCGATTTAAGCCTCGCGATCGACCGGACAAACCAAGCTATTTTGCACGCTTTTGGTGCGAAAAATGACGCCTCCGATACGCGCCGGCTAACCCACACCAAGTGGCAGTCACCTCTATTATTAAATATTAATATGATTTAATTTCAGCATCTTGTAGTAGTAGTCTAATTTATTACATTAGGTTTATAAGAATGGCCAAGTTACCCATAGGCCCTAATTTTCGGTCGACGAGATGACACTTTGTTAGCTGGCGGCCCCCTCCTCCAGCACACCGACCGCCCGTATTGAAGAAACCAGATTCTGCCCTGCACAATATTGGCGCACAAATCCACGTTTATCACGCACGAGCTCGCTCCAGGGGACGCGCTGAGAAAAACGGGAAAGCTGCTTTTCCATTTTATTTCAGCCAGTTAACAGTTTATTTCGCTCGCCCACCGATTCTGGCATTCAACTTGCTATATCCCGGGTAAGGCAATCTGGATCAATCAACTTCACACGTTAATTCATCGCAGCAAAGGTATTTTAATGAAGGCGCAAAAAATCGTAGTAGTCGGTAATGGCATGGTGGGACACCACTATGTGGAGAAACTCGCCGAAACCGATCTTCCCGTGCACATCACCGTGATCGGTGGCGAGCCGCGTCCGGCGTACGATCGGGTTCACCTGTCCGAATACTTTGCCGGCCGCAAGCCGGAGGAACTGGCGCTGACCACCCGGGAGCACTACCAGGAACTCGGCGTTGACGCGCACTTTGGTGATCCCGTGGTCAAGATCGATCGCGCAGCCAAAACGGTTATAACAGATGCCGGCCGCAGCTTTGCCTACGACAAACTGGTACTGGCAACCGGCTCCTACCCTTTTGTACCCCCTATTCCCGGCGCGGACCTGCCAGGCTGCCTGGTCTACCGAACCATTGATGACCTCGGTGAAATTAAAGCCAAGTCTCAAAACGGGACGACAGGCGTGGTCGTTGGCGGCGGTTTGCTGGGCCTTGAAGCCGCCAATGCGGTGCAGAACCTGGGCCTTGAGACCCATGTGGTGGAATTCGCGCCTGGCCTGATGGGCGTACAACTCGATCCGGGCGGCAGCGGGATGCTGCGCCGCAAGATCGAAGCGCTGGATGTGCGCGTGCATACCAGCAAAGCCACCCAAAAAATTACTGCCGGTGAAAGCGCCCGGCTGAAGATGGAATTTTCCGACGGCGAGTCTCTCGAAACGGACATCATCGTGTTCTCTGCAGGTATCCGACCCTATGACCAGCTTGCTCGTGATGCGGATATCACGATTGGTGCGCGTGGTGGTATTGAAGTCGATTATCACTGCAAGACCAGCGACTCGGACATTTTCGCAATCGGCGAGTGCGCCCTGTTCGGCGGTATGATCTATGGCCTGGTCGCCCCCGGTTACCGCATGGCCGAAGCGGCAGTCAGCCAATTACTGGAAGAATCCGAACACGTGGCGTTCCAGGGCGCCGACATGAGCACCAAACTCAAGTTATTGGGTGTAGACGTGGGCTCCCTGGGAGATTCCCTCGGCAAAACCCCGGGCTCCATCGCCTACACCTTCAGCGACGAGCGTGCGGAAGTCTACAAACGCCTGATTGTCAGCGCAGATTACAGTAAACTTTTGGGCGCGGTACTGGTCGGTGACTGTGAGGATTACGATACCTTGCTGCAGTATTACCTCAACGGTATCGACCTGCCCGAAGCACCCGAAGCGTTGATCCTGCCCGCCAGCGAAGGCGGCGCACCGGCATTGGGTGCGGCAGCCCTGCCCGCCACCGCGACCATCTGTTCCTGCCTGAACGTCAGCAAGGGCGGCATTATCGAGGCAATCGACGCCGGCTGCTGCAGTGTCGGGGATGTTAAGTCCGCAACGGGCGCTACCACCGGCTGCGGCGGTTGTGCTGCGCTGCTCAAGAATGTTGTGGACCATGAACTCGCCGCCCGCGGCATGGAAGTCAGCAAGGCCATTTGCGAGCATTTTGATTTTACCCGCGAAGAACTGTTCCACATCATCAAGGTGGAATCGATAAAGACCTTTGACGAACTCCTCACCAAACATGGCAGCGGCCGAGGCTGCGATATCTGCAAACCCGCAACGGCCTCGATCCTCGCGTCGATCTGGAACGACTACATCCTTGAACAGGAACACGTCGGGCTGCAGGACACCAACGACACCTTCCTGGCCAACATGCAGAAAGACGGCACCTACTCTGTCGTGCCCCGGATTGCCGGCGGTGAAATCACCCCGGAGAAATTGATCGTGCTCGGCGAAGTCGGTAAGAAATACAATCTCTACACCAAGATCACCGGCGGCCAGCGCATCGACCTGTTCGGCGCTCGCATCGACCAACTGCCCGACATCTGGGAAGAACTGGTCGCGCCCGGATTTGAAACCGGCCACGCCTACGGCAAGTCATTGCGCACCGTGAAATCCTGCGTCGGCAGTTCCTGGTGTCGTTATGGCGTGCAGGACAGCGTTGCCATGGCGCTCACCGTCGAGAACCGCTACAAGGGCCTGCGCTCGCCCCACAAACTCAAATCAGCCGTGTCCGGCTGCACCCGCGAATGTGCGGAAGCGCAATCCAAGGATTTCGGCATCATCGCCACCGAAAACGGCTGGATCCTGTACCTGTGCGGCAACGGCGGTATGAAGCCACGTCACGCCGACCTGTTCGCCACCGACCTGGACGATGAAACACTGATCAAGTACATCGATCGCTTCCTGATGTTCTACATTCGCACCGCAGACCGGCTGCAGCGCACCTCCGTATGGATGGACAACCTGGAA
>CAXMOT010000081.1:0-3781 GCA_964195105.1 uncultured Gemmatimonadales bacterium | reverse complement strand
GAAGATGGTGGTTATTTTCAGCTTACTGAGCATACGGGTGCCGCCTGGTACTCCAACCACTTGATAATTTTGGATTCAGCGAGCCGAGAAGCGGTTGCCCGCCAGGCGCGATTCGCAGGGAATGGCCAGCCCTTGCCAAGAATCGCAACAACGCGAGTGACCGCTTATCGGCCCGCCCTACGGGAGCTTGCCAGATGATCCAATACGGCGTTGCAAGCCTTGAAAAGGGCTGGCCATTATCTGCGGACTGCGTCTTGTCTTGGGTCATTTGGCAAACTCTGCATCCTGAGTTATCAAGTAGTTAGAGTACGAGCTCATCACACTGCTGGCGACACTCGGGAATCGACCGACGGAACCGGGCCCGCCGGCCATCCGGTGTTTAACCATATACGGGGAAATTGCTGCACAAGGTCAGCACCTGGTCGCGCACCCGGTTGATCGTGTCTTCATTGCTAATATCGTCGAGGATATCGCACATCCAACCCGTCATCTCGATAGTTTCCGCCTCGGCAAAGCCGCGCGTAGTAATCGCCGGGGTGCCGACGCGTAAACCACTGGTAACGAACGGTGACTGGGGATCCTTGGGTACCGCGTTCTTATTCACGGTGATGTTGGCGCGGCCGAGGGCCGCATCCGCATCTTTACCGGTAATGCCCTTATCGATCAGGTCGACCAGCATCAGGTGATTTTCGGTACCGCCGGAGACAATCTTGTAACCGCGTTCCATAAACACGCCGGCCATGACCTTGGCGTTCTTGACCACCTGCTCCTGGTAAGTCTTGAACTCCGGCAATAAGGCCTCCTTGAACGCCACCGCTTTACCGGCGATAACATGCATCAGGGGGCCGCCCTGCTGACCCGGAAATACCGAAGAATTGAATTTCTTTTCCAGCTCCGGATTCGAGCGCGCCAGGATCAGACCGCCACGCGGACCGCGCAGGGTTTTATGGGTAGTGGTGGTCACCACATCCGCGATCGGGACGGGGTTAGGGTACAGGCCCGTCGCAACCAGGCCGGCGACATGCGCCATGTCGACCATGAAGTACGCGCCGACTGAATCCGCGATATCCCGGAACCGCTGCCAATCGACAATCTGGGAGTACGCGGAGAAACCTGCGATGACCAGCTTCGGCGAGTGTTCTCGCGCCAGCGCCTCGACCTGGTCATAATCGATCTCGCCGGTATTCTCGTTGATGCCATACTGGACAGCGTTATAGATCTTGCCGGAGAAGTTAACCCGCGAGCCGTGGGTCAGGTGACCGCCATCAGCAAGGCTCATGCCCAGCACAGTATCATGGGGCTGGAGCAGCGCCATAAACACTTCGGAGTTCGCCTGGGACCCGGAGTGTGGCTGGACGTTGGCATAGTCAGCACCGAACAACTGTTTGGCCCTTTCGATTGCCAGCGCCTCGGCGACATCAACATGCTCGCAACCACCGTAGTAACGCTTGCCCGGATAGCCCTCTGCATACTTGTTGGTCAAAACACTGCCCTGTGCTTCCAATACCCGCGTGCTGGTGTAGTTTTCCGAGGCAATTAACTCTATATGCTCTTCCTGGCGAGTGACCTCGGCAGCCATGGCTGCGGACAGCTCGGGATCGAAATCAGCAATAGTGTCTGTAAACTTGAACATCAAAGGGCTCCTGCACAAAGGATATTGAATAAAAAGCCGGTCATTTTACATTAATCGGGTGATAAATGGATGGCTAAATCGTGAATATCGGGGCATCGCCGGCATTTAACTGGCCCCGTATTTTTGGCCCGAAACAGTGCCGGGATTTAAGCGGCCGCGAAGCCCGCTGCCGGGCGGGGAGCCGCAGACCCGGGCGAAACTGGAATAACCCCACCTAAGGCCGATTTATGGCCATAATAACCAAGAACGTCGCAAATAAATGGCTTTATTCGATTTAAATAAACCACTTTTGATCATTAATATTTGAAATAAGACGTTGTTATATAAAAATTGTCCGAATATATTAGAATTTTAAAATATGTCCATATAATCCAAATAAGTGGGTATTTTACTAACAATAAGTCGTTATTTAATCAGCTCCGTGAGGCAAGAAACACCAAGATCGGTATATTCTGGCCACAGGAAGCGCGCGCCGCTATCAAAATGAATCGCACCCACGCCGGCGGCTTGTGCGGTTTGCAGATCGATCACATAGTCACCTACGAATACCGCATCCTGCCGCTCTGCGCCCCAGTCTCGCAGCAGGCGCCGCACACCTGCCGGATCCGGCTTGGGCTCCTCCTCATCTCGACCGATTATAAACCCGCCCGCAAAGTGTTCTGCCAACCCGATTCGCTCCAGCGAGATCATGGCATTGTCCCGCGAGTTACGCGTAATAATCCCAATATTGCAGCGCTGTGCTACCAGCCTCGCCACCAGTTCCAGCGCTCCCCTGGTCGCTACCGAGCGTTGCGCGATGTCGACTTCAATACGGTCGAGTTCACGGCGCTTTTGCTTGCCGACTGCCGGGTCCAGCGTTTCCAGGTGCTCGAGGATATAGCAGTCCTCGGGAACATCGAGCGCCTTCTTTATCGCCGCGAAATCATGCTGCGGCTGGGTCAGCGTGCCATCCAGGTCAAAGATCCAGCAGCGTCGCTGCACGATATGCCAGTTATCCAATCAAAACTCCCGGCGGGCACGACCCACCTTTGCTGAACTACCGCCATCAGGACGGGACTGCAATTATCCTAGAAACCTCAGTTGGGCGTGAAAAAGATGTGCTACATATTGATGTGCATGGGTAATTTGAAAAACTCATGGTCACCTTATTGGTGATGAGAGCTTTTTCAAATTTTCCAGGTGCGTCAAGATGTTGTGCATACTTTCGTGATCCAACTGAGGTTTCTAGGATTATTATAACCCTTTGATGTCCTTTACCACGCGTTAAACCTATAATCCGCCGACCAGGTGTAGCAACGAACGGCAAAGCCCGGCGGACCCCGGATGCGAGCAGCACGCTCACGCTACCTGGCTGAATCCGCAGCACCATCGAACAGGAATCACGATAGCCTACCATGACAACGACATTAGACGAAGAGCCCAGGCCACTGGGAGAACTGACCCTGACCCAGCAAGCGCTGCCCAAGGATAGCAACGGCAACAACAAGGTTTATGCGGGCTGGGTCGTATCGCAGATGGACCTCGCCGCCGCGATGGCCGCGCAACGGATCACCCGTTCGCATATCGCAACCGTGACGATCGACGGCATGATCTTTGTGGCGCCGATCAAACTGGGATCGACGGTGTCTTTTTATACCCGGATAGGCAAGATAGGGCGCTCATCCATCACCATCTTTGTCGAAGTCTGGGCGCAATCGATCACGGCGTCTGCCCAGCATAAGGTCACAGAAGCCCAGTTTGTGCTGGTTGCGATGAGTGAAAAAGGCCGCAGCCAACTTATCGACCAACCCTGACGCTTTGCAGGTTTAGATGCGTTCCGGCATAAAGACTACCGCGCTTCCGGTTATCCGGTTTATCGACGGCCTCAGCGAATGGACCGGCCGCTGCGTCGCCTGGCTCACCCTCGCGCTCGTATTGCTAACGTTCTCAGTGGTGGTGATGCGTTACCTGTTCAATGTCGGCTCGGTCGCATTGCAGGAATCACTGCTGTACTTGCATAGCCTGGTGTTTTTACTGGGCGCCGCGTATACGCTAAAACAGGATGGCCACGTCCGGGTCGATATTTTCTACCGGCCCATGTCGGCAATTGGCCAGGCATGGGTCAACCTGTTCGGCAACCTTCTGCTGTTATTGCCCACCAGCATCTTC